>DCTU01000318.1 GCA_002329445.1 bacterium UBP9_UBA1432
CGTGTCATCCAGGGGCGCCCGCCCCTGCGCCGCCCGAGCCAACTCGGCCTCGGTCCAGGTCAGGCCCTCCTCGGGCAGCAGGCTCATGTGCACGCGCGTGCCCGAGCTGTCGCGCCTTCCGGAATCGCCCCCGGCCTGGCCGCCATCCAGGGCGCCTCGCAGGTCACGCCTGAGGTTCAGTCCGTCGCATCCCCTCGGGCCGCTTGGATCCGTTCCGCCAGGACCATGGCCAGGGGCTCCGGGCTACCCGCCTGGGCGAGGGTGAAGGTCTCCTGGCGCGTGACGAGCTTCAAGGCCGTTGCGGTTCCCCTGAGTTCCTGGACATCTGCCCAGGGCACCAGGTCTCCGCGCCGGCGAGAACGGAGGCCCTCCCGCGTGACGGTCATTCCTCCGGTGCGGAGCTGGGGCAGGATCCACAGCCCGACCAGGGCGCAGACGGCCACGAAGGCCCACCCCGGCCCGGGCGCCCGGAAGACCGTGGCTGTCAGTGTCAGCGATCGGACGATATGATCCACCGCGAGATCGTTCGATATGATCCACTCCCCCGCTGGATTGGCAGCCCGGCGGTGATCCCTGACCTCTGAGCAAGAATATCCGGCCACGTATTCACCAACAGATGTCAATGGACACCCACTTTCCCGCACTCAGGGGACACCTACTCTCCCGCAGGGCACTGGAGCTCGTGGCGGCCTCAGGCGCGGGGCGAGACCATCCTGTCGAGAGCCTGCAAGGAGATGATTGAGGCTGCAATCGAATTGTCCCGGCAGGATTCCGTGAGGAAGGTCGATTCTGGACATCTCCTGCTGGCGATGCTCACCCGTGAAGACGAGCCGCCCGCTCTCTTCCTGGCCAAGGCCGGCCTGGACTTCTTTGCTGCCGCCTCCTGGCTCGCACGACAGCGACAAGAGGGCTGTCCCCAGGCCCTGTGACGTCCTACTCTTCCGACGGGCCGGAGAGGGCTTCTTCCAGGTGCTTCTCGAGGACCTCCAGGGGATGGAAGCCCTCCAGGCGCTGCAGGGGCCTTCCCTGGCGATCCAGGATCCAGGTGGTCGGCAGCGACTGCAGTTCCAACATGTCGAAGGTGGCCTCCTCGCCCAGGGCCACGTCGAAGAGGGCGGCGTGGTCCGCGATGGCCTGGCGGACCCGGGGCGGGTCGGTCTCGTAGGCCAGGCAGAGAATCCGAACCCCTCGATTGCCGAAGCGTTCGTGAAGCTCCTGCAGGCGCTGGAACTGCTCGTCAGACTGCTCGAACCAGGTCGGGGCCCAGACCTCCAGCACCGTGAGGGCGTCGGTTCCGGGGGTGAAGCCGACGGGTTTGCCTTCCGCGTCCTTCAGGGTGAATGCGGGCACGGGACTTCCCGTCCCCTGGGCCGGAGAAGCCGTCGGCTGGCCGGGGGGCGGAGTCTGGGGGGCTCGGCCGCAGGCCGTCAGCAAGGTCAGGGTCAACAGGATTCCCACGATCGCTCGAACATGTCTCATCCGGTCTCCTCTTCTGTGTCCAGGCCCTCGACCCTGGCGGCAGGATCGACCAGCAAGGTGCGCTCGCCCCGGTAGATCACCTTTCCGGGCGGACTTCCCGGGGGCTTCTTGACCTTGTGGATCGGGGTGCAGACCACTTCGACCGAGGTGGCCGAACCCGCCTGGCTGAACCGGGCGGCCAGGACGGCGGCGGCCCGCAGGGTCTCTTCGGTGGGGATCCGCCCGGCGGTCCGCAGGACCACGTGCGCTCCGGGGATGTTCCGGGCGTGGAACCACAGGTCGTCGCGGCTGGCCACCTTCAGGGTCAGCTTCTCGTTCTGGCGGGGGTTCCGGCCGACCAGGATGGCCAGACCCTCGTGGCGGAAGCGTCTCGGCCCCGGCGAGGGGGCCTGCATGCGGCGCTTGGGGCGGGCGGACGCTCCGGGGCGCTCCTCGCGCCATATCTGACGGATCTCCTCGAGCTCCTGGGCGCTGGAGGCGTCCTGGAGGGCCAGCAGGACCTCGTCGATGAACTCCAGCTCCGAGCGAACCCGGGCCAGCGGGGCCTCCAAGGCCTTCTGGGCGCGCTGAAGTCGCCGATACTCGCGGAACATGCGCTGGGCGTTCTCGGCAGCGGAGCGGGAGGGATCCAGGGAGATCTCGATCTCTCGCCCCTCCCAGTCGGGGAGGCAGACCCGGTCGCTTCCCCGAGGGATCTCGTGGCAGTGGGCCAGCACGAGCTCACCTGCCAGGCGTCGCGAATCCGCTTGTCGGGCGCGCTCCAGATCCTCCATGCGGCGTTCCAGGACCGTGCGGGCCTTGCGCTGGGCGCGGCGGACCAGGCCCTCCAGCTCGGAGCGTTCGTCCCGGACGCCTGGGGGACCGGAGTCTTCCTGGAGGGCTTCCTGAACGCTGGAGAAGCGGACCTCGCCGGGCTCGTCCAGGGGCCAGGGCGAGACCCGGCCCCCGGGCAGCCGGACCGGTTCGAAGGCATCGGCCTCGAGTCGGCTCTTCCAGTCCGGCCAGCTTGCGGCCAGGGCGTCCAGGGCCTCCCGGGTCAGAGGCGCGAGGGGGTCCAGGCCGGCCAGGCGGCAGGCGAACCGGCACTGTTGGGGGGGCAGGCCGAAGAGCGCCCGGCCCAGGGCGCGTGCAGCCGGTTCACCCAGCGCGGGGCGGAGCAGGGCGGGCAGATCGGCTCTGGTGACCTCCAGGGCCTCCGGTCGGTCCGGCCGGGGGGGGACGGCGTAGTCCCGGCCTGGACGGAGTCTCCGAGACCCCTCGCGTTCGGGGTTCAACATCCCGGCCAGGCGCCCGGATTCGGCAACCAGGAAGACATTGTTGGAGCGTCCGGGGATCTCGACCACCAGGGACCAGCCCTGGAAGTCCATCCAGACCGATCGCTCCATGCCTTTCTGGTGCACCTTCAGCAGGGGAAGCCCCGAAAGGTGCTTGCGCATCAGCATCGTGAAGGCCGAGGGCTCGCGGGCCGGAGAAAGCGGACCCGTCACCAGGACCACCCGGGCGTCGTCGGGGGCCAACCGGATCAACAGGCGGTGGGTCACCCCGGGCCGGCGGAAGTGAAGGACCAGGTCCTGCTCACCGAGCTGGGAGATCTTCTGCAGGAGGCCTCCTGCAAGGAGAGGGGCCAGCTCGAGGCAGGCCGCCCGCAGGGTGATGGAGTCGACGATCATCCCCCGCCCTTCTCCGCACCACACCCAGACACCCTGCCGGCCAGGGGGAGGATTCCCTTGGGGAGGCGAGAATGCGGCCCGACCCATGGGCTTGATCCCGATCGGATACGGCAACTACGTCTCTTCAGGGCGGATCCTCGCGGCGGTGGTTCCCGATTCGGCCCCGGTGCGGCGGGCGGTCAGCGAGGGCCGGCGCCAGGGCCAGGTGGTGGATGCCACGGCCGGCCACAGGACCCGGACGGTCCTGTTCATGGACACCGGGCAACTGGTCCTCTCGGCCCTTTCGACCGAGACGCTGGCCAACCGGGTGCGTCGCCACGGCTCGCCGGCAGGACCGGTGGAGCCGGGCCCCGAGGAGGTGGACGAGGAATGACCGGTTCGCGCAAGGGCCTCCTGGTGGTGGTCTCCGGACCCTCGGGAGTCGGCAAGGGGACCATCCTCGAGCGCCTCCTGACCTGCCGGAAGGACTGTGTCTTCTCGATCTCCGCCACCACCCGCGCTCCCCGACCGGGCGAAATCGACGGCCAGCACTATTACTTCCTGCCTCCCGAGACCTTCAACGACTGGATCGAGCAGGACCGTTTCCTGGAGTGGAACCAGGTGCACAGCGCCTACTATGGGACCCCTCGGGAATTCGTCGAGAGGACCCGGGCCCAGGGACGGCACGTGGTCCTGGACGTGGACGTGAAGGGCGGTCTGGAGGTGATGACCGCTGAACCGGACTGCGTCAGCATCTTCCTGGCTCCTCCGGATCTGGAGGCCCTGCGGTGGCGCCTGCGCCACCGCGGGACCGAGAGCGCCGAACAGATCGCCGGACGCCTGCTGGTGGCGCGCAGCGAGCTCAAGCATATGGATCGCTACGCCTACACCATCGTCAACGACGAGATCGATCGGGCCGAGGCCCAGTTGGAGGCCGTCCTGGAGGCGGAGATGGCACGCACGGTTCGCGTCATCGCCGACGGGCAGGTCCAGGCCCTCTTCCGCCCCGAGCCGGAGCCGATCCTCCCGAAGCCGCCAGGACCGTGAGTCCGGCGCGCGTCCTGGGCACCCTGCTCCTCCTGATCCTGTCGGCCCTCCTGCCTTGGGGGACGCAGGGCCTGGGGGCGGCCCCCCGCGGGAACCCCGTCGGAGGTGCGGTCGTGGTTGCCCTGCCGGCCGACCTGCAGGGGCTGGACCCCGGGGAGGTNNAGCCCGCCGACCTTCAGGGGCTGGATCCCGGGGAGGTGATGGATCGGACCTCGTGGAGGGTCCTGTCGTGCCTCTTCGAGACGCTGGTCCGTCCCGGCCCCGAGCCCGGCCAGGTCCTGCCCGCCCTGGCGGTGTCCTGGAAGAGCTCGGGCAACGGGCGCGAGTGGGTGCTGGACCTGCGGCGGGATGTCCGCTTCCACGATGGGAAACCATTGACCGCAGCCGCTGCGGCCAGTTCCCTGAGCCGTTTCTCCGACCCGGGTCCCCGGCGGGGGCGCACCACCTTCTTCCGCTGCCTGCTGG
>DCTU01000286.1 GCA_002329445.1 bacterium UBP9_UBA1432
GTGCGACACCAGGGACCTCCTCGAAAGGGCAAAAAAAAAGACGCGGCTTGTCCGCAGGCCCCTCCAGTTCGGCGCGGGCCTCCAGCGAATCCTCCTGGGGAGCGCCTGGAGGAGCAGGGCCGGCTCGCCCGAACCGCCCTGAAAGGTTCGGTGATCGGACGAATGGCCAGCCCGAGCCAGGAGGGAGTCAGATGAGCATCTCCGAGACCGTGGTCCAGGCGCCAATCGACAACCCTGTGGTGGACGCCCTGCTCAACCGGCGTTCCTGTCGCAGTTTCCAGTCCCGCTCGCTCTCTCGCGAGGAGCTGCAGACCATCGTGCTGTGCGGCCAGCATGCCGCCACGGCCAAGGCCCGTGAGCCCTGGCACATCCTGGTCATCCAACAGGCGGCCCTTCTGGATCAGATCGCCGAGGCCACCCGGTTGGGGATGCGCGAGTCCGGCATCGAAGAGGTCATGAAGTTCGCCGAGAACCCCGACTTCCACTGCTTCTATCACGCCCCGGCCCTGGTCATCGTCTCGGGCGACGGCTCGTTCTACGCCGAGGTGGACTGCGCCAACGTGGTCCAGAACATGTGCGTGGCGGCTCACGCCCTGGACATCGGCTCGTGCTACAACGGCTTCTTCAACTTCGCCTTCCGCTCGTCGCGCGGCCCCGAGCTTCAAGCCCGCCTGGGGATTCCGGAAGGGTTCCAGCCGGTCGTGTCGGTCGCCCTGGGCTACCCGGATGGCCCCGTGCGCGGCTACGCCCAGAGGACGCCCGAGAAGGTGGCCTGGCTGGACTGAGGACTGAGGCGGGTCTCAGCCCCGGCTGCGGCGGGGCAGGCGAACCCCGCCGATTTCCACGTGGGATTCTCCCTGGCGGATCTCCGGCCCTCGCGTCGAGGGGCCGGGGTCTTGAACTCGTTGGGCCAGGGTCCTGGTGGGGACAGCCGCCAGGCCTTTGGAGCCCACCTTGAGGTAGAGGACCGACCCGTCCGGGCTGAGCGTTCCCGGGCCGGGTGTCCCCTCCAGGTGCAGGCGCCATCTTTCGTGTCCGGTGCTGGCATCCAGGGCCACCAGGTCGCTCTTCTCCTCGTCGTTGGCGAAGAGGAGCCCCTCGGGACCCAGGACGGGCGAGTCTTCCCGGATGGTCCCTCCCATCTCGGCGGTCCACTCGACCCCTCCATCCGAGGTCCTCAGGCAGGTCAGTTGCCCGCCCAGAGGCAATGCCCAGACTCGGCCCTCGCTCAGGACCGGGCTGCAGCTCAGGGGCCCGTCCAGCATGACCGACCAGGCCTTGGCTCCGGTGGCGCCGTCCAGGCAGTGCAGGGTGCCGTCCTCGCCCGGGACGAGGAAGTGCCCGTCGGGGCTGGCGACGCCAGCACAGGTGACTCCGAAGCCGGGCTTGTTGGACCAGCGCGCTTGTCCCGACACGGGATCCAGCGCGGTCACGATCCCGCCCTCTGAGACGCAGAAGAGCGTGCCGTCCGGGCCCGGCACGGGTGAGACCCCATAGCCCCGCTCGTGCCGGCCGGGCTGCTGGAACTCCCAGATCAGCTCCCCCTCCGGGTCCAGGGCCTTGACCTGGCCTGCCACCGTGGCCACGAAGACACGACCTTCCGCGTCCACCGTGGGCCGCGCGGTGCTCAGGCCGATTTCGATGCGGCGCAGCGGGGCGCCGGTCGGGGCCAGGATGTACAGGAACCTGTCGCGACCGGTGGCGTAGAGTCGGCCGTCGCGGCCGACGGCGGGGGGAGTCTCCAGGAGGCTGTCGGTGGGGCAGGTCCAGCGGGTGGCGCCGGTCTGGGGGTCGATCCCGTAGAAGTGGCGATCCGAGTGGCCCGCCAGGACCGTCCCGTCGGGAGCCGTGGAGGGCGGCGTGAAGTAGCCGTCCCGCTGGGAGGTCCACAACTGCTCGGTTCCCGGCCGGAAGAGCCGGGCCGCCCGGGCCAGGTCCGGCAACGAGGTCTGGTCCGTGCGCTGGAAGGCATCCAGCGGGCCGGTTGCACCGGTGGGGGCGGCGGGAGTCGCGGAGGGATGAAGCTGGGGCGGAGGGACGGGCTGGATCTTCACGCCCTTCAGGATGGCCCATCCGGAGGGAAAAATCAAGATTCCAGCAGGGCCTGGCGCAGGGCCTCGGGGTCGTCCACGCTCAGCATCAGTTCGCGCAGGTGCACCGGGAAACCCAGGACCCGGGCGCGCTGCTCGGGGTCCAGGCGGAGGACGGCGATCCCCCGGTGGGAGCCGTTGACCAGCCAGCGTCCGCACATCCCGTGGACCCCGATCGAGAGGACCGGACTGCCCAGTGGCTGGACCGAGGCCACGGCATCCCTTGGGAACGTGGCCCGAAAGCTCCAGGCCATGCGCACGTGGACCTGGGGACCGTCGACCTCCAGGTAGGACTGGGAGACCGGGATGCACAGCGCCGCCAGGAACCAACGCCAGACCGTATCGAAGCGGATGGGGATCCTCGTCATCGGGACCGGCCTCCTCGCCTGCAGGGGATTCGCCGGAACTCGGGCTCGAGCCTGCATTCCGGGCAGGGGTCCTGGGGGGGCCTTCGAAAAATGCCAGCCATCATGACACTCAAGCTCAAGCCCGGATTGAACTGGCTGCTGGTCTTCGTCCCCATCACCCTGCTGCTGGAGTACGTCTGGCACACCCGCGCGGCGGTGGTCTTCATGTGCTCGTGTCTGGCCATCATCCCCCTGGCGGGGGTGATGGGGCACGCGACCGAGGGCCTGGCGGCCCGGGCGGGGGCCGGCGTGGGGGGCCTGCTGAACGCCACCTTCGGCAACGCGGCCGAGATGATCATCGCCTTCATGGCATTGTCCAAGGGTCTGCACGACGTGGTCAAGGCCTCGCTGACCGGTTCGATCATCGGCAACATCCTGCTGGTCCTGGGCCTGTCGATCCTGGCCGGGGGCTGGAAGCGGGAGCGCCAGCGATTCAACGCCATGGCGGCCTCCAGCGGGTCGACGATGCTGCTCCTGGCAGCCGTCGGCCTGGTGGTTCCTGCGGCCTATGCGGCCCTGGCCGGCGGGACCGACACGACCGTGAAGGACCTCTCGGCCGAGATCTCGGTGGTGCTGTTGCTGACCTACGTCCTGAACCTCCTCTTCTCGCTGCGGACCCACAAGCATCTGTATGACCTGGCCGGCGAGGAGGAGTCCCACGGAGAGCTTCCTTCCCTGGCGCGGTCGGCCTGGACCTTGCTGGTGGCCACGGTGCTGGTGGCCTGGATGAGCGAGATCCTGGTCGGGGTGGTCGAGGAGACCTCTCACGCGTTGGGCCTGACCGAGGTCTTCGTCGGCGTCATCGTGGTGGCCATCATCGGCAACGCGGCCGAGCACAGCACGGCCATCATGATGGCCCTGAAGGACAAGATGGACATCGCCATCGGCATCGCCGTGGGGTCCAGCGTCCAGATCGCCCTCTTCGTGGCCCCGGTCCTGATGCTGGCCAGTTTGTTCATGGAGCGGCCGATGGACCTGGTCTTCACCATGCCCGAGGTCCTGGCGGTGATCCTCTCGGTGTGGGTGGTGACGCAGATCTCCCAGGATGGCGAGACCAACTGGCTGGAGGGGGCGCAGTTGTTGTCGGTCTATGCCATCCTGGGCCTGGTCTTCTACCACATCCGCTGAGGGACGGGCCGAGGGCCCCGCGTCGGACGCAGGACCCTCGGGTTGAACCGTTCCGAGAGGCTTCCGGGTTCAGTCGGTGATCGGGATGCTGCGGGGCTTGACCGACTCGGCCTTGGGCAGGGTCAGGGTCAGCACGCCGTCCTTGAAGGTGGCCTTGGCCTTCTCGGCGTCGATGGGGACCGAGAGGTTCACGGTCCGGCTCACCTCGCCGCTCCAGCGCTCGCGGACCCGATAGCGGACGCCTTCCTGGGGCTCGGCCTGCTCGTTGAGCATGGCCTTGATGGTCAGGGTATCCTTCTGGAACTGGATGTCCACCTTCTCGCGGCTGCAACCGGGCAGGGAGGCGATCACCTGGAGGTGGTCGTCGGCTTCCAGGATGTCCAGGGGCAGGCCCCTCCGTTCGGGCGCGGCGGACCCGGGGCGCACGTAGCTGTCTTCAAACAGGCGGTTCACGGCCTCACGAAGCGTCATGGCATCACGCAGCGGTTCAAAAACGTCCATCATCTCTTCCTCCTCGCAGGGCTCGGTGCCCGTCCTTCGACTTGAGGATAGGAGAAGGACTGTTAGATGGCGGCATGAGAATTATCAGAGTTGCGTTAG
>DCTU01000338.1:0-3419 GCA_002329445.1 bacterium UBP9_UBA1432
TCGGCCTCGGTCGGCAGGCGCAGACCGGCCCACGTGCAGTAGGCCTGGGCATCCTTCCACGAGACGTGGACGACCGGAGCCCGGGAACCCCACTCGGCCGCGGAGTCCCTCCAACGCGGTCCGGCCTGATAACCGGTCTGCGAGACGAAACGCTGGAACTGCTCATTGGTCACCGCGTGTCTCCCGATCCAGAACTCTTCCAGGACCACCTGGTGGAGCGGCTTCTCGTCGTCATAGGCCTCGGCGTCGTTCGAGCCCATCAGGAAGGGCCCGGCTGGGACGCGCACCAGGATGGAACCATCCCGGGAGTTCCGGACAGCGTCCTGACCGACGGGTTCCAGGGCCGGCCGAGCGGTGAGCGCAGATGCGTGAACTTGAACAACGGGAGAAGGCTCCTCCCAGGCCGCCCGGGCGACATCCCGGCCGCCCAGGGGCCAGGCCGACCAGAGTTGGAACGCCAGCAACACCACGACCAGACAGATGAGCCCGAGCAGACGCCTGCTCCGAGCCGAATCCCTCGCAGCCCGAGACTGCGCGCTCCGGGCAGGTTCGGGAGGATGGGATTCCGGGCTTTCGCTCAAGGTCTGCCCACGGACTGGAGAAGCCGGTGATACTGCGCGGCCGCCGAAACCAGGTCCTCCGCTCCCAGGCTGGCCTGGAACTCGCCGTCCAATGCCTGCAGATCCGCCTGAAGGTCCGGCGGTGCGTCCTTCAAGCCCTGAGCCAGGTACTGGGCGAAGGAATCCTTCAGAAGCCTGCGGGCCAACTTGTAAGCCTGCTTGTTGAACTCCAGTTCCTTGTCGTATTCCCCGGCATCCTTGGCCCCCATCGCGGCGAAGTCCAGTCGGGCCAACTCCCGGACGTCGACCATGCCGTCGTCCCGCATGGCGTACATCGCCGCACAATAGCCTCGGATCATGTGGGCCTGGTATTCGGGGACGGGGGTCGCTTTCCGATAATCCTGGGGGGGCATGGAGGTCGAAGAACCCTCCGTGGGTTCCGCAACCTCCCCCGCCGGGGTCTGGACCGAGGTCTGGACAGGAGACGGAGGAGTCGGGTCCGGCGACTCGGGGTTCGGGCCTGCGCATGAGAGCGCCCACAGTCCCCCCAGGGCCAGGACCCCCAGGGCTGCCCCGCTGCGGACGATCCGAAGCCATCCACTCAAACGGGGGTTCTTCTGCCGGCTTTGGGATTCCGTCTTCGCCTGAGCCACGTTCCAGCCTCCGGGATCCGAGACTCCGTGGGCACCCGCGCCAGCTTCCCTGCCTGCGAGCCCCCGCAGAGCGTTGCCCCAAGGGGTTCCACGGCAAACGGTCGAACCCTCTCGGAAGAACGCGCCGGAAGAGGCCGGGCCTGTGGCCTCGGCGGGGCCAGCGGGTCTCAGGGTCCTGCCCCCCGGGCCGAAGCCTCCTCCGACATCCGGACCGGGAACAGATGGAAGTAGAGCGGACGCCGTCCGAAGAGCACGGGGATGCAGAGGGGCTCGGCCTCCAAGCCCAGGGCGGCCGTCTCCTCGGGGGCAAGTCTCCTCCAGGACACCGCCACCACCTCGTCGAGCTCCGCGAACGGAATGGGCGCCTCGGGATCCAGCAGGACGACGTCCTGCTCCAGGGACATCCATGCCCTGAAGAAGAGCGGATCCTGCTCGTCCCAAGGCGTCATGTCCACCTTCAGGTAGCCGACCCGGGAGCCGGGCGAGAGCACCTCAAAGAGCGGGGGGGTCCGGCTGGGGGGCTCGGCGATGGGGATCACGCGGAGGCTCGGCCGGGAAGACCCCGGATCCGCAGGTGCCGAAGAGTCGGGAAGAACCTGCGAGAAGGCGACCAGTCGAATGCCGAGCGCCTCGGCCGCCCGTCGGACCGCAGGAGTCCACCCCGCCACCTGCGCGGTCCCCAGAACCAGCATCAAGCCGACACAGGCCACGAAGGAGGCGCGCCAGCGGGCGGCCCAGAGGAAGGCCAGGACCACCAGGGCCGGCAGCATCGGGGCCTGATAGCGCGCATCGGGCCAGAGCAGGAGGTACTGGGCCAGCACGGTCACCAACGAGAGTTTGAGCAGAAGGTCGACTCGGGGGACCTGACGTCCCCAGAGCCGCAGCAGGATGGTGCCCAGCGCCAACCAGAGGAGCCCTCCCCAGTAGAAGGTCTCCGTCACCCTCAGGTGCGCCGTCCAGACCAGGAGCCAGACGTTCGAGGAGTCGGTGTGTTGGGAGAGCGTGGGGGCGAACTCGGTCTGGACGGGGATCAGCGTCTTCCAGATCTGGAATCGGGAGAAGTACCAGGCACTGCAGATCGCCCCGGCCACCGAGGCGACCGTCAGCAGGCCCACTCCCGAGCCCGGTGCTTCCTCGCGCCCCATGACCCAGGCCAGCCCGCAGGCGCCCAGGAAAAGGGCCTGGGCTCCCAGGATCATGGGCAGGAAGTCCCGTTCGGTCGGGTCGGCCTGGGCCCAGCGGATTCCATGAAGGGTCATCGCCACCACCCCGGCGAGAAGAAGAACCAGCGCCAACAAGGCCCACCTGGATCGGGCCGACCGAAAGAGCCGGGGTGAGGCGGCCAGAAGCACGGCGGGCAGCCCCAGGGCCAGGACCGAATACTTGATCAGCATCCCGACTCCGAAGGCCACTCCCAGCGCCACGCAGGTCCGTTGCCGGGTCAGTCCCTCCGAATCCAGGATCAGGTTCAGCATCAGCGCCAGGATGAACATCTGCGCCGGGGCCATGCAGAAGAGGCGGGTGAAGTGGGCCGTCCAGACGGCTGTGGCCACCCCCAGGGCCAGCAGGAGCCCCCCGCGGGGTCCGGCCACCTTCCAGCCGATCCTCCCCATCAGACCGATCAGCCCGACGACGAAGACCATCTGGCTCCAACGCGCGACCGCCACCTCTGGACCGAAGACGGCCATGAAGGCCGCGGCGAGCAGGAAGACCAGCGGAGGATAGTCCAGGGACGGCGGGATCAACTCTCCGCGTCGCCCGGAGGCCCTGGCGTCGAAACAGCCCGGAAGGGGATAGTCCGGGGCGCGAGGCTCGAGTTTCAGGAGAGGTGGGGGCAGGGTTCCGGGATCCTGCCCGAACCGGCCCTGCATGTCCCCGAACCACTCCAGGCACCAGGCCGCCCTCTTCAGAAAGAGAGGGATGTGGCGATCCGGGAACGCCAGGCCGTCGTGCCGCTCCCACGCCAGGTGTGCCAAGAGGGAGGCCAGGGCCAGGAGGACGAGCATCCCCACCAGGGCCCTCGCCCCCAAAGGCTTCGACATGAAGTCGGATTCGCCCGGCCCAGGCGGCCTCCTCTCCGGCCTTGGGGCCGCCCCCGGGTTCGGAGGGTGGACAGGAGGCGGGACCCGGTCCTGGAATTCTCGGGGATCCAGGAAGGCCGGAAGGTCCGCCGGAGCAGGAGGTCGGTTCCGTGATGCGGGGAAAC
>DCTU01000338.1:3497-5536 GCA_002329445.1 bacterium UBP9_UBA1432
CCAGCTCCGTTGGTGGCCCCTCCCCCCTATGCCGAGAGGGGAGCTCCGTCCCAGGACCCGGAGTCCGCCCTGCAGGACCTGCTCCGGATTCGAGGCCGCGACGGAATCCTGTTGCTGAGGAAGGCGAATCGCGTCCAGCATGTCCGGGTCCTGGAGCACTCCGAGGGGGGACTCGAACCGGGCGGACGCTACGGATTCCAGGGCCTGGTCAGCGTGGATGGCCGGAGGCGTTACGCCAGGTTCCTCTTCGGAGGCTCCGGGGCAGGAGGCACGCAGATCCAGAGGATCCTGGTCCTGACGCATCACACCCAGACTCCCTACACCTGGTCCGACAAGGAAGCCCTGTGGGTCGCCGGGCAGGAGGTGCCCCTGCCTCCCTGACCAAACCCTCCACAGAGCAGGACGGCACGGGTGTCCTGAACCGGAGGCCTTCGAGGAGGTTGCCCGCGGGAGTAGAAGTGGCCGCGGTGCGATGCCTGGAATCCGTCCCTGGGTTGGAGCGGGCCCGTTCTGCGGGGGTCTTCCAGGTCATCGAAAGCGAGACCGAAGACCTGGGCATCCGCCTGGAGGTGGCCTGGATCCTGACCGACTCGATCCGCACCCTGCTGGGGGTCGCCCTGCACCCCCTGGCCGCCGACCTTCAAGCGACGCGGGCCTGGCTCACCGACGATCAGGGCAGGGCCCATCCCCTGCTGGAAGTCCTGGAACTGTCCGAGTCCGGAGCCGAACCCACAGGCTCGCCCCACCACCGAAGCGTCCTGGTCTTCGGCGCCGTCGCGCCCGACGCGCAGCGGTTGCGCCTGGAGGTGCAGCGAATCGAGACCGCGGTCCCGGGCCTGATCCTGTGTCCCAGCCAGGTAGATCCCTTCAGCCCGCTGGACGAGGACCTGGCCCTGCGGCTGATGGCCTGGGAGGCCCCGGAGGATCCCCTGGATCCCGTGCCGATGGGGTGCGCCGAAGGCTGCTGGGCCGTCGAGATGGAGCATGGTTCCGGCCCGGCCTGGGAGGCCTCGACCACCATCGACCTGGACGTCTGCCACCCGATGGGCGGAAGCGCGCTGCGCCTGGTCCGCCTGGAGGGAGGCCTCACCGGATGGCGCCTGTGCTCGCGGATCGAAAACGACCAGGACGCGCCACCCTGGGAACATCAGCGCGAGTGGCTGCGCACGGCCCCGAACCCCGAGATGGTGGCCCGACTGGCAGAGTCGGAGGGCCTGGTTCCACTTCATGTCACCCCGCAGTTGCGGGTGGCCCTGAAGGTGGGAGACGAATACTGCCCCAGTGAACGGCGCAGCGGGCCCTGGGGCCCCCTGCGCGACCGCTGCTATGACTTCTTCGCCCCCACCAGCGCCCCCCCGGAGTTGCTCGTAGCCGACCAGATCCTGGGCGTGCCCCTGCCCGAACCTTGGGTGTATGAATTCCACCCCAAACTGGTCGACGACCCGCGCTCCCAGGTTTTCGGTCCCGATCTGCCGTTCCAGTTCCGGGCCGAGGTCTGGGTCGAACCCCTCTACTGGCAGGAGGAGTTCATGCTTCTGGCTCCGCGGGTCGCCGTCCGAGAAGGTCCGGTTGCCGAAGCCTGGGCGGCGCGCTGCCGGGTCCTCGACCTGGAAGGGAACGTCTATCCCTGCCAGGGCCAGGCCTGGGCCACCTTGCCTGGAGGAGGCGGCAACCTCTACGGCCTGCAGTTTCCTCCCCTGCACCGACTCACGGACCGGGTCCGCCTGGAGGTGGAATCCGTGGACCTGCTGCTGACCCGTCCTCTGGAGATCCCATGCGCTCCGGGTCCTCAGGCCCACTGAAGGACTCCCCCCCCTCGCACCCCATCCACAACCGCGATTGGATGGCCACAAACCATCCAATTGGTGCTTGATCTCGACCCATATCCGGGGCGATACTGTTCTTGGCTGCTCGCCAAGGAGGAATTGGATGGCCGACCTTTCCCACAACCCCACTCTGGGCCTGCGCCTGGACCGGGGCATGGAGGTCCCCCTCTTCCGGCAGATCAGCCAGGGGATCCGGCGGGGGATCCTGGCCGG
>DCTU01000338.1:5600-7672 GCA_002329445.1 bacterium UBP9_UBA1432
CGGGGAACCTGGGTGTTGCCGAGTCCGTCCACGACGCCCCAGCCGCCTTCCGCATGGCAGCCCAGCCCCGGTCCTCGCCTGTCGGCCATCTCGGACCCCCTGATCCGAGATCTGTTGGACTCGGAAAATCCGGACACCGTCTCGTTTGCGCTGGGAGTCCCGGCCCCGGAGCTGGTCCCCGTCCAGTCCCTGGCGGAGATCCTGGCCCGCCTGCCTGCCGAGGTGGGGAACGAACTGGCCCTGCACTCCCCGACCGAGGGAGTCCCGGCCCTGCGGGAGGCTCTGGCGGGCTATCTGGAAGAGCGGGGCATTCCTGCCCTGCCGCGAGAGGTCCTGATCACGGCTGGATCCCAGCAGGGGCTGGATCTGGTGGCTCGGGTCTTCCTGGCAGCCGAGGACACCGTTCTGGTCGAGGAACCCACCTACCTGGGGGCTTTGCAGGTCTTCCGGCGCGCAGGTGTCCGCCTGGTGGGCGTCCCCGTGGATGAGGAGGGGCTCCAGGTGGAAACGCTCGAGCCCATCCTGGCCCGGGTGCGCCCCCGGCTGCTGTACACCCAGCCGACCTTCCAGAATCCGNNGGGGCCCAGATGAGCCTGCCCCGCCGGAAACGGCTGCTGGAGCTGGCCGGGCGCCACCAGTTGCCGATCCTGGAAGAGGACGTGTACGGCGACATCCGCTACGAAGGCCCGACCTTGCCTTCCCTGCGGGCCCTGGACTCTTCCGGGCAGGTCCTGCAGGTGGGCAGCTTCTCCAAGACCCTGTGCCCCGGGCTCCGGATTGGCTGGCTGAATGGTCCGGCCTCCGCCATCCGACAACTGGCCGTCGCCCGGCAGACGGTCGATCTGCACACGGCCACCATGAACCAGTGGGTGGTCCAGCGCTTCCTGTCCGAGGGCCTGCTGACCCGCCACGTCGAGAAGATCCGCCCGGAGTACGCCGCGCGTCGCAACGCCCTGTTGGAAGCGCTGGCCCCCCTGGCCCGCCTGGGGTTGTCCTGGACCCGTCCCCAAGGCGGCTACTACGTCTGGTGTCGCCTGCCAGACGACATCCCGCTGCCACGCCTGGCTGCCGAAGCCGCGCGGGAGGGCGTTGCCTTCCTGCCCGGGACGGTCTGCTCGGCGGACGGCAGCACGACCCGCCATCTGCGCCTGAACTTCACCGCCCTGCCTCCAGAACGCCTTCGGGAGGGAGTCGCCCGGCTCTTCCGGGCGCTCCAGGCCGCCCGCTCCCAGCATCGGGAGGGGAAAATCCAGGGTGAGACCCACCAACCGTTGATCTAGACCACCCGCCTGCCGGGTTGCCAACACAAGGGAGCCTACGATGAATCAAGACCGATTTGCCCGCCGGATGGCGGGGATGAGCACGTCCGAAGTCCGCGAGATCCTCAAGGTCACCGAGCGTCCCGAAATCCTGTCCTTCGCCGGAGGCCTGCCGGCACCTGAACTCTTCCCCACCGAGGAGCTGGCCGTCCAGGCCAGGGCCCTCCTGGAGGAGGAGGGCGTCCGGGCCCTTCAGTATGCGCCCACCGAGGGCTACCTGCCCCTTCGCGAGTGGATCTGCGAGCGGATGAACACGGTGTGGGGGACCCAGGTCACCTCCTCCGAGATCCTGATCACCAGCGGTTCCCAGCAGGGCCTGGATCTGACCGCCAAGGTCTTCCTGGACGAGGGGGATCTGGTGTGGTGCGAGAGCCCGACGTACCTGGCCGCCCTGGGCGCCTTCAACGTGGCCATGCCCCGCTACGAGGAGATGGTCACCGACCAGGACGGCGTCATCCTGGACGGACTGGAAGAGCGCCTGAAGAAGACCCCTCCGAAGATGGTCTACGTCATCCCCACCTTCCAGAATCCATCAGGACGGACCTGGAGCATGGAGCGTCGCCGCGGTTTCATGGAGCTGATGACGAAGTACGAGATCCCCGTCATCGAAGACAACGCCTACTACGAGGTCCGTTTCGATGAGGTGGAGTACTGCTCCCTGAAGTCCTTCGACCCCAAGGGGCTGGTGATCTCGCTGGCCAGCTTCTCGAAGGTCCTGTGCCCGGGGCTGCGGGTGGCCTGGGTGGCGGCTGC
>DCTU01000151.1:0-4134 GCA_002329445.1 bacterium UBP9_UBA1432
CTTCAAGCACGACCATCGCCTGCCTGACGGCAGCCCCGACCCCGTCACCAACTACGGTGGTCTGGCGGTACCGGGCCTGATGTCCGGGATCCAGTTGTTCCCTGCCGACGCCGAGACCGCCCGGATGCTGCCCGAGGCCGTCAGCAACGTGTGGTGTCTGCAGGTGAGCCCCGACGGCAGGACCTTGGTGTATTCCCTCGAGCGCCACCAACAGCCGCGCTACGAGGCGCGCTCCCAACTCGCCGAGTAGACCTCGCCAGGCTGCGGGTTCCGGCGCGCCGGGGCCGCCCGCCTCAGCCATGGCGGTGCAGGCCCAGCCAGGCCGGTCCGGGGGGAGAGGCTGGTGGGACCAGCAGCACCGGCACGCTGGCCTCATTGACAACCCGCGTCGAGATCGACTCGCCCAGGGCTCGGGCCAGCCCGCCGCGCTGGCGCATGACCAGGCACAGGGCGTCGACGCCCAGCCGCTCGGCTGCCTGGCAGATGGATTGGGCCGGGTCGGAGGAGAGCGGGGTCTCGAGGTGGACCTGAAGGCCGGCCTCGGGGGGGACCAGTTCGGCCAGGCGGCGGCAGGCCTCGGGGGCGGAAGCTGCGTCGGTGGCGTGCAGCAGGTGGAGAATCCCGCCGTTCGGCAAGAGGGTGCGCGCGTAGTCGACCGCGCGGTTGCCCTCGGGCGAGAGGTCGGTGGCCACCAGCAGCCGGGAGAGGCGCGCGGGGGCTGACGGTCCGGGGACCTTCCCCACCGGCACGCACACCAGGTTGGTCGGCGCCAGATGGACCAGTCGCCGCGAGACCGATCCCTCCCAGTTTCCGCGCAGGGTGGCGATGCGGCGCGATGCCACCACCAGCATATCGGCCTTCTCCCGGGCCACTGCGTCCAGGAGGGCGTCCGCCACGCGGCCGGTGCTGGTCACGATCCGCAAGGCCGTCCTTTCGGGCAGGGGACCGATCTTCTCGCGCATCTCGCGCAAAAGGACCACCCCGGCTTCGGGGCTGAGCGCCTCGGAGGGGCCTGGAATTCCCAGGCGGCGGTGTTCATCCGGTGGGTGGACGACCCGCACCAGGGTCAGCGAGCATCCGCCCCGAGCCTGCCAGCCGACGGCCCAGCTCAAAGCATTGACGCTGGCCGGCGTCAGGTCGGTGGCCACCATGATCCGCAGCCGACCTCGGCCGGCGGCCCAGGAGAGCAGGGAGTCCTTCTGGCGCAGGATCATGACCGGTCGGGTCGAGCGCCGGACCGTGCGCTCCAGCGTGGAGGTCCGCCAGAGCGGCTCGGCGGCCGCCTGGCCGTCGACGGCCAGGATCAGGCACGAGGCCTGAAGCTCCTCGGCGGTGCGGGCCAGCACCCGGGAGGGGGGGCCCGAGCGCAGTTCGGCACCGACTTCCAGGCCCGGGCCCGCCAGGGCGGCGGCCTCGGTTCCCAGCAGGTCCAGTCCCCGTCGGGCCCGCCTGCCGGAGTGCGCCAACGAGCGATCCGCGAAGGGTCCACCCAGCACGTGCAGCAGGACCATGGGCCGGCCCAGCCTCTCGGCCAGGGCCGCGCAGACCAGGGCCGCGTGCCGCGACGGAGGATGGAAGTCGGTGCCGACCAGAAGGGTCATGAGGCCTCCTTTGGGCTGCGGGGGGAAGAGCCATTCTGCGTTGGGATGTCGGCTCCGGCCTGGCCGGGATGGAATCTCTCTCCTTCTTGGTTGGCCGTCGGGAGCTCAGGACCTCCGCAGGCGGGCCCACATGCGCTCGCGCTCGATGTTGGCCTCCGAGCCGGATTCGTGCAGGCCCAGGTCCATCGCCAGCTCGCCCTTGCCGCAGTAGTGGCCGACCCTGCGGTCGAGGTTGACCGGGTCGCAGGCGGTGATGTAGCCGATCAAGAGCGGTCGGAAGGGCAGCCGGCGCAGCCTCCAGCCGAACTTCAGACGCAGGAAGAGCGAGAGGAAGTCCGGCAGCAGGCGCAGGGTCTTGGGGCTGAGCAGGGCCAGTCCCAGGCGGAAGAGCCAGGCCAGCCGGGCCAGCGACGTGCGCGGTGTGTGTGGGAGTTCGTCCAGGACCGGCTCGACCTTTGCCCAGTTGATGAAGCGGTCCAGGTTGGCGAATCCTCCCCCGTCCCGAATCAGCAGGTAGTGCTGGACGTACAGGCACTTCCTCACCCCCAGCAGCGAGAGCAGGGCGAAGTACAGCTTCTGGAAGCGGAAGACCTCGGGTCGGGGGCACAATCCGCCGCAGAGATCCTCGACCAGGTCGATGACCTGATCCGGCATGAGCAGCTCGTCGCTGCCGCGGAAGTAGCCCAGGGCCCGGGTGCCCAGGAACATGACCTCCCGGATGAAGGGCCGCGTCGCGGCGTAGTCCAGCACCTTGGGGATCTCGGCTTCGTTGCAGCCCGGCATGACCACCATGACCAGGCTGGTGGCCACCCCCTCGGCCTCGAGGTTCTCCAGGACCCGGATCTTGGTATGGGTCAGGCGGGCCCCGCGAATCTTGAGGTAGGCCTGGTCGTCGAAGCCGTCCATCTGCAGGAAGACTTCGTCCAGCCCGGCGTTCTTGAGGGTCCGCAGATACTCACGGTCGGCCAGGCGCACTCCGTTGGTGTGCAGCGACGAGATGTGCCCTCGACTCTTGATGGCGCGGAGGATCTCGGGCAGGTCCTTCCTCAGGGTGGGTTCGGCCGAGATCAGGTCGATCTTCAGCGCGCCTCGAGGGTGGGTGTCCATGAAGGCCTCGAGCCTCTCGAGGTCCATGTCGGGGGTGGGCGGAGGGCCCTCCTTCGAGTCCACGGCCGAGGCCAGGCAGATCGGGCACTTGAGGTTGCAGCGCTCGTTGACCCGGATCAGGTAGTCCCGCTGGGGGACCTCCTCGGGCATGACGGCGAAGAAGTAGCGATCCAGAGCTTCGTAATACCAGGCATGGCGCGAGAGCAGGCACTCGGAGGTCCCGTGCTCGGGGCAGTCCTTCCGCAGGAAGACCATCCCGCGGTCTTCCACGACCCGGGCGGGGAGCTCCTCGAGGCACTCGGGGCAGACCGACCAGGTCCGGCGGATCAGGGTTTCGCTCATCGGGTTCCTCCAGGAAGCGTCGGGAAGATTCACGTCTTGAGGGCCTGCGGGGCAAAGGTGGCCTGGACCCGGGACCAGGCCAGCCCGCGCAGGGCCAGGGTTCCCGCCAGGGTCCAGGCCAGGCCGAAGAGGGGGCCGGCCAGCGGAGCCGCCGTCCGCAGGTCGGGCGCCTCCCACCAGACCGCCAGCAGGCTGCCGAAGGTTCCCGGGGCCAGGGTCAGGTACAACCCACCCGCCACCCAGGCCAGGAAGAGCCAGGTCCAGGACTCTCGACGAGTCCGGGTGAGGGTCGAGACGGCCAGGCCCAGCCAGGCTCCAAAGCCGACCTTCAACAACAGGTCTGGAAGTCCCACCTGGACGGCCAGGGCTTCCGAGGGGTTCGCCGGCAGGGCCAGCCCGGCCAGCAGGGCAGCCAGGAAGAGGCTTTCCCAGAGAAGGGGACGGGCGGCGCGCAGAGCCCAGCCGTCCAGGAACTCGCCGGGAGGCATGCCGGTCAGAGCCAGAGGTTCGAGGGTCCGCTCTTCGCGCTCGCGGACCAGGGCGCCCACGGTGGCCAGCGAGGCGCGCGCCGGCTGGACGACGGTCAGGACCAGCCAGGCCAGCGGTTGGAGGAGATCGGGGGCCCATGCCCGGCAGAGGACCAGCAGGGTGGCTCCGGAGAGAAGCCCGAGCAGGAAGGGGCCCGACCAGGTCGGTCGGGAGCGCGCAGCCTCGCGGAAGGAGATGGCGTTCTGCAGGCGCCGGGCGTGTCGGGGCGGCAGCGAGGGGTGACGTCGGGCCCGTCGGCGGTCGGGAAGGCCGTTCAGTCCGGCCTGGGCCACCTCGCGAGCGACGAACCCCCAGGCCGCGAGGATCATCGTCACCAGCATGGCCCCTTGGGGAGTGTGGGCCAGGGAGAGGAGGCCCACCGCGGCCCCCAGGCTGAGGACGCCCGCGGCGCCGACCAGCGGTTCCCGGCCCTCGGACCAGACGACGGCGGCCTGGACGCTGTTGGAACCCACCCACGTCACCAGGGCCGTGGCCGGGAAGAACAGGAGGGCGGCAGCCAGGATTCCCAGGCGCGATTCCACCGGGACGAAGGCCA
>DCTU01000151.1:4173-5048 GCA_002329445.1 bacterium UBP9_UBA1432
GGCGACCTGGTCGACCAGCTCCCGGGCCCCCAGGCGGGTTGCCAGGATCTCCTCCAGGCACCGCCCCCGTCGCAGCGACGCCAGGACGATCCCGTCCCCGGCCAGTTGCGCCACGGGGACCAGCAGGCCCAGCGTCGCCGCCAGGAGCAGCAGGAAGGTGCGGAAGGTCTGGGAGTCCGTCAGCGCGGCCCCGATGGCGGGGGCCAGGAACAAGAACATGGTGAACATGGTCCAGCGCCGGGAACGGCGGGATTGCCGGGCCAGCAGACAGACAATGGCGGCCCCCGGGATCATCGACCTGGTCTTCGCGCTGACCGGGCCCCTAGGGGCCCGGGGGAGGCTCATCATACACGTAGACCTCCAGTCGCGGGGCCAGTTCCTCCAGGAGGATGGCCTCGATGGCGGGCCACTCGGGCAGGCGGGCCAGGTGAACCGAGGCCTGCATCCGGAAGGCTTCTTCAGCCACCGCGCGCAGGCATTTGCGCAGGGCGGGCAGGCGCAGGGGAAACCGCCCGCCCGGGCAGGGCCGATCCCCGGCGCGCCCGGCCACCATGCTGGCGACGAAGAAGTCCGGGGTGATGGGCACGAACTGGGTCTCGCCCAGGGCGAACCCGGGTTCTTCCTGCCAGGCACGCCACGCCTTGCGGACCAGGGGCCAGTTCCGGGGCACGCTGCGGGATTGCCATCGCCCCCCGTCATCCCCGATGTGGGCGACGATCTGGTTGCCCTGGACCTGGGGTTGGGTGGGGTCGCCCACGAGGTAATGGAGCATGGCGGGAGGGTTCTGGGCTTGGGGCCCGAGTCCCTGGCGCCCGGAGGGGCGTGGCCAGGAGTCGACCCGGGCGGGGCGAAAGGCCCGCCACAGGCTTCGCCCC
>DCTU01000152.1:0-2366 GCA_002329445.1 bacterium UBP9_UBA1432
CCCAGGCCCAGTCCGGGGACGGGAATCAGGAAGGCCAGCAGGGCCAGGCTGGGGATGGTCTGGATCACCCCGGCCGCCGCCAGCACGGGAGGGGCGGCCGGGGTCCAGCGGGTGATCCCGATGCCCAGGGGGATCCCCACCAGGCAGGCCAGCAGGACCGCCAGGCCGGTCAGGGCCAGGTGCTGGCGGACCAGGGCCCACGTCTCCTGGGGGTGCTCGGCCAGATACTGCAGGAAGCTTCCTGAGCGGCCCCGAGCCGGGAGCGGGCGGGACTCCTGGACCAGGCCGCGCCCCTTGAGGAAGTCGGCGGCCACGGCCTCGAAGCTCTCCTTGCGCTCTTCGACGCGGTAGTTCAGGTGCTGCATCTGCCGGTCGGTGAGGCTGCCCGCCAGCATGGCCAGGGTGCGGCCCACCTCGGGGTGGGCGCGCAGGATCTCGCCGCGGATCACGGGGACGGCGTGGTAGGGGGGGAAGAAGCCCCGGTCGTCCTCCAGCGCCACCAGGCCGTAGCGCTCCAGCTTTCCGTCGGTGGTGTAGGCGTTGGTCACGTCGATCTGGCCCGCGGTGAGGGCCTCGTAGGCCAGGCCGTGCTGCAAACCTCGCACCGTCATCCCCTCCTGGGGAAAGCCGTAGGCCTCCAGCAGGGGATTCCAGCCGTCCGCGCGTTCCAGGAACTCCAGGCTGATGCCGTAGCGCAGGGAGGGGTGGGCCTTCAGATCCGAGATGGTGCGAAGCCCCAGTTCCCTGGCCTTCTCGCCCGTCACCACCATGGCGAAGGCGTTGTTGAAGCCCAGGGGTTCCATCCAGACCAGGTCGTATTTCTGGAGGAAGCCCTCGCGGACGGCCCGCAGGGTCTCTTCGGGCCCACCCGAGCGCGGAGCGCCCAGGATCTCCAGCAGGCCCGTCCCGGTATACTCGGGGTACAGGTCGATCTCGCCTGCCTGCAGGGCGCTGAAGACGACCCGCGAGCCTCCCAGGTCCATGCGCCGGACCACCCGCAGGTCGGTCCGGGCCTCCAGCAACTGGGCCAGGATCTCCGAGAGCAGTCGGCCTTCGGTGAACTGCTTGCTGCCCACCACCAGGGGCCGAGGCTCCTCGGCCCGGGCCGGCGCGACGTCCCAGGCCGCCAGGATCGCCAGGGCCATCGCGAGCAGGGCGAGCAGGCGCCTCATGTCTTCTGGAGCCCCCTCAAGGCGCTCGTCGGGGTCACCGCGCCCAGCAGGCGGCCCTGCCCGTCCAGGACGCCGAGCGCGGGCAGGCGGGTCTCCAAGAGCATCTCCAGGGCCACGGCGCGCCGGGCGGAGGCCGCCAGGGTGGGGGGATTCTCGTGGCGGGGTCCGTCGGCCTCGGCGGCCACCGCCTCCAGAAGGCCGTTGGTGTCGAGGAAGAGCAGCGGGCCGCTGCCGCCCGGATTCTCTCCCATCGGCACGACCTGGGCCTGGGGGTCGAGCAGGTCCAGCGCCAGGGCCTCGCCGGGGCCGTCCAGGTGGGAGCGCATGAACTCCTCGACGAACGGCGAGGCCGGGCGCAGCCGGAAGTCGACCCGGGTCCCGATCTGCACCAGGCGGCCCTCGTGCATCAGGGCCACCCGGTCACCCAGGCGGAAGGCCTCGTCCAGGTCGTGGGTGACCAGCAGGATGGTCTTGCCGACCCGACTCTTCAGGCGCAGGAACTCTTCCTGCAGGCTGTCGCGGGTCAGCGGATCCAGGGCTCCAAATGGTTCGTCCATCAGGATGTGGGAGGGGTCCAGGGCCAGGGCCCGGGCCACGCCCACGCGCTGTTGCTGGCCGCCGGAGAGTTCGTGGGGATGGCGCTTCGCGAAGCGCTCGGGGGGCAGGCTGACCAGTTCCAGGAGTTCCTCGACGCGGGCGCGGATGCGGTCGGCCGGCCAGCCCTCCAGGCGGGGCAGCAGCCCGATGTTCTGGGCCACGGTCCGGTGCGGGAAGAGGCCGCCCTTCTGGATGACGTAGCCCAGGCTCCGGCGCAGGCGGATCAGGTCCTGGGTCTGGACATCCTGCCCGTCCACCAGGATGCGCCCGGAGGTGGGTTCCTCCAGGCGGTTGACCATCTTCAGGGTGGTGGTCTTGCCCGAACCGCTGGTCCCGATCAGGCAGACCGTCTCGCCGTCCTCCACCCGGAAGCAGACCTGATCGACGGCCCGGACGGCCCCGGGTGGGGCTCCGAAGACCTTGCTGACCCGGTCCAGCTCGATCAAGCCTGGCCCTCCCTGCCGGATCCGCCGTCTGGCGAGCGGAAGCCCTGCGTGCGGTGCCGGCCTCTGGGAAGGCTTTGCCCGCGGAGGGCGGATCCCCTCCCTGCCCCGGAACCTCCTGGATCCGCCGCCTGGCGTGAGAACCGAGGGCGTC
>DCTU01000152.1:2386-5440 GCA_002329445.1 bacterium UBP9_UBA1432
CGCCTGACGACGCAGACGGGCCCGGATCGGCGGCCGAATGCCACGGTAGGTGGCGGATTCAGGAACCTCGCTCGAGCAACGACGGGAGGGAGAGGACCTTCAGGCGCGGGCCGCCTGGTCCAACTCCAGGTGACGGCGGGTCTTGTCGGAGTCGCGCATCCAGGAGGCGTCCAGGGCGTTGTGCAGCAGGGTCAGGAGATCCTCTCGGGTGAAGCCGTGCACCTCGTGCAGGGCCACGAACTCGCCGGTCAGCGTGGTGTTGAACATCGGCGGGTCATCGGTGTTGAGGGTCACCTTCAGGCCCCGCTCGAAGTAGGTCCGGACCGGGTGGCTCTCCAGCGAGGGGACGGCCCCGGTTCGCAGGTTCGAGATCGGACAGAGCTCCAGGGGGGTCTGCTCGCGGGCCAGGAGTTCCACCAACCCGGGATCCTCGATGGCGCGGGTGGCGTGGCCGATCCGCCCGGCCTGGAGGACCTCCACGGCGCCGCGCACACTCTCCGGGCCGGCGGCCTCGCCGGCGTGCGCCGTGGTGTGCAGGCCCAGGGCTCGGGCCCGGGCGAAGACGGGGGCGAAGGGCTCGGGGGGATGGGAATGCTCGGGGCCTCCCAGCCCAATGCCGACCACCCCCAGGTCCTGCAACTCGGCGGCCTCCTCGGCGGTGCGCAGGGCGCGCGGGATGGGCGAGTCGCGCACGACATCGCAGATCAGCCGGACCTCGACGCCGACGACGCGGTCCAGTCCGCGGCGCACGGCCCGGGTGAGATCTCCGACCGACAGACCCGTGTGCGAGGCGTCGGTGGGGGAGTAGTGGGCCTCGACGTAGGTGATGTTCTGGGCCAGCCACTCGCGCGCGGCGGCCTCGGCCAGGAAGGCGAAATCCTCCGCGTCGCGCAGGAAGCCGTGCTTCCAGGTCCACATGGCCAGGAAGTGGGGAAAGTCCCGGTAGGCGAAGCGCCGCTCGAGGGCTTGCAGATCGGGAACCTCCGGGTCGCCTCCGTGGCGGGTCAGGATCTCGAAGAGGGCCCACAAGGGGATCGAGCCTTCCAGGTGGACGTGCAGCTCGCTCTTGGGAAGTGAATCGATCCAGGTGGCCAGGTCCATGACGGGGCTCCTCTCCGGGCCTTTCAGGCTGGCCGGGCTTTCGGGCTGCAGGCCCGTCCCCCTCTCTGGTCCCGGGAGAGGCTGAAGGAACCCAACCGGGACCCAGGAAGACCCCCGCGTGATGAAGAGCCCGGTCAACTCCCACAACGAGTGGGACCCCCTCGAAGAGGTCGTCGTGGGTCGCCTGGAGGGTGCGGTGATGCCTCCCAACCAGCCCGGGCTGCGTCGCTCGATCCCCCCGACCCTGGGCATGCTGCTGCCTCTCATAGGGGGGTGGCCCTATCCACCCTTCCTGACCCGCGCGGCCCAGCGCGACCTGGACGAATTCGTGAGCCTGCTGGAGTCGGAAGGCATCACCGTCCGCCGGCCCGAGATCGTGCAGGGGCGGCGGAAGTTCCGCACGCCTCTGTGGAGTTCCCGGGGCTTTGCCACGGCCTGCCCGCGGGACGGCTTCCTGGTGCTGGGCGACGAGATCCTCGAGACGCCCATGTCCTGGCGTTGCCGGCACTTCGAGGGCCTGGCCTACCGGCCTCTGTTCCGCTCCTACGCCCGGGCGGGGGCGCGCTGGACCGCGGCGCCTCGTCCGGCCCTGTCCGATGCGCTCTTCAATCCCGGCTACCGGGTCCCCCGGATCGGACCGCCGACCGAGTATGCCCTGACCGAGCACGAGCCGGTCTTCGACGCCGCGGATTTCGTGCGCTGCGGGCGGGACCTCTTCGGCATCCGCAGCAACGTCACGAACCTCTCGGGGATCGAGTGGCTGCGCCGCCACCTGGGGGACCGCTATCGGATCCACCTGGTCGAGACCCGGTGCAACCGGCCGATGCACATCGACGCCACCCTGGTCCCCCTGGCCCCGGGCCGGATGATGATCCACCCCGAGCAGATCGATCCCGAGCGCCTGCCACGGGCCCTGAAGAGTTGGGAGATCCTGGTCCCGCCTCCCCCCGAGCCCCTGCCCGGTCCCCTCCTGTCGATGTGCTCGCCCTGGCTGAGCCTGAACGTCCTGAGCCTGGACCCGAACCGTGTGGTGGTGGAGCGCTCCCAGGTCTCGCTGATCCGAGCCCTGAAGGAGTGGGGCTTCGAGCCGATCCCTTGCAGCTTCCGCAACTATGCGCCCTTTGGAGGCTCGTTCCACTGCGCCACGCTGGACATCCGCCGGCGCGGGGGACTGCAGTCCTACTGCGAGGCGCCCTGAGGGCAGGACCGCATTGGATCGGCGCGAAGGCGATCGGATGCGCAAGTTGCTGTTGACTCTCGTGGCCGTGGCCTTCTGCCTGGCCTCCCCGGGACGCTGTCAGGCGACCCCCGACCCGGCCTCCGAGGCCTTCTTCCAGCGGATCCGCCAGATGGATGGCCGCACCCTGACCGGGACCACCGCCCATCCCACCGATCCCGATCACGACATGGTGGGCAAGTCCCTCACGCTTCAGGTGAAGGTCCTCTCGGCCGACGAGGTGCGGATTCCCTTTGCCGTGGGCGAGGACACCTCGCGCACCTGGATCCTCCAGCGCACGCCACAGGGGCTGCTCTTCAAGCACGACCATCGCCTGCCCGACGGCCGCCCCGACCCCGTCACCCATTATGGAGGTCTGGCCGTCCCGGGCCTGATGTCGGGGATCCAGTTGTTTCCGGCCGACGCCGAGACCGCCCGGATGCTGCCCGAAGCCGTCAGCAACGTGTGGTGTCTGCAGTTGAGCCCCGACGGCAGGACCCTGGTGTATTCCCTCGAGCGCCACCAGCAGCCGCGCTACGAGGCGCGCTTCGAGCTGGCCGAGTAGACCTCGCCAGACTGCGGGCCCTCGGCGCGCCGGGGGGCCACCCGCCTCAGCCCTGGCGGTGCAGGCCCAGCCAGGCGGGCCCGGGCGGGGAGGCCGGAGGGACCAGCAGCACCGGCATGGTGGCCTCGTTGACCACCCGCGTCGAGATCGACTCGCCCAGGGCTCGGGCCAG
>DCTU01000265.1:0-985 GCA_002329445.1 bacterium UBP9_UBA1432
GCGGGTGGCCTGGGTGGCGGCTGCACCCGAGGTCCTCTCGCGCTACATCATCGTCAAGCAGTCCACCGACCTGCAGACCTCCAACTTCAACCAGATGCTGGTCTACCGCTTCCTGAAGGCCTATGACTTCGACCAGCGCCTCCAGCGGATCCGCGACACCTACCGGGTCCGGCGGGACGCCATGGTGGCCGCCCTGGAGGAGGAACTCCCCGTGGGCATGGGCTTCACACGGCCAGCCGGCGGGATGTTCGTGTGGCTGGAGATGCCCGAGGGTGTCGATGCCCACGCCCTGCTGCAGCGCTGCCTGAAGGCCTTTGTGGCTTTCGTGCCGGGCTTTGCCTTCTACCCCGAGAAGGGCCGGCGCAACACCGCCCGCCTGAACTTCTCCAACCTGCCTCCCGAGAAGATCCGCCAGGGGGTGCGTGCCTTTGCGCGCTGCCTGGCCGAGGAGATGGAGGCCCGACAGCCTCAGGCCGCCCTGAGCGCCGGGAAGTAACCCCTCCCGCCCGGGATCCCTGGCTCTGCGGGGGTCCCGGGCTTCCTCAACCCTTCATCCAGCTCCGGAAGTCCAAACGCTTGAGGACCTCCCGAGGCTTCATGCGCCGCAGGTTGGCCCAGACCACCTCGGGCCGGAAGTAGAACTCGACGAAGGCCCGGCGCCGCAAGACCTCGGCCCGCTCGGCAGAGAATCCGGGCAGATCCAGCAGGGCCCGGGGGAAGTCATACTCGGTCCAATCGGCCTCCCGCAGCCACCCGTTGACGCGGCCCCTCTCGGCCAGCTCGGTCCCGGGGTAGGGCACCGCACAGTAGAACTGGGCATAGTCGCAGTGGCGTCGGGCAAAGACCCGGCTGGCGCGAGCCGTCTTCTCGGTCTCGCCGGGCAGGCCCACGACGAAGTGCCCCATCACCTTGATGCCGGCCCGCCGGATGGCCTGGGCCGCCTGGATCCCATCCTCCACCCTGAGGCCCTTGCGAACCCCGTCCA
>DCTU01000265.1:1013-1594 GCA_002329445.1 bacterium UBP9_UBA1432
TCCACCAGCACCGAGCGCCGCGACGAGACCATCTCACCCCAGAAGATGAAGTGCCGGATGCCGTGACGCCGGACGCACTCCCGGATCTCGGCCAGGGCGCTCCCGGCCGAGCGCCGCCGCTCACGCCGCCCATAGTACAACGGCGCGAGGCAGTAGATGCAGGAGTGGGGGCAGCCCCTCGAGAGGCTGATCATGGTCAGCGGATCCCCGGTGAGGGGGAAACGGAACAGATCCGACGGGATCGAGTCGCGATCGGGGAAGGACAGGCTGTCCAGGTCCTCCACCAGGTCCCGCTCCTCCGAGACCCGGATCTCCCCCTCTTCCCGCCAGGCCAGCGAGGGCAACCCTGCCCCGGTGCCCCCGGAGGCCAGACGCTCGGCCAGGGCCACCACCGCCCGTTCGGGCTCGCCCACCACGACATGGTCCAGCCAGGGGAAGGCCTGCAATCCCTCTCGGGGCAGCAGCGTCGGGAAGACCCCCACCGCCACCGTCCTCATGCCCGGAACGAGATCCTTGGCCTGCCGAGCGAAGTCCATGTCCGAACGGATCGAGGGGAAGGCCGTGTTCAGGACCAGGAGCTC
>DCTU01000265.1:1718-4519 GCA_002329445.1 bacterium UBP9_UBA1432
GACTGCATGCAGCGCCCCTCCCGGATATAGGAGGCCCCATCCGAGGCTGGAGGATTCAGGATCAGGATCCGCACCGGAAGGTCTCCTTGCGGCGTTTCCCTGAAGGATAGCCCATCCAGGGGCGCCACTTCAACACGGCAGGACTCCGTGCAGCCTGCCCGAAGCGCGGTTGCGTGCTGGTCACCATCGTGATTCCCGCCCTGGACGAGGAAGAGGGACTTCCTCGGGTCTTCGAGGCTCTACCCCTGAGGGATCTCCGCGAACAGGGCCATCAGGTCCAGGTGATCGTCGTGGACGGAGGCAGCACCGACGGCACCCGCGACGTGGCCGCAGCCCACGGAGCCCGGGTGCTGCGCTTCCGCCGGGGCTATGGCCGGCAGTATCGGGCCGCCCTGGCCGAAGTCCCCCACGGGGTGATCGTCACCCTGGACGCCGACGGGTCCTACCCTGCCGGACGGATCGCCGAGTTCGTGGAACTCCTCCTGGCCCGGGAGTTGGATTTCCTCTCCGTCAGCCGGATGGAAGAGATGACCCCCGAGGCGATGTCCCGGATGCACCGGTTCGGGAATGCCGTCCTCAGTCTGACCATGCGATGGCTCTTCCGGGTCGAAGTGAAGGACTCGCAGAGCGGGATGTGGATCTTCCGCCAGGAGATCCTGCCCTTCCTGAACCTCCACGCCGAAGGGATGGCCTTCTCCGAAGAGATCAAGATCGAGGCCTTCACGCGCTTCCGGGCCCTGGAGGTTCCCGGCGCCTACACCGCCCGCATCGGACGGGCCAAGATCCGCTCCTTCCGCGACGGGTTGGGCAACCTGTTCTACCTGTTCTTCAAGAAGGCACGCCGCCTGGTGGGTCGCCCCTGAGCCCCTGGATGGCGGCGGCCTGGCCGGCCAGCAGGACAACCCCCAGGACCACCAGGCCCAGCCCCAGGGCCAACCCCACCGTGAAGGGTTCCCCGAAGAGGGCCCAGGCCGTGCCGGCAGGCACCAGGAGGGCCATGCTGGAGTAGGTCCCCACCACTTCGACGGCTGTTCCGTGCAACCAGGCGACCTGCTGGGTGACGAAGCCAAGCCCCGCCACCAGGAAGAAGAGGAACAGGTAGGGTTCCTGGAGGACCTGGGTGGGGTCGGCCAGGAAGGTGCCTCCCACGACCTTCTGGAGGACCATCGCCACGCCCGCGCAGGTCCCCGCGGCCCCTCCCAGCAGGATCCCCACCGCGCCCGGCGACCGCTCTGTGAAGAAGCCTCGAATCCCCGGGAGGGCCAGCAGCAGGACCAGCAGCATTGCCGCACCCAGAAGAAGACCCGCTCCCCAGGCGAAGGCCTCCGGGCGAAAGGCTTCCGAAGCCTGTTTCGGAAGAGCCCCGACCCGACCCGTCAGGACGGTTCCCAGGACGATCAGGCCCAGGGCCACCCGATGGGTCCGGGTCCAGGGCTCGCGCAGGACCCGGGAGGCGAAGAGGGCCAGGGCCGCCAGGCCCAACCCCTCCAGGGGAGCCACCACCGAGGCCCGGGCCAGGCCATAGGCCGGGAAGAGGAGAAATGCCCCGACCACGGTCATCGCGGTGCCCACAAACCAGATCCCCGGGCCCCGCCTCCGGGCCACGAAGCCACAGGCCCCCGCCTTCTGCACCCCCATCCCGATATTGGAGAGCAGGTAGGCGGCCAGGCCCAGGGCCATCCCCCAGGCCTCCGGTCGGGGGATCAAGGCGCCCCTTCCGGGCGATCGCGCTGCGGCACGGAAGTGCGGTTCGGCCGGAAGCCGGTGGCCGCCTCCCATCCCTGGGAAACCATGTAACGATTCTGTCACGAACCATCCTCGCGAGCGGTGTAGGATGAGCGTGAAGAACTCCAGGAAAGGCCCCTTCCCATGGAAATCCAGCGCCTCAACCACGCGGCCCCGATTCAGGTCCAGACGCCCTTCGTGGCGACCGCAGCCGCCAAACCCACCGGACCGGTGGACGGCGTCGAGCTGGAAAGCCAGCCTCTTGAGAGCGGACAGATCCGACCTCTGCGGATCCTGCACCTCAACGACCTGCACGGTGCCGTCGAACCCGAGGAGGATGCCGGAGGCCTGGCCCGGGTGGCCACCATCCTGGACCGCCAGCGCGCCGAGAACCCCGAAGGCACGCTGACCCTGAACGCCGGCGACCTGGCCGAGGGCACCATGGTCGCCTACCTGACCAAGGGGCAGGTCGTCTCCGAGCCTCTGGGCACGATGGGCTTCGACGCCGTCCAGCCGGGCAACCACGACTTTGCCTGGGGCCAGGAAGCCCTGCAGGACATGCTGGGCGACCTGAACGCCCCGATCCTCAGCGCCAACATCGTCCACTCGGAAGATGGAAGCCCCTGGGCCACCCCCTACCTCCTGAAGGACCTCAACGGGGTCAAGGTCGGGATCCTGGGGCTGGACGTGCAGGACATGGCGCGCTACGTCAGCGCCGAAAAGCTGGAGGGCCTGGAGTTCCAGCCGCCGTCGACGGCCGTGGCCCGCTACCTGCCCGAGATGCGTGAGCAGGGAGCCGAGGTGGTGGTGGTCCTGTCCCACCACGGTTTCGACGAGGACTGCAAGCTGGCCCGAGAGTTCCCGGGGATCGACGTGATCGTGGGAGGTCACAGCCACACGGTCCTGGAGCAGGGGCACCGGGAAGGCGACACCCTGATCGTCCAGGGCGGAACCAAGGGCCGCTTCGTCGGCTCGGTGGATCTGGGCTTTGACCTCTCCCGCCGGCGCATCGTCTCGGCCGAGGCCCGACTGATCCCCGTCGGCGCCGACGTGCCCCCCGACCCCGAGGTGCAGGC
>DCTU01000265.1:4534-6189 GCA_002329445.1 bacterium UBP9_UBA1432
GCGGCGGCCAAGATCAACCAGATCCACGCCGACTCGGTGCTCCAGGCCTCGGGTGCGGAGATCGCCCTGTGCAGCGCCCGCAACCCCCGGGGCAACCTGCCCCAGGGCGAGGTGACCTACAAGGACCTCTTCAGCGCCTATCCGATGACCGAAGAGGACACCGTGGTCATGAAGGTCACGGGCCGCATGCTCATGGCCGAGATGGAGGAACGCATCGGCGACGGCGGCCGAGGGCCCGCCACCCCCGCCGGCTTCCGCTACACCTACGACCCGTCCCGCCCCAGCGGTCAGCGACTCACCGAGGTGGTGCTGGCCGACGGAAGCCCCATGGATCCCGACCGCGAGTACACCGTGGGGACGACCATCACCATGGCCCGAAAGAAGACCTTCCGCGAGGCCAAGGAGGTGCGCAACCTGGGTTCCAGCCAGGAGATGTTCATGGAGGCCTTCGCGGCCGGCTCTCCCTGGCGCAACGACCCCGACAACCGGTTGGTCCGCCAGTAGGCCAGGAACGCAGGCGCCGGGGACGGGGTGGCGAATCCTTCGCCCCAGATGAGCCAGGATCACCCGCTCGAGAGAGTGCACGGGGTGGGCTCGGTGGAGGGTGCCCAGCCCACCTCGGGCTCGCTGCCGGCCGCCGGCCCCAGCAAGGCGGCAGCCCGAGCCGCCGGCGCGACGCCTTCGGGCACGACCATCCGTTCGCATGACCTGGATCGCCTGGCCGAGTGGCACGACCCGGCCACGGCCCTCTTCCTGGAACAGGCCAGCTACCTCCGCCAGGCCGCCCGCGCCAGCCGTCCCTTGAGCCTGCTGGGCTCGGTCCTGGGCGGAGGAGATCTTCCCGGAGTGCCCAGGTCCTGGCTGCTGGCCGGAGATCTGCTGGCAGTGGGCAGCCTGATCGCCGGCTGCACCCTGACCGCGATGACCCTGGGGCCAGCCGGGATCCTGGCCACCATGGCGATGGAAGCCATGGCCTATGCCGGCGGGCTGGCCTTCACCCAAGGCGGAGGGCAGACGGAAAAGGCCCAACGGGCGGCCCTGCTCCAGTCGGCCCAGGACCCCAGCCGGGGCCTGTTGAGCCAGGCCGCCAGCCTGGAGATCCTGGAAGAAGAGTTCCAGGCCTCTCGGAAATCCAAGCACCCCCTGGCCCTCATGCTGGTCGAGGTCGACCAGTTTGACCCCCAATCGGGAGGTCTTCCTTCCGGACTGACCCAGGCGGAAGTCCTGAGCCTGGTGGCCGCGCGCATCCGCACCGCCCTGCGCGAAGAGGACGGACTGGGCCTGCACGGCCCCAGCCGCCTGGTGGTGGTGGCCCCCGGATTCGAAGCGACCAGCGCCTGCCTGGCGGCCGAGCGCGTGCGCCTGGCGGTGGCGTCCGAACCTCTCCGATTCCAATCAGGGACGCAACTGGCGATCACCCTGAGCGTGGGTGTGGCCACCACCGAACTGGCCCCCCTGGCCGAGGTCCCGGGCCTGCTGAAGCGGGCGGCCCAGGCCCTGTACCGCGCCTGCTCCCGAGGCCGAAACCGCGTGGTGGTGGCCGGATTCCGGTGAACCCGGATGGCAGGAAGGCCCCCGGATCGCCGGGAACCGCCCCCGCCGGAGAGGACCCCCGCGTGCCCCAACCAGACCCCCATCCCGTCGCCCCCCCCCGC
>DCTU01000214.1 GCA_002329445.1 bacterium UBP9_UBA1432
TTCTGGCCCGAGAATCTGCGCAGCCCGCGGGCCTGGCGGCGAGCGGGGGTTCGTTGTCCCGGGATGGACCAGGGTGAACTGGTCGCCCCCGACGAAATCCGCCGCAGGATGGAGCCCCGACCTTCGCCGTGATTCGGGAAGGTTCGGGGCTCCGGCGGCACCGACGAATGGACCCTACAGCCAGATCTTCTTGGCCTGGATCGTTCCGTCCCAGTTCCTTCCGCCGTGGACCTTCAGCTTGGTCCCCTTCCGGACGTAGTCAAAGAAGCCATTCCAGGTCATGAACTCATCCCGAAAGGCCCCGCCTCGAAGCCAGACCCGCCGGACGATCTTGGTGTCGGCCCGGACGTGGACCCAGTTCTGGCGCCGGTCCGGGTCGTCTCCCCTCAAGGCGATGCCGATACGCTGCTCGGCCCGGTCCACGTTGGTGACCTGATATTCCCCGGTCACCATCAAGAGCTGGGCCTGGGCACGGCCCGTCCAAACCAGCAAAGCGGCCAGGGCCAGGGCTACAACCATCCATTTCCTGTTCACTGCTGCTGCCTCCGGATCTCGTCATATCCCGAATCGGCCACCTGCCGTGGCCCTCGGTTCTCACACCAGACGGCCGATTCAGGCATGTGTCCGGGTCTTGATGAGGGTTCCCGAACGCCCTGAGCTTCGGGGCGCGACAAGCGGATTCCCCCACGCACGCAGGATGTCCGCAAGCTCGAAACGAACGGATCCAGATTCCCTGATTCCGAGGAGGCGCTGTGCCGGCGTACCCTTGCATCAAATGCGGAGCCCCCGTGGACACCGGCGGCGACGGAGTCTGCAAGAAGTGTCATGAGCACAAGCCCTTCAAATGCACCAAGTGCGAGCGGGCCATGGACCTCTTCTCGGTCTACGCTCCCGAGAAGCTGACCTTCCACAAACCCATCTACTGCCAGAAGTGCGGTCCGACGACCGAGCTGGTGGATTGCCGGCAATGCGGAGTCAGCCTGACCCGATCCAATGCCGTCGAGGTCCAGATCCAGGGCGAGCAGGCCTTCTACCATCCCGAATGCTACAGCAGACAGACGCGCGTGTTTCGCACAGTGCGCGCCCTGGCGGTGTGCGCAGGCATCCTGGTCTGCGGCTACGTCGGCTACATGCTGAGCCACAACTGGCCGGTTGCCCTGGTCTTGAGCCTGCCCGGAATCCCCCTGGGGATGCTCCTGGCCCGACCCTTCGCACCACACTAGGAGCCCAGACGGAAACCCCTGGGTCGCCCCCAAGAGCTCAATCCTGCGATCCCAACGGTCGAGCGACAAAGCCCAGTCGGTGCAGTCGGCTGACAGCCTCCCGGAAGTGCTCCTCACTGCCCGGCGCCAGCTCCTCCCACTCGTGCAGCAGGGCGCTTGCGGGTCCACCCCGGGCCCGACGAACCGGAATCGGCCACGAAAAGTGCCGGTGAAGCAGACGAAAAAGGTCCCGATCGGGACAGTCCAGGACCGTTCCCGTCGCGGCATCCCAGGACACGCTACCGATGGGGAATTCCCCGATCTTGCGCCCGTCCCGGGTCTTCAGCAGAGGATGGATCAGGAGGTTCACGCCGTGCGGTTCCCTTGCCGCCACAGGTACTCCACGTAAGAGAACATGGACCGGTCGAAATCGTAGAGGTCCTCGCGGGTCCACAAGGGATCCGTGGAATCGTTCTCGGACAGATAGGACTCCACCGCCTGGGCAAAATAGTGGACGGGCGACTCGCCCGCGAAGCCGTCCGGGAAGGTGTGTCCCGGCAGACCGCGACGGCAGGCATCAAAGCTGGCCTTGACCGCTGCCGACTGAAGACTGGCGAACTCCTCTCCTCCCAGGGCATGGTCCCAGGCCTGGGCAAAATAGAACAGGACCGGGTGAAACCCCCAAGGCGGGGCCGACAGGGCCTCCTCCTCCACCAGGCAGGTCCGGCTCTCGGGCAGATAGGCACCGCCGCGGGCCTTGCCTTGCCCCACGACCGCCCGGACCGTCGGATGGGACCTCAACCCGCTGCCTCTGGGAAGCAGGCAGACCCGGACTTTCTGTGCGACGCACAGCCCCAGGACCCCGGCCCCGAAACGCCCCAAAAGCCTCTGCAGGCGAGGCCAGCCCGTGGAGCGGGAGTCTCCCTGCATCAAGGCCGCCAGCACGGCCTCCAGGTGGGCTGGGAGGGGTTCCGCCTCGACTGCCGTGGCGGCCTCGTCCGCGGCCTCGAACTCGACCGTGGACTCGTGCAGCAGGAACCCCTCGGAGATGTCCAGCAGCGAGCCCTGGCTGGTCGGGCGCGCCATCGAGGGAGGCTCTTTCTCGACCTGGGGAGCGGGCTTCTTTTCAGGAGCGCTGAACTCCAGGACCTCGCGGCCCGGCAAGACAGGAGGCGAGCCCGTCCGCGGAGGCTCGTCCGTCGCAGGAGCGGCCTCTGGGCGGGACGCCGGCGGCTCCGACACATCCGGGACGGGAGACGGCCGAGCGGGCTCTTCGGGAGGGGGTGGTTCGTCGGATTCGTCTGGAGGCTCCGGGACCTCCATGAGCAGACCGTCCCGATGGCGCCGGCCAGACTCCTCCTCCCCCTCCCCCTCCTCCTCGGCCTCCTGTTCCACCGTCTCTTCCCACAGCCTCTTGAAGAGGGACGACCTTCCGCTCCGACCGAAAAGGTCCGGGTCCATCGAACCCAGGAGGTCCTCACCCATCTGGTTGAGGTCCGACGAGATCTCGGTTGAATCCAGGTTTCCCCGACGCCCCTTCTCCTTGCCCTCCTTGAGGGCCTGGGTTCGCACGGCATCGCTGGAGCGCTGGGTGTTCTCCGTCAGCCTCTGATTCTGGGAACTGAGTGTGAAGAGCGGATCGAGCACGCCGGGGCGCTCCTATACTACTTAGCCCGCCCTCACGGGCGGGGAG
>DCTU01000324.1:0-8968 GCA_002329445.1 bacterium UBP9_UBA1432
TCGGTCCGCCCCAGGTCCAGACAGGTCCACCCCAACGCGTCAAAACACGAAGCATCGGTGGGGTCCAGGGCGATGGCCCGGCGAGCCGCCTCCTCGGCGGCCTCCAGGCGGCTGCAACGATACAGCAGGCGCCCCAGGGCCAGTTGATAGGCAGCCTTCTGCGGATCCAGGGCGATGGCCCGCCGCAGCAGGCGCTCCGCGGTCTCGTCATGTCCCTCCCGAGCCTCGACCAGACCCAGACCGTACACGGCCTCGGCGCAATCCGGGTCCAGGGTGTGAGCCTTCTGGAACTGGGATTGGGCGTCTGCAAAGAAGTCCATGCGGCAGAACGCGTGTCCGGCCCGCAAACAGCGCCGGACCATTCGGCGGCGACGGACCGGGCTGAGTTCCGGTTCAGGCTCTGAAGAAATCCCTCCGGCGGGAATGGGCATGGAACGCGGGACACCATAGTACAGGTGCTCGACGTATTCGATTTGCTCGGTCTGCAACACGCTGCGGACGCGGGCGCAGGCCGGCGCCAATTCCTCCTTGGCCAACTGCAGCAACAGACCAGGGCGCCCCCGATAGGAGACAACCTGACGCACCCGGTCGCCGGGCAACTCGGCGAGGGCTTCGTGCAGGTCCGACAGGATGCGGTCGAGACGACCTTCCTCCAAATCCTCGGGACGAGGCAACTCGAAGACGATGGCTTTCAATCGTTCCTCCCGAGCGCGGCGATGGACCAGGAATCCGAACCGACAAACAGGGCACCAGAAGGCCCTTATTGAAAGATTTTAGCATAGACAATAGGCCAGGTCAGCCCGAACAAACGATTGAGTTTCCAAAGCTCCGAATCGGTGAATGGCAGGGTTTCGTCCAGATTCTGGCGTCGATTCCCCGTCGAACAACGTGAAAATCTTTCTGGATCGGGACCGTTTGAGAAGCCCCTGCCAGGAATCGCAGAGGCCCCCCGGCCGAGATCCGGGAAGCCTCCGGCAGGAATCGAAGAGGCCCCCGGGCCTTGGCCGGGAGGCCTCCAATGAATCCGAAAGGCTGGTCAGGAGTTGGCGTCCGGGCCCTCCAGGGCGATCGGTGGTTCGGCGCCCTTCCTGGCAAGGGGAACGGCCGGCGGCACGGTCTGGATTTCCCGCTTCGCCTTCTGTCCCAAGCCAGGCAACTGAGCGGCCAGATCGCCCAGGTCGATACCCGTCAGGGCTTCCAGCACCGCAGGCATCTGGGCCACCACGTCGGTGACGTCCCGAGTCAGGCGCGAGGCCCCACCACCGCCCTCGCCCGAGTTGATCATCACGATCTTCTCGGTCTTGGCCAGAGGCGCCGAGATGGCGGATGCGATCTCCGGCATCCGATCGATCAGCATCTGCATGATGGCCGCCTGGTTGTAGGTGCTCCAGGCCGAAGCCTTCTTGACCATCGCTTCGGCTTCCGAAAGACCCTTGGCCCGAATGACCTCGGCCTCGGCCAGACCCTGGGCCCGACCCACTTCGGCGTGCGCCAGACCCTGCGCCTTGTTGGCCGCGGCCTCTGCTTCGCCCTGCTTCTGGCGAATCTCGGCGCTGGCGAAACCGGTCAGGCGATTGGCCTCGGCCTGACCTTCGGCGGTGGCCTTCAGCTTGAACTGCTCGGCGGTGGCCAGCGTCTGGATCTCATACTGCTTGGCCTCGGCCGGCTTGCGCACGGTGGCCACCAGCTCCACTTCGCGACGCTCGGCCTCGCTCTTCTGGACCTGGATCTGCTTCTGCTTCTCGACCACCTGGATCTGGACTTCCTGCTCCTTGACCTTCTGGGCCGAGATGTTCTTCTGCAGGTCGTAGGACAGGTCGGCTTCGGCTTCGCGCTGCTTGGAGGCGATGTTGTATTCCGCCTGCTGGATGCGGAAGTCCCGGTCCTTCTCGGCAATCCGGGTCTTGGCCTCGATCTTGGCGATCTCGGCTTCCTGGCTGGCTCCGGCGGCGGCCTTCTGGGCGTCACGGGCGGCGTTGGCTTCGGCAATGGCGGCGTCGCGCTTGACCTCGGCGGTGCGTGGCTTGCCCAGGGCAGCCAGGTAGCCCTGGTTGTCTTTGACGTCCTTGATCGAGAAGGAGTCGATGGTCAGACCCATGTTGGCCAGGTCTCGGCTGGAGACCTCGGCCACCTTCTGGGCGAACTCATCTCGGGCGGTGATGATCCCCTCCACGTTCATCTGGCCGATGATCGCGCGGGTGTGGCCTTCGAGGGTCTGCTTGACGATCTCCTTGATCTCCATCGGGCTCTTGGAGAGGAAGCGTTCCAGGGCCAGTCGGACCATGTCCGGCTCGTTGCGGACCTTGACCTGGGCCACGGCGTCTATGATCACCGGAACCCCTTGAGCCGTGTAGACCTCGGGGGTCAGCAGCTCGATGGTCATGGTCTCCAGAGAGAAGCGGTCCACCCGCTCGAAGAGGGGGATGACCAGTTGACCCGAGCCGATCACCAGGCGCGGTTCGCTGCCGCGGCCGGAAATGACGAGCACCTCGTTGGGACTGGCCTTCTGGTACATCCGGGCATAGATCATCACCACGACGAGGACGACCGCAAAGAAACCGACCACGCCGAAAAGGATCAGACCTGCCGTTCCACCGGGAACTGTCGAAATATCCATGAACCGGGTGCCTCCTACACTTGACGATCGACCCTGCTGACGACCAGGGTCGGCCCGACGCTTCTGTCGATCCGGACGGGGATGCCGGCGGGAATCGCGCTCCCATCCGAGGAGCGGGCCAGGGCCTTCTGCTGACCGCGGCCATCCCGATAGAGAACCTCCCCCACCCCACCTTCGGGAATCGCCGTGAAGACCTCGGCCGAGAGGCCGTCCACCTTCTCGGATCGCACCACGGCCCCCCCGCGCACGAAGAGGCGGTAGAAGAAGAAGGACAGCACGGTCATGCTGACGGCAGCAGCCAGGATCGAGTACAGGATGCTGCGCATGGGCGAAACCCCGAGCCCATGCAGGAGGATCAGGCCGAAAGCCCCCAGGCTGGTGGTGAAGAAAGCCAGGCTGATGGGGCTGAGGAAACAACCTCCGCCGTCGTCGCCGCCCGCGTCCGCCCCCCCATCTCCACCGTCTCCTCCGAACAGGAAGGCCACGCCGCAGAAGAGCAGGCCCGCCAGGACGAAGCCTCCATAGACCAGGGTCAGGTTCAGCCCCTCGACGGCATCTCGGATGGTCTCCACGCGCCTACCTCCCGCAAACATGGCGAGGTTCGCAGGACCGGGCGGCAAACCTGCCTTCAGGCGTCGAGGTGGGGATCAGTCTTCAGGCGAGAGCGGGGTGGTCTCCCAGGAATCCTCCCCGGCCTCCCCCTCCGACGGGTTCGGCTCTCTGGGAAGGAACGGATCCGGGAAGAGCGGCGAGATCCCGCTGTAGCGGCAACGTCGGTCCGCCTGGTAGCAGGGCACGATGTTCTCGCAGTAGATGGCCCCCTCGGGGCCTTTGTGGTGGGGGCCTTTGTAGTCGGGGTACTCCACCAGGACCGTGACGTCGATGTCCAGCAGATAGCAATGCTTGACCTGGGGTTCCAGAGCCTTCTGACGCAGCGCCTGGGCCACCTGGCGCGACTTTCCCGCCCTCACGTGTTGCAGGGGACTGGCCTCCTCGAACATGGCCACCCTCCAGGGGCGCCCGATAAGCCATTCTACAGTCTCGAATCAGACCCTACAATCAAAGGGGCGGACCGGGAGCAATTCCCGAAAGCCGACTGGCAGAAGCGACCTGACCGGCCAGGCTGCTCCCGGCTCAGGAAATTACGCCTTCACCCAGGGCCGCCCTCAAGGTCTCGACGGCCAGGGCTGCACCGTGCGTCTTGGAGGGGGGCAACCCGCCCAGGGCCTCGACCAGGTCGGCGGCCTCCAGGGTCAGGACCTCGCGGGAGGAGAGGCCGCGGACCAACTCGGCCAGCATGCTGGCCGAAGCGATGGCGGCGGCGCATCCAAAAGCGCGAAAGCCGACCTCCTCCAGGCGGTCCTCGACCACGCGGGTCCAGAACTCGACCACATCCCCACAGACCGGGTTCTCCAGGCGGGCGTGGCCGGTCGCCGCGGAAACCACGCCGACGTGACGAGGATGGTGGAAGTGGTCCAGGACGATCGGGCTGTACATCAGCTCCGAGACCTGGGCGCCAGGGAGCGCAAGCGCCGGACGGCCTCCACCAGGGCCTGGGCCGCCTGGTCGACTTCTTCGACGGTATTCTCCCTGCCCAGAGTCAGACGCAGACTGCCGTGGGCCCGTTGCAGGGGAAGCCCCAAGGCCTTGAGCACGTGCGAGGGTTCCAGGGTTGCGTTGGAGCAGGCCGAACCGGTGGAGACGCAGATTCCCTTGCGGTCCAGTTGCAGCAGCAGCGACTCGCCCTCCGCCCCTTCAAAGACGAAACTGGCCGTTCCTGGAAGGCGCAACTCGGGATGCCCGGTCAGGTGGGCGTCGGGGAGTTCACCGAGAACCCGCTCCACCAGGCGGTTCCGGAGTGTGCGGAGACGCTCAGCGCGCTCCTCGCGCCCGGCGCAGGCCAGATCCAAGGCCCGGGCCAGGCCCACGACCCCGGGGACATTCTCGGTGCCGGAGCGCAGTCCGCGTTCCTGGCCTCCCCCAAACAGCAGGGGTTCCACCCGAATCCCGGTCTTCAGGTACAGGGCTCCCACCCCCTTGGGGCCGTGGAACTTATGGGCCGAAAGACTCAGGGCGTCGACCCCGAGCTGCCCGACGTCCACGGGGATGTGGCCCACCGCCTGGACGGCATCGCTGTGCAGAAGGATTCCCCGGCCCCGAAGCAGCTCCGCGATCTCAGCCACGGGCTGGAGGCTCCCGATCTCGTTGTTGGCCAACATGACCGAGACCAGGACGGTCCCGGGCCCGCATGCCTCCAGCACGGCCTGGGGATCGACCCGCCCCCACTCATCCACCGGCAGGCGCGTGACCCGGAAACCTTCCCGCTCGAGCTGGTCACAGGCGTGCAGGACGGCGTGGTGCTCGATCCTCGTGGTGACCACATGGTCGCCGTGCTCACGATGGGCCCGGGCCAGTCCCAGGACTGCCAGGTTGTCGGCCTCCGTCCCACTGGCGGTGAAGACGATCTCGGACGCCTGGCGTGCGCCCAGATGTCCGGCCACGCCCTGGCGGGCCTGGTCCAGGGCTCGGCGGGCCTCCAGGGATGGCCGGTGGACGTTGGACGGGTTGGCGTAGACCCGGGTGAAATACGGCAGCATGGCCTCCAGGACCTCAGGAGCGACCGGGGTGGTCGCCGCATGGTCGAGGTAGATCATCGGGTCCTCCTTGGCACGGATTGAACTCCCTCACGAGCGCGCGAGAATCACCGGAAGAGAAGGCGCCGGGGGGGGTCGCCCCCCGGCCGGGGGCCTGGAGGGCTAGCCTCCGCAGGACCCCGAGCAGCCGCCGCAGGAGCGGACCGCGTTGGGGTTGTTGAACTGAAAGCCCCCCCCGTGGACGTCGCTGGTGAAGTCCAGCTCGGTCCCCTGCAGATAGGCATAGCTCTGCCCGTCGACCACGATGCGCAGCCCATCGGACTCGAAGACATGGTCGTCCTCGCGAACCTCCTGGTCGAAGCCCAAGGCGTAGCCCGGTCCCGAACAGGTCATCCCCTGGACTCCCATCCTGAGGACGGCATCCTTCAGCTTGTGGTCTTCCATCAGTCTCTTGACTTCGCGAACAGCGGATTCGGTCGCGGTGATCATCGGTTGGTTTCCTCCTGACATCCGGATCGGCCGGCCCCGAAGAGCCGGGGGGCGATCCTGCGAGACCGATTATAGGTGTCCGGCCCGATCCCGACAACCGACCCCGGTTGGTCTCATCTTTCAGGAGTCTTCCCGTTCCAGCGCACGATACTCCATGGCTTCGCAGAGATCCTGAAGCGCGATGTTCTCGCGTCCCTCCAGATCCGCCAGCGTCCGCGCCAGGCGCAGGACCCGGTCATGCACCCGAGCGGACAAGGACCGTCGGCGCAACGCCTGCAAGAGGAAGCCGCGGGTTTCGGTGTCCAGGACGCAGAAGCGACGGGTCTGGGCCGGCCCCAGATCCGCGTTGCGGCAACCGCGCTCGTGCTGAATCGCCACCGCGCGCACCACCCGCTCGCGCACCGCCGCAGAGGGTTCTCCGGGGTGCCTGGACATCAACTCTTCGGGTTCGGGGCGTGGGACCCGGACCTGCAGGTCGATCCGGTCGAGAAGCGGGCCGGACAGGCGATGGAAGTAGCGTTCCCGCTGGGTGGGCGAGCACGCGCACTCCCGGACCGGATCCCCGTAGTAGCCGCAGGGGCAGGGATTCATGGCGGCGACCAGGGTGAAGCGACAGGGATATCCGGCGTGGAAGCCGGCCCGGGCCACCAACACGTGCCCATCCTCCAGGGGGGCGCGCAGCGCCTCCAGACAATCCCTTCGGAACTCGGGGAACTCGTCCAGGAACAGGACTCCCCGGTGGGCCAGGCTGATCTCGCCTGGAGTGAAACTGCCGATCAGTCCGGCCAGCGACACGCTCTGGGCAGGAGCCCGGAACGGCGGAGTGCGCGGAAGCCCCTGCAAGGTGCTGAGGCGTCGCTGGGCGCTGTGGATGCGGGTCACCTCCAGGGCCTCCTCCTGGCAGAGGGGAGGCAAGACCGACGGCAGACAGCGAGCCAGGAGCGTCTTGCCGGATCCCGGCGGCCCCACGAGCAGCAGATGGTGTCCTCCCGCTGCACAGATCTCCAAGGCACGCCGGGCCAGGTGCTGACCGCGGACGACCTCCAGGTCCACGCCCTCGGTCTCCAGGCCGGCCGGTTCGGGAAGGACGGGGGCCGACGACTCGCGACCCGAGGCGACCTCGACGGCCTCTCGCAGGTCCCTCACGGCCAGGACCCGAAGCCCCGAGACCAGGGCTGCCTCCGGCCCGTTGGCCAGCGGCACCATCACGCGCGAGAGGCCCATCCGACGCGCCAGGAGGACCGACGACAGGACGCCCCGGATCGGGCGGACCGCTCCGTCCAAGGCCAACTCTCCCAGGACCATGAGCTCCTTGAGCTGGGCCGGCCGAACCACGGGTCTGCCGGTCTCCGAAGCCAGGATCCCCAAAGCGATGGCCAGATCGAAACGGGGGCCTTCCTTGCGGATCTCGCCGGGGGCCAGGTTGACGGTGACCCGTCGGGAGGACAGCGCATAGCCTGAGTTGCGCAAGGCCCCCTGGACCCGCTCGCGGGACTCGGCCGCGCTGGCGTCGGGCAGGCCGACCAGGGTGTAGTTGGGGACTCCGGCCGTGACGTCCACCTCGACGCGGACGGGATGGGAATCGACCCCCATAAGGGTCGCAGAATCGAGAAGCGCGAGCATCCGGAAGCCTCCGGTCCCTCGACTCGGGGTGGCCGCGAGCCACCGCGGGACGCCGCCTTCGGGCGCTCAGGCAACTTTCGAGACACAGCCAGAACCTCCTGCTGGTCCCGGGGATCGGGTATGATGGGAAGGCAGGGCAGGCTGGAAGCCGCCCGGGAGGAGGGCCATGGCGATGAGACGGGCGTGGCTGGTCCTGGCCTGGACGCTGCTGATGGCGCTTCCCCTCGCTGCCCAGGACCTGGAAGTGCGGATCTTCCAGCTCCTCAACCGACCCGCTGAAGCCACCGTCGAACCGGTGCGCATGCTCTTGAGCCCTGCCGGCACCGTGATGCCCGACCCGCGCACCCAGACCCTGATCGTCCGGGACCATNNGCCCTGCAGCGGGTTGGAGAGCTGTTGCAGCGCCTGGACGTGCCCGCTCCCTTGATCCGCCTCACGATCGGCTTCGACGGCTCGGCCGGGCACAGCGGCCAGGGTGCCGGAGTCGCCTGGGACCCGGCCCGCGACCGATGGACGGCCAGAGGCGGGATTCGTCAGGCCGGGGTTCAGACCACTGGTCGACAGGATCTGCTGGTCATGAGCGGTGAGGAGGCCCGGCTGATCGTGGCCCGCGACCTGGTGGAAGTCGGTCCCTACTGGACCCTGGCGCGGGACCGCGGCCTGGTTCCTCCGGGGGTGGTCTTCCAGCAGGTCAGCACGGGCTTCCTGGTCCGTCCCCGCGCCGCGGGCGGGCACATCACCGTGGAGGTGGTCCCCTGGTTCTCCTACCTGGGGCCCGACGGCCCGGGCGACGTGCGCTTCACCGAGGCGGCCACCACCGTGCGCGTGCCCGAGGGGCAGACCGTGGAACTGGCCGGCACCAGCTTCCAGACCGAGGCCTCGCGACGAGCCTTCGGTCTGGTCATGGCGGGGGGCGCCGATGGTTCCTGGGAATCGGCCCGCCTGACCCTCAGCGCCCGGATCCAGCCGGACTGGTCGAAATAGCCTCCGGCCCCGAAGCCCGGATGCGGGCCGAGCCCTCCGGGTCCAGGACGCAGCGGAACCCGGAGTTGACCAGGGTCCCGTTCTCGGGGAAGACCCCCCGGCGCGAGACGGTCGTGCATTGAACCACGGGGTCGTTCCGAGAACCTCCTCGGGCCACCCGCAGCAAGGGCAGCTCCTCGGCACTCGCGCCCAGCGGGAGGTACCAGGCGTCCACCCACTCCCAGACGTTGCCGGCCAGATCCTCCACGCCATAGGGCGAGGCTCCCCGGGGGAAGGAACCCACCGGAGAGGTGTTGCCGACGGCGGATTCAAAGCAGTTCAGGCGCCCGGCGTCCCAGGTGTTGCCCCAGGGATAGAGTCGACCATCTCCCCCCCGAGCGGCCTTCTCCCACTCCTCCTCGGTGGGCAGGCGCTTGTCCGCCCACAGGGCATAGGCCTCGGCGTCATACCACGACACGGCGATCACCGGATGGTCCCTCCGGTCGGCGGTGGCGTGGCGCTCCCAGTGGCCCTGGGCCGAATAGCCGGTGGCTTCGACGAACCGGCGGAACTGGCGATTGGTCACCTCGAAGCGGTCGATGTAGAAGGCCTCCAGTTCCAGACGTTCCGGCTCCACCCCGAGACCATCCTCCGGGTGCGGCCCCTTCAGGAAGGCCCCGGC
>DCTU01000324.1:9001-11416 GCA_002329445.1 bacterium UBP9_UBA1432
CGGGATCCCGGGGGGCCTGGTCGGGAGGTGGACCGACGACCCGGGCCCCGGCCAGAAGAAGCCCGACCAGCGCCAGGCCGAACAACCCGAGCATCCCCTCGACCCAGGCACGCCGGCGCGGGCGGGATCGAGAGACCCGCAGCGCGGGTTCGCGAGCCCGATCCCGCGGGGGCTCGGGCGGGGAAGGCCTCCGGAAGGCCTGAGAACGCAAGGCGATCCAGGATTCAACCTGCCGATACAGTTCCTGGCAGGACGGCCGTTGATCCGGATCGGCCTCGAGCAGGCGGAGCAGCAGGCGCCCCAGCGAATCCGGCAGGCCCTCGGGCGGGGACGGCTCGCTGCCTGGAATCAACAAGGTCAGGGCATCCGCTGGCGGATCCCCTCCCCACAGATGCAGGCAGGTGGCGCCCAGTTGGTAGCGCCCCACGGCGGGTCCCACCTGGCCTCGACCGTGCTGTTCGGGAGCCGCGTAGGGAGGGGTCCCCTCTTCAGCCCAACCGGGGTCACACAGCACCAGGCCCTGGCTGGTGCGCACCAGGTGCTCCGGACGCAGATCCAGCACCACGAGATCCTCCGGCCAGCGCGAGGCCAGCTCCAGGATCTCGGCCAGGGTGGCCGGGTCGATCCGGGGTTCGAGGGGTTGCCCCTCGACCCAGGGGCGCACCAGGAAGAGGCGGCCCTCCTCTTCCAGCAGCTCCTCCGGAAGAACGATCCCGGCAGGCCGCAAGGCGCGCAGTGAGGCCAGACGGGCTCGGGCCTGCTCGACCGACACTCCTGCCAGGACGCGCTGGACCCGACCATCGGCCCGCCTCCAGGTCTTTGGACCGAGGGCCACGACATCCGAAACGCGAGGCCCCTCCTCCGATGGCAGGTTCACGAGGGGGTCTCCCAGGGCTCCCAGAACGGGCAGGTCCGGGCAGGGGGAGATTCCAGGTTCTGGGAGACCGGCTCCATCAGGTAGTCCTCCCGACTCTTCCAGCCCAGGATCCGGCACCGGAAGACCAGATACCCCGTATCCAGGATCCCGGGGAACTCCTCGCCCTCCTCCAGCATCTCGAGGTGTCGGCACAGGGCGCAGATCTTCCAGGAGTCTTCCAATCTTTTCATGGGTCGGCATATTCTAGCATGCCCCTGGGGCTGCGGACCGCCCCCGGGCGTGCAGGCGTGCAGGGGCCCCGCCCCGGCGAACCGGAACGGGGCCCTGCATCGTGAGGTCAGGTCCCAGGGCTAGCGAAGATCGACGCTGGCTCCCTGACCATCGCGCTTCTCGCGGATGGCGGCCTGGGCAGCAGCCAGCCGGGCGATGGGCACCCGGAAGGGCGAGCAGGACACGTAGGTCAGGCCCAGCTCGTGACAGAAGGCCACCGACTCGGGCTCGCCGCCGTGCTCACCGCAGATGCCGATCTCCATGTCCGCGCCGCGGGCCTGACGGCCTTCCTGCACGGCCATCCGCATCAGGCGACCGACACCCACGCGGTCCACCACCTGGAACGGGTCGACCTTGAGGATCTTCTCCTCGAGGTAGACCGGCACGAAGGTCCCGGCCGCGTCGTCGCGAGAGTAGCCGAAGGTGGTCTGGGTCAGGTCGTTGGTGCCGAAGCTGAAGAACTCGGCCACTTCAGCCAGGTCTCCGGCCGTCAGGGCGGCGCGCGGGATCTCCACCATCGTGCCGACCTTGTACTTCGGACGCACGCCGGTCTCGGTCATGACCTGCTCGGCCACGGTCTCGACCATCTGGCGGTTCCAGCGCATTTCCTCGACGGTGCCGACACCCGGGATCATGATCTCGGGCTTGGCATCCACGCCGGCCTTGACCAGCTCGCAGGCCGCCTCCATGATGCCGCGGACCTGCATCTTGTAGATCTCCGGGAACACGATGCCCAGACGGCAGACGCGAAGGCCCAGCATGGGGTTGAACTCACGCATCGACTCGACCTGCGCCAGCAGGCTCTCCAGCGACTCCAGGGTGACCTCGGCGCCGCGATCCTTGCGGATCTCGGCCAGGGTCTTGTTGTAGGCCTCCTGCGAGACGCCCTGGAGGGTCTTCAGGCGGACGACGTCCTCCAGCAGATCCTCGTGCTTGGGGAGGAACTCGTGCAGGGGCGGATCCAGCAGGCGGATGATCACCCAGTGACCCTTCATGGCCTCCAGGATGCCGCGGAAGTCCCCGCGCTGGAACTCCAGCAACTGGGTCAGCAGCTCCTTGTAGCGGGCCCAGACGGGCTGGTGCTTGATCTGGTGCTCGGCCAGACGCTCCTGGGCGGCATCCTTCTGCCGTCCGGTGGAGTCCTCCACCTCGCGCTCCAGGGTGGCCAGCAGACGGTTGCCGTTCTCGGCCCGCCCGGCCAGCAGGATCATCTCCTGCACGTAAGGCAGCCGCTCGGGCTCCATGAACATGTGCTCGGTGCGGCACAG
>DCTU01000324.1:11439-11579 GCA_002329445.1 bacterium UBP9_UBA1432
ACGCCCAGCTTGCGGGAGCGGTCGGCCCAGCCCAGCAGGGTCCGGGTCTCGGGGGAAAGCTCGGTGGGCTCCTCCAGGGGCATCTGGCCCAGGATCACCTCGCCGGTGCTGCCGTCGATGGTCAGGAAGTCGCCTTCGCC
>DCTU01000366.1 GCA_002329445.1 bacterium UBP9_UBA1432
CACCTCCTCCAGGTCGTTGTGCTTGCCCGAGACCCGGATGCACTTCTGGGTGTCCGCCACGCGGCGGTGGGCCGGGGTGGCCTGGCCCAGGAAGTACGGCTTGAACTGGTTCATCCCGGCGTTGGTGAACATCAAGGTCGGGTCGTCCAGGGGGACCACGGGGGCGCTGGGCACGATCACGTGGCCGCGCTCACGGAAGAAGCTCAGGAAGGACTGGCGGATCTCGGTCGCGTTCATGGGATGCTCCTCTGGATTGGGAAGCCCGGATCTTGTACGCGCCGGCACGTGATCCTCCTGCGGGCGGGTTCGTGCCTGCCCTGAAGCGCGAGGCGACCGACGCGGTATTCACACAGGCTTCTTAGAGAGGGGCGGCGCGGCAGACGTCTCGGAGCAGGCTGCTGAGCAGACGGTAGCCCTCGCGCACGGCCGATTCGTCCACCCATTCCACGGCCTGATGGGCCCGGGCCGGATCGCCGGGCCCGAAGTTGATGGCCGGGATTCCCCGGGCGGTGAGGCGCGCCAGGTCGGTGAAGGCCTGCTTGGGCCGCAGCTCAAGCTCGCGAAGGCGGATCCACTCCCTCAGAAGAGGGTGATCCAGGCAGACGGCTCCCGACTGGCAGGAGTCGGTGACCTCGATCCGGCCCAGGTCGCCCACCACCTCCCGCAGCTCCTCCAGGGCGTCGCGCTCGGTGCGCCCGGGGCCGAAGCGCACGTTCACATTCAGCTCGAAGCGGTCGGGAACCACATTCGCCGCGTTGGAGGTGTGGGCCATGGTGGCGGACATGACCTCGAAGAACTCCAGCCCGTCCACGACGTACTTCCTGCGAGGTCGGTCGCGCAGGCGTTCCAACAGGGGCATGGCGCGGTAGATGGCGTTCTGCCCCTGCCAGGGGCGGGCCGAATGGGCCCGGCGCCCTTCCACCACCACCCGGGCGTGGATCCCGCCCAGGCACCCCGCCTCGACGCGGTTGTCGGTGGGCTCGAGGATGACGGCCAGGTCCAGGTCCGGCAGCAGGTCCAGGACCTCCCGCAGCCCGTTCCCCTGGTCGGGGCCTTCCTCGCCGGCGTAGAAGACGACCACCAGGTCGCATCCCTGTCGGTCCCGTTCCTCCGTGGCGGCCATCATGAGCGCCAGGCCCGCCTTCATGTCGCTGGCGCCGCACCCGTAGATCCGCCCCTCTTCGATCTTCAGGGGCTGTTCGGGGCTGGGGGGGACGGTGTCCAGGTGCCCGAAGAGGCCGACGACGGGGCGGTCCTTGCGGGCAGGCGGGGCCAGGATCAGGTTCTGGCCCACCCGGCGGGCGGGCAGCCCCAGGTCGCAGGCCCACCCCTGGACGTGGTCGCAGAGGGCCTGCTCCTGCCCGGTCGGGCTGGGGATCGAGACCAGTTCGAAGGTCTTGCGGACGAGATCCATGACTAGACGGGGACTGCGAACTCGCGCAGCACGTCGTTCAGGCTGGTCTTGCGGTCGGTCGAGGCCTTGCGCTGGCCGATGATCAGGGCGCATGGGACCCCGAATTCTCCGGCGGGAAAGCGTTTGGGGATGGTGCCCGGGATGACCACCGAGCGGGCCGGGACCCGGCCCTTCCAGGTGACGGGCTCGGGTCCGGTGACATCCACGATGGTCGTGGAGGCCGTCAGCACCACGTTGGCCCCCAACACCGCCTCTTCCTCGACGCGGACTCCCTCGACGACGATGCAGCGCGACCCGATGAAGGCGCCATCCTCGACGATCACCGGCTGGGCGGATGCCGGCTCCAGGACCCCTCCCAGCCCCACCCCTCCCGAGAGGTGGACATGGCGGCCGACCTGGGCGCAACTGCCCACCGTGGCCCAGGTGTCCACCATGGTTCCCTCGCCGACTCGCGCCCCGATGTTGACGTAGCCCGGCATGAGGATGGCGCCGGGTTCCAGGAACGAGCCGTAGCGGGCCACGCCGGGGGGGACCACGCGCACCCTGGCTTCAGCCAGTCCCTTCTTGAGCGGGATCTTGTCGTGGAATTCGAAGGGGCCGACCTCGAGGACCTCCATCCGGGCGAGGGAGAAATACAGAAGGATGGCCTGCTTGATCCAGGTGTGGACCATCCAGTCGTCTCCCACCTTCTCGGCCACCCGGATCTGGCCCCGGTCCAGGGCGGCCAGGGTCTCCAGGACGGCTTCGTGGGCCTGGGGCAGGAGGGTGCGGTCGGAGAAGGCTGCGGAAATCAGGTGGGCATCCATCGTGCGGGGGTTCCATCCCGACCCGGAAGTTCCTGGACCGACGCCCTGAATCCGCCGCCGGATCCTGCGGCAGGCGGCGGATTCAGGGCGTCCGGGAAGATCCCTGGTTGGGAGCGACGGCCCGGATGCCAGGGCAGGCCGAAGAGCCAGGCTCCGGGGTCAGGCGAAGCGGCGCAGGTTTCGCTTGGCCAGGTAGGCCGTCAGGGCACCCTGTTCAAAAGGTCCGCAGGACAGGCGCAGCCGGCCTCGGCATTCGCCCTCGACCCAGGCGGCCTCGGCCACATGGGCCTGGACCCGCAGGGCGAAGCCCGGTTCCAGCAGCATCTGCAGGTGCAGGGCCTGACCTTCGCGCAGGTCTTCGCGGGTCTGGAAGTGCACCTCCCGCAGGCTCATCCGTCGCGTCATCAGCCGCAGCTCCTCGCGACGGCCGGTTCGGCACGCCAGGAGGATCAGGATGCGATCCAGGTGGACCGCCTCCTGGAAGAGATTCGGGGCCTCCGGTTCCACAGACGGGGCCGAGGCCTGGAGTCCCCAGAGCCTGCGGACGGGGTGAAGCAGGTGGCGTAGGCGGTCGGACAATCCGGCGGCTCGGAGCACGCAGAGCACCTCTCCTTCTCGGGGGTCGACTTCAGTCTAGAGCCCCGGCGGCCTGGGGGCTGTGAAGTCGAACACACCCGGGCCTTCGGGGAGGCGACCAGGGGGTCAGCAGGATGCGCTCAGCTCTCGGACTCCGTCCCGAGGGCACGCTCCAGGAAGAACCGATAGTCCTCCAAGGCCTCTCGGGCAGCCGCTTGAAGGGATTCCGAGGCCCCGTCCTTCTCCAGTTCGCGGCAGCGCTCCCGGGCCTGGGCATGCAGGTCTTTGAGGGCCTTGGGGACATCCAGGGCGCGGATGTCGGCCTGGCGCTTGTAGAAGGGCTCTCCCTCGGGCTGGCGGGCGTCCTTCTTGACGAAGTACAGGGTCTGTCCGTCCGGCGACCAGGACGGCGACTGGGCAGGCTTGCCGTAGAACGTCAACTGGACCCGGCGGTCGAAGTCCGGGGTCGCCAGCCACAGGTTCTTGTCTCCCGAGTCGTCGGAATGGTAGGCGACCAGGTCGACCCGCGGATTGTAGAAGGGGTGCCGCTCGTCGGAATCGGGCGTGCTGGTCAGGTTGCGTTCGGGCCCTCCGGCCGGGTCCAGGGCCACCAGATCTGCCTTGGGATCCTCGCCCTGTTTCGGCTCGACGTGGGCCAGGATGGCCCCCTTCATCGCCGAGGGGTGCTTGTAGGAGACCGTGCCGTCCGAATGGGTCAGGAATTCGACCTGGCCGGTTCGGGGATCGGCCACGAAGATGTCGGAATACTGCTCGGAGGTCTTGTAGGTGGCATCCGGAGGTCCGCCGTAGCCCAGGATGTAGCCCTCGGCGGTCTCGACGGGGTGCTTGAGGTTCATCTCGGGCAGTTGGACCACGGTCCGGGCCGAGGCGTCGTCCAGGTCGAAGCGGGCGATCGAGAAGTGCCCTCCCGAGTTGGTCCGGTAGTAGACCGAACGGCCGTCGGCGGTCCAGGTCCCCTGTTCGTCGATCCGGCCCCGATGGGCTTCCAGGAACTCGGGAAGGTCGCGGGCGCGGACCCTTTCGCCGGTCAGCAGGGCCCGTTTGTCACTTCCGTCGGCCTTCATCCGGATCATCTGCGAAGTGTCGTAGTCGCCCACCACGTTGAAGATCACGTGCTTGCCGTCGGGCGAGGCCTGGGGGAACTCGGCATAGCCGAAGGACTCGGCCAGAACGGTGACGGCCTTCTTGGGCGTCTGCAGGGGCGGCAGGCCCTGAAGGTCCAGGCCATCCGTCCGGGGAGCCGCCTCCCGGGCAGCCCGCGCGGTCGGAGAGGGAGCCACGCCGGGCGTGGCGACACGGAACGGGGGGAGGGGACGAATCTCTTGCATGGCTTGGATCGAAGTCTAGCATCTCCCAGGGACGGCAAGTGCAACCGTTCTGTGAATTCCTGCCCCGGCCGGCCTGTTCGCGGCATGCCAGGAGGGACCCGCGCGGGAGTCTGCGAAAGCCGCTGGATGCGTTCCGACATCGTGACCATGCTGACGGACTTCGGGGGGAGGGACCCCTACGTGGGGATCCTCAAAGGGGTGATCCTGAGCCTGCATCCCCAGGCGCGACTGGTCGATCTGGCCCATCAGGTGGGGGCCCAGGATATCCGGCAAGGCGCGTTCCTTCTGGCCACGGCGGTGGACTGGTTCCCGCGGGGCACCGTCCACCTGGCGGTGGTGGATCCGGGGGTCGGCGGCCAGCGCCGGGCCCTGGCCGTCCAAGGCGAACGACACTTCTACGTGGGCCCTGACAACGGGATCCTGTCGCTGGCGATGCGGCGCGACCGACCGGTGGCCGTGGTCGAGCTTCGTCCGGGGCCCTGGAGCCTGGAAAAGGTCAGTCGGACCTTCCACGGTCGGGACCTCTTCGCACCGGCTGCGGCCCACCTGGCCCGGGGGGTGGCCCTGGAGAATCTGGGGACTCCCGTCAACGACCCCGTCGAGCTGAACCTGGAGCCCAATCGGTTGGAGGACGGGTGCGTCCGGACCCAGGTCATCCACTGTGATGCCTTCGGCAACCTGGTGACCCTGCTCCACCGCAGCGAGGTGGAGGGCGGTCTCAGCAGCGTCCGCGTGGGCGGGACCGAGATCCCCGTCTGCGCGACCTATGGTGATGTGGATTCCGGCCAGCTCCTGGCTTGCTGGGGGTCCGCCGACTACCTGGAGATCGCCGTCAACCGGGGCTCGGCAGCACAGCGCCTGGGGGTGGCGGCCGACGCACCCGTCGAGGTGCTGCTCACATGTCAGAACAGGTTGTAGGTGCTGTTCAGGCCAACCTGCGTGAATCGCTCGAAGAAGCTGATGAAGCCGACCATGACGCCCAGGACGGCGAGGATCCAGAAGATGGGGTCGGATAGAAGCCGGTTCGCCAGATTCTTGAGTCTGCCCAAGGTGCCTTCCTCCAAACCCGGTCCGCGCCGGCTGTCCTGCTGAAATCTAGCAGAATCTGCGAGGCCCCTTCAAGAGACCCGCGCGCCCCCCCGGCGGGAAGCCTCGTGCGCCGCACGTTCGGCGCCGAAGACAGGACGATCGCCCCGGAGCCCGAATCTGGACGCCCCACCCATCCCAAGGAGGAGACCCCATGCGGACCCGAGAGCAGATCCTGGCGCAGTTCCCTGAACGGGACCTGGACGCGGTCTGGGAGATCAGCCCGGACCTGGACAGCCGCTGGCGTGCAGCCGTCCTGGAGTTGCTGCTGGATATGCGCGATCACCTTCTGGAGGTCCAGGCCCGTCGGGAGAACAAGGCCTGAGTCGACCGACCGGACAGGAGGCCGCCCCCTACCTGGATGCACTTCTGGGCTATGCTCGGGGAGGCGTCCTGCCGTTCCACATGCCGGGTCACATGCAGGGGCGGGGGGCGCCTGAAGACCTGCGGGCGCTGATGGGCACGCTGGCCCTGGCCGCCGACACCACCCAGGTGCTGGACCTGGACGACATCCATCGTCCCCGGACCGCCTTGAAGGCGTCGATGGAACTGGCCGCCCGGGCCTGGGGTGCGGATCGAACCTGGTTCCTCGTCAACGGGTCCTCGTGTGGGAACCTGGCCATGATCCTGGCGACCGTCGGGCCCGGGCAGGAGATCCTGGTCCCCCGGGCGGCTCATCGCTCGGTTCACGGGGCCCTGGTCCTCTCCGGAGCTCGACCGGTCTACCTCGAGTCTCCCCTGGACGACGAGATGGGTGTCCATCATCCCGTCGAACCCGAAGCCCTGGCGCGCGCCCTGGAGGCTCATCCCCAGGCCCGCGCAGTGTTCTTCACCAGCGTGACCCCCTACGGGGCGGCTGCTGCTGTGGAGGATCTGGTGGCCTTGGGTCGGCAGCGCGGACTTCCCGTCCTGGTGGACGAGGCCTGGGGCCCTCATCTGGTCTTCCATCCAGACCTGCCGACATCGGCCTTGACGGCGGGGGCGGATCTGGTGGTGCACAGCGCGCACAAACTGCTCAGCGCCCTGTCTCAGGCTTCGATGATGCACCAGTCGGGCCACCGGGTGGACCCGGCCCGGGTCGAGTTGGCCTTGCGGATGCTGCAGTCCACCAGTCCCAACTGCCTGTTGGTGGCTTCGCTGGACTCGGCGCGCAGGCAGGTGGCCTTGCAGGGGACCCGAGACTGGCAGCGCGCCCTGGATCTGGCCGGGGCGACCAGGGAAGCCCTGGCCCGGGTGCCGGGGTTGCGCTGCCCGGGGCCCGACCGCTGCGCGCGCTACGACCGCACCCGCCTGGTGGTCTCGGCCCTGGCGCTGGGATACACCGGGGTGGACCTGGAACGCCACCTGCGCGACCACGAAGCGATCCAGGTCGAGATGTCGGACCTGAGGAACATCGTGGTGCTGGTGACTCCGGCTCATCAAAGCCGGGATCTGGAGCGACTGGTCGGGGCCCTGGCTCGGCTTCCCCGCCGGCAGGGCCCGGCCCGGGTCCCCAGCCTGGCTGCGACCTTCCCTCCTCCGGAACAAGCCATGACCCCTCGGGAAGCCTTCTACGCCTCCACCTGCGTGATCCCCATCAGCCAGGCCCCGGGTCGGATCTGTGCCGAGTTCCTGACCCCCTATCCTCCCGGGATTCCCTTGCTGTGTCCGGGCGAGGTCTTCTGCGCCGGGCATGTGGATCACCTGGCCCGGGCCCTGGCAGCCGGCATCCCTTTGGAAGGTCCCGCCGACCCCACCCTCCAGACCGTCCGGGTGGTGGCCGACCCGCCTTGACCTTCCTCCGCAAATCCCCAGAATACCCGGAGAGCCCTTGACCAGGAAGAAGAGCAGAACCCTGCGCATCACCGACGACCTCGACCGCCTGCTGGAGAGACTGCCTCCTGCCGTTCGACGCAGCCTGGAGGCCCGGCAGGAGGAGCTGGTCGATCTGATCGAAGTCGTCACCGACCTGGGCCGGCGCCCGGAGGCTCGATTCCCGGGCCGCTTCGAGATCCTGACCGAGGACCCCGTGACCCGCGACGACCTGCGCTACATGGTCGACCGGATCGGCGCCTTCGGGAAGGACAATCGGGCGGGGATCGAGGCCACCCTGCACCGCATCTCGGCCATCCGCAACCGGGCGGGCGACGTGGTGGGACTGACCGCGCGCGTCGGCCGTGCGGTGTATGGCACGATCGACATCCTCCGGGACGTGATCGAGTCGGGGCGCAGCATCCTGCTGTTGGGGCGTCCGGGGGTGGGCAAGACGACCATGCTTCGCGAAGTGGCCCGGGTCCTGGCCGACGATCTGACCCGCCGGGTGGTCATCGTCGACACTTCCAACGAGATCGCCGGGGATGGCGACATCCGCCATCCGGGTATCGGCATGGCCCGACGGATGCAGGTCCCGCAACCCGACCAGCAGCACGCAGTCATGATCGAGGCCGTCGAGAACCACAGCCCCGAGGTGGTGGTGGTGGACGAGATCGGCACCGAGGCCGAGGCCTATGCGGCCCGGACCATCGCCGAACGGGGGGTGATGCTGGTGGCCACGGCGCACGGCAACACCCTGGAGAACCTCTTGATGAACCCCACCCTTTCGGATCTGGTCGGAGGGATCCAGGTGGTGACCCTCTCGGATGAGGAAGCGCGGCGCCGCAAGACCCAGAAGGCCGTCCTGGAGCGCAAGGCCCCACCCACCTTCGAGGTGATCGTCGAGATCCGGGACAAGTCCACGCTGGTGCTGCACGAAGATGTGGCGGGCACGATCGACCAGATGCTGCGGGGGCAGACCCCCGAGCCCGAGATTCGCACCCGCAACGAGGACGGCGAGGTGGAGGTTCGGCCCGCCGTGCCGGCCCCACGGGTTGCGCCCGTCCATCGGGACCCTGGCGAGGAGTCCGCGCACGCCCTGGCAGGTCCTCCTCCAGGACATGAGATCCTGGAAGGCCCCCGGATCTTCCCGTATGCGGTCAGTCGCAACCGGCTCTCGCGAGCCATCGGAATCCTCGGCGTCCCCGCCCGGATCGTTCGGAACTGGGACGAAGGGGATCTGGTGTTGACCATCCGGGGGCAGGAGCGCCGACGTTCGGCCGTCTTCGATCGGATGCGGCAGCGCAACATGCCGATCTTTGCCTTGCGGGCCAACACCACCGCCCAGATGCAGGCCTTCCTGGAGGAATACTTCCACCTGCCCCAGGCCGATCAGAAGGAGTTCGCGGCCCGAGAGGCCGAAGAGGCCATTCGCGTCGTGCAAAGCTCGGGTCAGCCGGTCGACCTCTCTCCGCAGGTCTTGCAGTTGCGCCGACTCCAACACGAGCTGGCCCAGGGAGCCCACCTCGGCTCGCGCAGCCTGGGGATCGAACCCCAACGCCACGTCCGCATCTACAAGCAGGCGCCCGGAGCGCCGACAGAGGATGGCTTGAGCGATGAACCGTCATGACACCGAAGGCCTCTTCATCACCTTTGAAGGCCTGGAAGGGGCCGGCAAGAGCACCCAGGCCGAGATGCTGGTCCGCCACCTGGAGCGTGAGGGCTACCCGGTCCGTTTGACCCGCGAGCCCGGGGGCACGGCCGTCGGCGAGGCCATCCGTGAGCTCTTGATCGATCCGGTGCACGAGGACATGGATCCCCTGGCCGAGGTCTTCCTCTTTGCGGCTGCCCGGCGCCAGCACGTCGAGCAGGTGATCCGGCCTCGCCTCTCGGAGGGCACCATCGTGGTCTGCGACCGCTTCGCGGATGCCACCGTGGCCTATCAGGGCTACGGGAGAGGGGTCCACCTGACCCAGATCCGCGAGGTCAACGGCATGTGCCTGTGGCGGATCCAGCCTGATCTGACCTTCTTCCTGGACGTCGAGCCGACGCTGGGCCTTTCCCGTCTGAACGAGCGCTATCGGGAACAGCAGAGCGGACCCGACCGCCTGGAGCGCCTGGATGCCGCCTTCTACGCGCGGGTCCGCGAGGGCTACATGGATCTGGTTCGCGATGAACCAGGTCGCATGCGCTACCTGGACGCCAGCCTGGAGCGCGAGGCGCTGCACGCGCGCATCGTGGATTGCGTCATGCGCGAGGTCCAGCGCCGGATCCCCAACCGCCGGAGGCTGACCCTGAACATGGAAGGCCTTCAGTAGCCCCTCCGGGGTTCTTCGCCATGCACATTCTCGGGAACCAGGCACTGCGGAGCCGCCTCCAGGAAGCCCTCCGGGCAGGTCCTCCCGCCCCGGCCTATCTCTTCCTGGGCCCCCGAGGAGTGGGCAAGGGCCTGACCGCCACCTGGATGGCCGCCCGGCTGCTGTGCACGGGGCCCGAACCCCCTTGTGGTCTCTGCCCGGCCTGCCGAAAGGTGCAGTCGGAGAATCACCCCGATGTGTTGCGGATCGACCGTGTCGAGGGCAAGGCCAGCGTGGGGATCGACGACGTTCGCGAAGGCATCTCGGCGGTTCAACTGCGTCCCTACGAGGGAGGTTATCGGTTCTGGATCCTCTCGGAGGCCGAGCGATTGACCAGCGAGGCCCAGAGTGCCCTGCTGAAGACCCTGGAAGAGCCTCCCGGGCATCTGGTCCTGATCCTGGTGGCCGGGGGCGAGAATGCCCTCCTGCCGACCGTCACGTCGCGCTGTCGGATCCTTCGTTTCGGGCCGGTGGACGTCCAGGCCGTGGCGGATCTCCTGCTCGAGCAGGGCGTTCCCCCTGATCGGGCGGCGGTGGCCGCTCGGATCAGCTCCGGATCACCGGGGTTGGCCCTGGAACTGGTGGGAGCTGGCGAGATCTGGGACCTGCGCGAATCGGCCCTGGGCCTGGCGATCGGGCTGCCCGGTTCGCAGACCTGGCAGGCCTTGGAGACCGCCGCGGCCCTGGAGGCCCTCAAGACCGGTTCCAGCGACCCCAAAGCGGATCTGACGCGAGTCCTGGACAGCCTCACGTCGTGGTTCCGCGACGCCCTGTGTCTGTCGGTGGGCGGCGACGAAGCCCTGGTCGTCAACGTGGACCGGCTGGACACGCTGCGGACCCTGGCTTCGTCGAGCTCCCCCCGCAGTCTGGACCGGGCGCTGCAGGCCATCCTGGAGGCCTTCGACCATCTGCACCGCAACGTGCAGCCTCGATTCCTGCTTCAGCGCCTTTGCCTGGAACTCTCCAGGGTCGGGGCCTGAGGCCGATCGAACAGATTCTCTCGGCTGAGGCCGGGAATATCGCGATGAAATGTGGGAAGAACGGATCTCTGGTTTTCGATTGACCTGGGCGTTTGGGATTGGTAATCTGGGGAAGTCGCCCGGTTCGACGTCCTTGCGAGGATGGGCCGGACGCCTGTGAAGAGCCTGTGGATAAGCCTGTGGACAGGTGCACAACCAGGCTCTTCATGCATTTCTTCGGGTCGATTGAATGCCAGGACAGGCCCGGGATTCGGGCATGCTGGTCATCAGGCCGGGAAGTCGGACCTCAGGATTCGGCAGCCGTGATGTAGGCCTCGCAAGCTCTCAACAACTGGCCATTGTTGATCCGGTCCGTGCTGAACTTCACGGTGTAGCAGAACTCCAGCCGGGGATCCGCGACGGTTCCACCCTCGGCGGCGGCATCCACCTCGGCCTGGATCTCCCGGATGGCCGTCCTCTCGTCGGGAGTCAGGAACTTGAAGGCTTCCTGGAGGAGCTTCATGGCGGCCTCGACGCCGGGGTTGGTAGCCTCGTCGGTCAACTGGAGTTCTCCTTTCTCGACCCGTTGAATCGCAGGTCGGCTGCGCTCATTCCGGATCGACGCGAACTTGTCCAGCCCTTTCGGTCCGTGGTCTTGGAGTCCTGCGGATCAGGCGGATCCGGGTGGCTTTTCGGGGGCGGGACCGCCCGGACGTCGTCCACCGGGGCGCCGATCCCGGCCGCGACGCCGGCCTCGCCCTGAGGACCCGGCCTCGCGTCCCGGCGACCCTTCGGAGGCCGAGGGCTGGGCCGAGGTGGTCTGGTCCGCGGGTTTCGTGCGTCCGGAGCCTCGTCGCGGGCGACGCTTCTCGGGTCTCTTCGCCGGTTGGCCGGCAGCCGCAGAGGCCTCTGGCTGAGGTTTGCGGCCTTTGCGGGGACGCTTGCGCGACGACGGGGGGGGCGGTCCCTCGTGGGAGACCGACGGGTCGGATCCGGTCTCCGGTCGGGGTTGATCCGATGGGGCAGGAGCCTCGCGACGCGGCCGTGCGGGCGGATGGCTGCGTTCTTGAGGGCGACGGGAGGCGCGGGGGCCTGTCCGGGCCCTGGCGCGGGGGCCTTCCGAGGTGGATTCGGTCGGCGCCTCCTCGTCTGCCAGGATGGGGGGGCGCGTGGGTTCCGAAGCTCTCCGGGCTGCCGGGGGAAGGCTCTTCGCAGCCTCGGGCGCTGCCGCGGCCGGGAGCGGAAGGCCCAGGCCCAAGGCCTTCACCCTTTCCGGTGGGACTTCGTAGGTCCCTTCTTCAGGGTGTTCGACCTTCAGGCTGCAGCGGCCCAGGTTGACCGCCACGACGCGCACCTGTCCCTCGGGCAGGTCCAGGGTCTCCCCGATCCGGGGCATCCCCCGGCGCAGTTCCCGGTAGGTCTGATATTCGTAGCGCAGGCAGCACATCAGACGCCCGCAGGAACCCGAGATCTTGCTGGGGTTCAGCGACAGGTTCTGTTCCTTGGCCATCTTGATGGA
>DCTU01000274.1:0-2286 GCA_002329445.1 bacterium UBP9_UBA1432
GAGAAGACGGCGGGGATCAGGTAGTTGGGGACCGGCGGGCCGGGTGCGTAGGCCTGTGCAGGCGGGGGCGTGGGAGACGGAGGTGCGGCAGAAGCGCCCAGCGAGGGCGGCCACCCGGTGCCACTGGGGTCTGAGAATCGGGGTTGCGGAGCCACCGGAGCGACTGCCGGGGGCGCGTTCCAATTCGAGGCCGGGCTCTGGGCAGGGGGTCCCCAAGCTGCAGCCGGCGGCTGGGGGGCAGCCCCCCAGGCCGGAGGAGGGGCTTCAGGGGCAGCCCCCCATGCCGGAGCCGGAGTTTCTGGAGTCGCTCCCCACGCCGTGACCGACGCCTGGGGAGCAGCGTCCCAGGCTCCGGGCGCCCCCTCGGTGGGAACCGAATCGGCCTCCGGCTGGTCCCAGGAAGAGGCGGGAGCCTGCGCGGCGGGTGCCTCCCAGGAACTGGCCGGCATGTCCAAGGACGCCGGCCAACCGGGGCCTTCCTCCAGGGGTGTCGAGGCGGGCCCGGCCCCTTCGACGGCCGGAGCAGTCAGGTCCTGGACCGACCCTCCGCAAGAATGGCAGAAGGTGGCGTCCTCGGCAACGCCGGCTCCGCAGTGGATGCAAAAGGCCATCGATCCATCTCCCTTTCCCGACCCGCCACGCCGGCGGGGATGTCGGAGTTTCGTCCACCCCGATGGCTGCCGCCGCGGCCAGTAGGAGCGGACCCCGACCCGCTCCATGGTTTCGCGGTCTCCCGGGTGGACCCTTTCCGCCGAAGCCTGGGCGTTCGAGTTGCCTTCCGAAAGGCCCGCAAAGCGAAGCTGCCCTCCCGCGCCCGGAAGGGGCAAGGAGGGCAGCCTGGCCGGGGTTGGCGAGGTCCGGGTTCTAGAGGTTCTTCTTGCGCCAGGCCTCGAAGCCGAAATCATCCAGGACCTTCAGTTGGCTCCCCGAGGGCACGGCGGGTCCGTAATACCAACTGCCATACATGGGGTTGGGCAGCACGAACCAACTGGTTCCCCAGCGCTGGGCGTTCCGGGCCACCTCGTCGTCGCGAACCTTGCGGATGGCCTCCCCAGGAGCGGTCGTGTTGGGGACGTCGACCGGGAAGTCATACAGGTTGTCCCCGAACCAGGCCACCACGTGGAAACGCGACATGGCGTCCAGTCGGCGGCGTTCCTTGTCGCTGGAGTTGGCGGCCAGACGGCGCCCCTCCGCACTGTCGGGGGACAGGCCCATCTCGTTGAGCAGGGCTTCCCGGGCCTTGGGTTCGTTGGGGTCATCCTCCATGTACAGGCGCTCGGACAGATCGGGCGCATCCAGGCCCAGTCCCCGCAAAACGGCCAGGGTGGCGGCGCGGCCCGACTCGTTGCGGTTGGTGATGAAGACCGGAGAAATGCCCATCTTCCGGGCCTCGCAGAGCATCTCCAGGGCTCCCGGCAGGGCCTTCCAGGAGCTCGGAGTGTCCCCCTGGAACCTCATCCAATGCCCCCAGTTCTTGGGGTTGTAGGTCTGTCGGGTCTGGATGGCCCAGGCCTCGAAGCCGCTGTTGTCCAGAACCGTCTCGTCGAGGTCCATGACCAGCGCCACGGGCCGCCGATCCCAGGTCAGCCGGCCATCCGGATGCCGGACCAGCGTCTGAAGCCACAACCGCCCGTCCTGGAAGAGGTATTCTCCCCCTTGAACGTGCGTGCGCATGGCTTCGGTGGCCCCCTGGAAGACCTGCATGCACAGGGCCTTGTATTCCGCAGAGGTCTGTTGCCAGACCACCGCCAGCAGATCCGGGGGGAGTTGGGCGGGGGCTTCGGCCCGAACCGGCTGGGTCAGCAGCGCAAGACCCAGCAACAGGGCTTGAAGCGACAAGCGCAGAGCTTTCATCAAGAGACCTCCAGAACAAGTGTGGACTCGCGAAAGCATGCCCTTCGCAGGGGGCCTGGGGGTTCCTCCGTGAGCAGGTGGAGCGACCCGACTTCAGACCAGGCGCATCTTGATCGCGGCCACGGCCGCCTGGGTCCGGTCGTTGACGCCCAGCTTCCTGAAGATGTTGTTGATATGGTTTCCGACGGTATACTTGCTGATGCAGAGCCGGTCGGCGATCTCCTTGTTGGACAGGCCATCGACGACCTTACGCAGGATCTCGGTCTCGCGAGGGGACAGGACCGGGCCGGGCGTCACCGCCGGCTCGACCGTCCTGGGTGCGGACCGGGGACCCGAAAACTCGGCCAGCAGCCGACGCGCCAGGAAGGGTTCCAGAATGCCGCCCTCGCGATCGATCTGGTCGATGGCCTCCAGAAGGTTCTGGGAGGCGAT
>DCTU01000274.1:2307-9136 GCA_002329445.1 bacterium UBP9_UBA1432
CAGGCCTCGACGCCTCCGATGCCCGGCAGGTTGAGGTCCAGCAGGACCAGGTCGGGGTGAGCCGACTCGAGCTGGGCCAGGGCCTCTTCCCCCGTGGCGGCTTCGGCCACCACCTGCAGGTTCGGTCGGCCCTTCAAGAGCAGGGCCAGGCCCTCCCTGAACAGGGCATGGTCGTCCACCAGCATGACGCGGACTTGGGTCACTGCAATGCCTCCTGTCGCGGCTCCCGGGGTACGGACAGACTCACGCGGGTCCCGTGCCCAGGATCCGACCGGATGAGCAGTTCGCTTCCCAGCACGCGGGCCCGATCCTGCATGTCTCGCAGGCCAAAGCTCTTGCGCAGGGGGTCCACCCCCGCAGCCTGGACATCGAAGCCGACCCCGTCGTCGCGAATCTCGACCGCCAGATGACCGTCCCGGGCTTCCAGTCGGACCAGCACCTCCTCGGCCTGTGAGTGCTTCAAGGCGTTGGTCACGGCTTCCTGGACCACCCGGAAGAGCAGCACCTCGCGCTCGGGTTGAAGGTCGACCCGCCCCTCTACCTCCAGCCGGGCCCGGAAACCCGAACGACTCCCAAGGTCCTCCAGATAGGCGCGCAGGGCTTGTGCGAAGGGGAGCTTCTCCAGCACCGTCGGACGCAGCTCCCACATCGTCTGGCGCAATTCGCGGATGGCCTGGCCCAGGCCGTCCTGGACCTCGCGGACCTGGGAGGGGTCCAGACCCCCTTGCGCGGCGGCCGCTGCGACTTCCAGCCGAAGGCGGATGGCGGCCAGCGTCTGGGTCACGTTGTCGTGCAGGTGTCGAGCCAACTGCCGCCGGGTCTCCTGCACGGCCAGGCTGCGCGCCCGGGCCAGCAGCAGCTCCTGGGTCTGGACCAGATCGGTCACGTCGCGCAGCAGGACCACCCAGCCCAGGAGGTCTCCTCGGACGGCCCGGATGGGACCCGCGACGGCGTCCAACAGCCGCGTCTCGAGGGTGATCCGGTGGGCCTGAGGTCGGTCGGGGTTCGGAGGCGGGGCCAGGGCCGACCAGGAGGCCGTCGTCGCCGAAAGGTCGGCGGCCAGCTTCTCGAAGCCCGCCCCGGCGTGGCCGACCTCCAGATCTCCCAGGGCAACGCCTTCGAGCGCGCCCGGCGAAAGGCCCAGATGCTCGTGGAAGGCACCTCCGGTTCCCCGGATGCGCATGTCCTGATCCAGGACCAGGACGAAATCGGGAAGACAGCGCAGGACGGCCTCGTGTTGGGAGACAGCCACCTCCAGGGCCTGTCGATGGGCTTCCAGACGAACCCGCCCCTGATGGGCCATGGCTGCCACGACGCCGACCACGGCGAAACTGGCCGCGCTGACCAGGCTGTGTTCGAACAGAAAGGCGGGCCGGTCGGGTCCAGCCCGAGCCAGGACGTTGCCCAGATAGCTGGCAAAGGCCAGGGGCACGAAGAGCAGTCCGGGAAGTCCCAGCTCCAGGCATGCCAGGACGATGATCGCCAGATAGAAGAAGCCCAGCTCCTGGTGTGGTCCGATGGCCCGATCCAACCAGACCACGGCCAGAAGTCCCAGCGCCAGGACCATCGCATAGAAGAGCCTGGCCTTGCGGAAGAGCAGGCGCGGCGGCGAGGGTTCGAAGATGGACTCGAAGCCGGGGCGGGACGATCCTGGCATGCCACCCGGATTCGCCAACGAGCCGACGCGCCCTGGGAAGGGTGCCAGAGGAAGGAGGAAGAGGGCGGCGACTCCAAGACAGGAGCGATCCCGGGAGGTTCCGAACCAGTAGACCATGACCGAGTCCCCGCCCCGCCGTTCCAACTGGCTGCACCGTCACGGCTCGGAGCTCCTCCGAGGCGCCCTGCTGGGGCTGGTTGCGGGGATCGTCGTGTGCCTGGTGGCCTGGGAACCCTGCCCCCAGCCGCGAAGCGGTGACACCGAGCAGCAGGTGATCCGACAGTTCGGCCCTCCCGACGAAATCCTCGAGCGGCGAGGCCCCAAGGTCCCCGAGGGCCTGCTCACCCTGAAGCGCCTGGTCTACCGATGCGGGCTTTTTGGAAGCACCCGGGTGGTCATCTACCTGGACTCGCGGGGAAACGTCGTGGACGTCGCCCACTCCGAGCCCTGATCGCGTCGGGCAGGAGCAGGCCGGGCACGGTGGAATTGCCCACCTCGCCGTGTCTTGCGGCGGTACCTCTCCTCTTGATTCTCCAGGAGAACCCCAGACATCACCCGATAGAAGTGGAGCCCGAATGAGCATCCAGAAAGCCCCGTCCCCGCCGACCTCCAACCCCCGACTCGTGGCCTGGGTCGACGAGATTGCCCGGCTTTGCCGACCGGAGAGCATCCACTGGTGCGATGGCAGCCAGGAAGAGTATGACCGGTTGTGCCAGGAGATGGTCGACTCCGGAACCTTCATCGCCCTGAATCCCGAAAAGCGCCCCGGCAGCTTCCTCTGCCTGTCGGACCCGGATGACGTGGCCCGGGTCGAGGACCGCACCTTCGTGTGCACCCGGAACCGGGAAGATGCCGGCCCGAACAACAACTGGGTCGCCCCCGACGAGATGAAGGCCACCCTGACCGGCCTCTTCGACGGCTGCATGCAGGGCCGCACCCTGTACGTGATCCCCTTCAGCATGGGCCCCCTGGGCTCGCGCATCGCCCAGATCGGCATCGAGATCACCGACAGCCCCTACGTGGTCACCAACATGCGGATCATGACCCGGATGGGGCAGGCCGTCCTGGATGTTCTGGGCGAGAGCGGAGACTTCGTCCCCTGCCTGCACTCGGTGGGCGCCCCTTTGAAGCCCGGCCAGGCCGACGTCCCCTGGCCCTGCAACAAGGACAACAAGTACATCGTCCACTTCCCCGAAGAACGCGCCATCTGGTCCTTTGGCAGCGGCTACGGCGGCAACGCCCTGCTGGGCAAGAAATGCCTGGCCCTGCGGATCGCCTCCCACATGGCCCGCCAGGAAGGCTGGATGGCCGAGCACATGCTGATCCTCGGGGTGGAAGCACCCGACGGCGAAAAGACCTACGTGGCTGCGGCCTTCCCCAGCGCCTGCGGCAAGACCAATTTTGCCATGATGATCCCCCCGGAGGGCTTCGAGGGCTGGAAGGTCTGGACGGTCGGAGACGACATCGCCTGGATCAAGCCCGGCGAGGACCAGCGCTTCTACGCCATCAACCCGGAAGCCGGCTTCTTCGGGGTGGCCCCGGGGACCTCGGATGCCTCCAATCCCAACGCCATGGCCTCCATCTGCAAGAACAGCATCTTCACCAACGTGGCCCTGACCCCCGACGGCGACGTCTGGTGGGAAGGGATGACCGAAGAGGCCCCCGAGCGGCTGACCGACTGGCGCGGCCAGGAGTGGACCCCCGGATGCGGCCGACCGGCCGCCCACCCCAACGCCCGCTTCACCGCCCCGATCGCCCAGTGCCCCACCATCGACCCGGAGTGGGACAACCCGCAGGGCGTTCCGATCCAGGCCTTCATCTTCGGGGGCCGCGTCAGCCAGGACATGCCCCTGGTCTTCCAGGCCTTCAACTGGAGCCACGGCGTCTACCTGGCGGCGACCATGGGCTCGGAGAAGACGGCCGCGGCGGCCGGCAAGGTCGGCGCCATCCGTCGTGACCCGATGGCCATGCTGCCGTTCTGCGGTTACCACATGGGCGACTATTTCGACCACTGGCTGGACATGGGCCGGGTCCACCCCGAACCTCCCAGGATCTTCCGGGTGAACTGGTTCCTGAAGAAGGACGGGAAGTTCCTCTGGCCTGGCTTCGGCGAGAACATGCGGATCCTGAAGTGGGTCCTGGACCGTGTCCACGGCCGTGGACACGCCGTCGAGAGCCCCATCGGCTGGATGCCGGACTATCAGGACCTGGACTGGACGGGGCTGGCCTTCAGCCAGGAACAGTTCGATGAACTCATGATCGTGGACCGCGAATCCTGGAAGGCCGAATCGCTGGCCCACGAAGAGATGTTCCTGCAGTTGCTTGAGCGTCTGCCGCAGGAGTTCTCCCTGGAGCGGCAGATGCTCCTGACCCGGCTGGTCCGCTCGGCTCCGAAGTGGCTTCCTCCCCATCCTTGAGGAGGTTCTGACCGGAGGGGTTGCTCCCGGGTCGCACGGCGGCCCGGGGGCGACCCGACCCCGCCCCCGGGCTCAAACCAACCCGACCCAGGGAGCGGAAGGATGCCACCAGACCGACGAGACCTGTGGACCGGACTGACCCTGACCTTCCTGGCCCTCCTCCTCCTGGCCGGGATGGGCCAGGCTACGGTCGCCTTCTCGCCACTGGACGTCAAACTTCTGTGCGGCCTTCAAGCCTGGCGTGGTCCGACCATGAATGCCGCCGTGCGGTTGGTGACCGACCTGGGCAGCCCCCTGGTCTTGACGGGCCTGGTCGCCCTGGCAGGGCTGATGGGCTGGCCCTCCCGGGCCCCCGCCCAGCGCTTCGGGCCACTGGGGATCCTCCTGGCGGCCTCCCTGGTCAGCGCCGGCCTGAAAGAATGGTTTGCCCGTCCCCGCCCGGGGCCCGAGTTCGGCCCCCTGGTCCATGAACCACTGGCCAGCTTCCCCTCCGGGCACGCCATGCTGGCTTACTGCGTGTACGGACTGCTGGCCTGGCAGGTCTGGCGCGCTCCGATTTCAGGTTTCTTGAAGGCCAGCCTGGTCGCCCTGTTGACTTCGCTGGTGGTGGGGATCGGACTCAGCCGGGTCTACCTGGCAGCCCACTACCCCAGCGATGTGGTCGCAGGCTTCGCCGCAGGAGTCCCGCTCCTGTGGCTGGCCACCGTCCTGCTCCGAAGTCCGCGAGCGACCCGCGATCCTCAGGAAGCGCAGCGCCGATAGACCAGGGTGAAGTTCCGCACGTGCTCCGGGCCCAATTGCCCCACCTCCTCGACCGCAAGCCCCTTCAACCACTCGGCCACCTGTCCCCGGGTCGGGTTGTAGCGGGGATCCGGAGCCAGGAACATCCCGTAGAACAACCTCTCTCCCATCCGAGCCCGCCCCCGATCCGTCCGCAGATCGGCTTCGGTGGTCGGGAAGTCGTCGGGCAGGGTCACCACCAGGAAGCCCCCCGGCTTCAAGGCCGCCACGGCCCGTCCCAGGGCCTGTTCGGGCGACTCGCAATAGGACAGGGAGCGATGGAACAGGGCCACGTCGAACCGGGACTCGTAGCGACAGTCCTCGGCGGTTCCCACCACGATGACCGCCCGGGTCGACCTTTCGGCTTCCCGGGCGCACTCGTAGTCGGCCTCCAGGCCGGTCGGCTCGACCAGGGGGTGAACCCGTCGCAGGATCTCCAGGCCGTGCCCACAACCGCAGCCGAACTCCAGCAGACGCCCTCCCGCAGTCAGGACGGACTGCACCTCGGGGATCCTGGGCAACTGGTGAAGCAGCAGGTCCTGGTAGGACGAGCGCACCACCTGGGCCATCTGCTGGTGCAGCGAGAAACGCGACTCGGGTGGAGCCGTGCCCCGGAAGACGGCCTCAAGGGTCTCACAGACGCGGTTGGACACCTGGACCAGGGCCCCGGCCCAGGGCCCCCCGGCCTCCAGGGCTTCAGCGACTCCGCTCGCCAACGAGTAACGGCCCTCGGCGTCCTGGTCCAGGATCTCGTAGGCGTTGGCCGCACGACACCAGACGCCGACATAGTCCTGTTCGAAGCCCAGGCGTTCGGCCAGTTCCCAGACGGGCAGGGCCGCCTCCTGGAGCGCCCGGAAGAACCCCAACTCGCTGCCCAGGTGAAGCACCCACGTCCCCCAGAAGCCGACGAAGAAGCCGTCAAACTGCGCCACCCGCTCGTGACCGATTTGGGAATTTGCCGTCTGCAACGATGCGGACCTCCTTGCCTGTGAGAAGTTCTACTTCCAGACCAGCGACTCCAGCAGGTCCAACATCAACGAGCGCCGCTGGGCCAGGTCCAGGCCGCTTCCGTCCATGGCCTCCCGGATCCAGCGCCGGACCTCCTGGGAGCGCTGAACAGGGTCCTGCGGCAGAGGGAAGAGTTCGCGCAGCCTCCACAGCTCCAGCTCCAGTCGGGCACGTGCCAGGCGGGCCAGGAAGACGGCTCCCTGGTCGGGGTCCCAGTCGCGCACGGCGGGAAGTCCCAGCTTGCGGGGCAGGCTTTCAAACCAGCGCACCGCGAAGGGTTCGGAGGCACGGGCCACCTCCAGCAGACCGGAAGCCCACACCGAGAAGGGCCGGGCATCCGTTCCAGGATGCAGGCTGGTCCGCCAATTGCCCAGGAGGCCCTCAAACCAGGCCTCCAGGCCCTGGTCGGGGGCCTCTTCAGCCCCCAGGGCCCGACCCATCTGGCGCAGGAGCTCCTCCTGCCGGCGCTCCGGGAACGCCTCGATGCCCGTCCGGGCGGCGTCGATCCTGGCCAGAAGACCTTGTTGCCGATCCGTCAGGGGAATCCCGTCCTCGCCGAAGAGCTCCGGAAGGTGGGTGCCCAACAGGTCGCGGGCCGACCGGGTGCGATCGGGGTCCTCCAGCAGGGCCATCAGGGCGTGGCAATCCGGATCCGACCAGGCCCGGTGCCCCCGGGCCAGGGGCGGCAGCCGATCCCGCCAGGCCATGAGGGTCTGGCAGGAAAGGTCCCAAAGGTTGAAACCACCGGGCGTCGGGGTCTGCTCCGCAGCGCCAAAACGTTCCAGCAGCGCTCGCAGGAAGACGGCCTCGTCCTCGCTGGTGGGATGGAAGCGCAGATGCCATGTGCGGGGGCGAGCCAGGGCTCGCCGCAGGGCGACCCCGGACGGGGGAACCGGCTCGCCCTCCTCCACCAGCTCCAGGTCGGGGTAGTGCCGCCGCAGGGCGGCTCCCAGCAGGAAGGGCGTCA
>DCTU01000275.1 GCA_002329445.1 bacterium UBP9_UBA1432
CGCCGCCGAGGACTGGCCCGACCTGGCCTGCGATCTGCTGATCCTGGACCCCCCCCGCTCGGGGTGCCACCCCCGATTGATCCGCCGGCTTCCCCAAGAAGGCCCGGAACGCATCCTCTACATCTCGTGCAACCCCGCCCGCCTGGCCGAGGAACTGGAGGCGCTCCAGCCGACCTACCGCCTGGCCCGGGTCCGGCTCTTCGACTTCTTTCCCCAGACGCCTCACGTCGAAGCCCTGTGCCTGTTGGAGCGACGCTCCGAAGGGGCCTGAGGAAGGCAAGACTTCACCCCAACAAGTCGAACACTGAATCCTTGCGCGCCCCGAGGCATCGGCATGGGGGACGGTCAATCTCTGGAGGTAGCTCGATGCGGTGGTTCGTTTATGCCCTGGCCGGCCTGGCGCTGGTTGCCGGAACCTGGTGGTGGCTGGCCGGAGGAGAATCCCCTCCGGCTCCCCCCTCCGCCGGATCCGAGGCCCCTGCCAGATCCATGAAGGTCTTCACGGCCCAACCCGCCGAGATTGCTGAAAACCTGCAGTTCTCGGGCACCGTCGCGACGGTGCGTCGGGCCGTGTTGACCACCCGCCTCAGCGGCCTGATCACCTTCTTGCGCGTGGAGGAAGGCGACCGCGTCCAGGCCGGGGAGGTCCTGGTCCGGGTCGACGCCCGGGATCTGTCGGCCCAGCTCAGCCAGGCCCGCGCCGGAACCCAGACGGCCAGCGCTGCCTCCCGCCAGGCCCAGGCCGCCCTGCACACAGCCAACGCTGCCGTGGCCGAGGCCCACGCTCGAATCCGAGGATTGGAGGCCGAGCAGCTCGAGGCTCGCTCGCGCCTGGCCCTGGCCGAGACCGAGGCCCGACGCCACCAGTATCTCTTTGAAGAAGGGGCCATCGCCAAGCAGCGCGCCGAGCAGACCCAGACCGAACTGGAGGTGGCCCGTGCCCGGGTCCAGGGCCTGCAGGCCGCCCATCGCCAGGCCCAGGCCTCCTTGAGCCGGGCCCAGGCCAACCTGGGCGAGATCCAGGCCGCCGTGGACTCCTCCCTGGCAGCCGTGGGGCAGGCCCAGGCCGGAGAAGAGGTGGCCGAGAGCCAACTCCCCTACAGCGAGGTGCGTGCCCCGTTCACAGGCGTGGTGACCCGCAAGCTGACCTGGCAGGGCGAGATGACGGTCCCTGGCGGTCCGCTGCTGGAGGTCGAGGACGTTCGGGCCGTGCGTCTGGAGGCCTCTGTGCCCGAAGAACAGCTCAAGTCTCTTCAGACGGGCCAGAACCTGCAGGTGCATCTGGATGCGCTGGACCGCCAGATCCAGGGCCGCATCGACCAGATCGTCCCCTCGGCGGATCCGGCCAGCCGCACCTTCATGATCAAGATCTCCTTGCAGAATCCCGACAGCCGGATCCTGCCGGGAATGTACGGACGCGTCATGGTCCCCCAGGGAACCCGTTCGGTCCTGGCTGTTCCCGCCGACGCCCTGGTGCGCCGAGGCCAACTGGAAGGGGTCTTCGTGCTGGACGATCAGGACGTGGCCCACCTGCGCCTGGTCAAGACCGGAGCCGTCACCCCCGCCGGCGTCGAGGTCCTGACCGGGCTGGACGCCGGAGCGCGCGTGGTGCGGCAGGCCTCCGGGCTCATCGACGGCACCCGGATCCTCCCCGAGGAGACCGCCCGATGAACCCGACTCTCCATCCGCGGGGCCTGGCCGGCCGTCTGGCCGCGATGTTCCTGAACTCCAAGCTGACCCCCCTGGTGATCCTGGTCTCGCTGCTTCTGGGCCTGGGCGCGACCCTGGTGCTTCCCCGCGAGGAGGAACCACAGATCATCGTCCCCATGGCCGATGTGCTGGTGGCCATGCCGGGCGCCTCGGCCGAAGACGTCGAGCAGCGCGTCACCTGGCCCGCCGAGAAGCTGATCCAGGAACTACCCGGGGTCGAGTATCTCTACTCCATCTCCCGGCCCGGGGAGTCGCTGATCATCGTGCGCTTCCTGGTCGGCACCGATCCCGAGGACGCCCTGATCCGGCTGTACACCAAGATGTACGCCAACTTCGACAAGATCCCGCCGGGCGCCAGTCAGCCGCTGATCAAGTCGCGCTCGATCGACGACGTGCCGATCCTGACCCTGACCTTGTCCAGCGCCAGCCTGCACGGACAGGATCTGCGCGCCGTGGCGGCCCAGCTTGACGAGCAGATCAAGCAGGTTCCCGACGTCTCGGAGACCACCCTGATCGGAGGCCAGAGGCGGCAGGTGCGGATCGACCTGGAGCCATCCAGGCTGGGCGCTTTCGGCCTGTCNNCTCGAACCGAAGCGTGCTGGTGCGGACCGGCTCCTTCCTTCGCGACCGGGAGGCGGTGGGTTCGGTGGTGGTGGCCGTGCACCAGGGAAGACCGGTGCGCCTGCGCGAGGTGGCCACCCTGACCGACGGGCCGGAAGAGCCCTCGAGCTACGTCTTCTTCGGCCGCGGACCGGCCTCTGGAGCCCCCTCCGAAGAGGAGGAGGCGGTGACCCTGGCCATCGCCAAGCGCCCGGGGGCCAACGCCATCGCCGTCTCGCACGCGGTGCTGGAGAAGCTGGAGGCCATCCGGGGGCGCTACATCCCCTCGGAGGTCACGGTCACGGTGACCCGGGACTACGGGGAGACCGCTGCCGAGCGTTCCAACGAGCTGCTGCTGCACATGGGCATCGCCGTGGTCTCGGTTTCCCTCTTGATCTGGTGGGCCCTCGGGAAGCGCGAATCGCTGGTGGTAGCCATCGCCATCCCCGTCACCCTGGCCCTCACCCTGGCCACCTTCGTCCTGTACGACTTCACATTGAACCGCGTCACCTTCTTCGCCCTGATCTTCTCGATCGGCATCCTGGTGGATGACGCCATCGTGGTGGTGGAGAACGTGGTCCGCCACCTGCGTCTGCCCGAAAGCGAGGGCCGTCCGCGCGCCGAGGTGGTCCTGGAGGCCGTCGACGAGGTCGGCAATCCCACCATCCTGGCCACCTTGACCGTGGTTGCCGCCATCCTGCCCATGGCCTTCGTCAGCGGACTGATGGGCCCGTACATGCTGCCCATCCCGCTGGGGGCCTCGGCGGCCATGCTCTTCTCGATGCTGGTGGCCTTCACCATCGTGCCCTGGGCTGCCTTGCGCCTGTTGGCCGATGAAGGCGACCAGGCCGGTCACCACGAGCAGGAGGACTTCCTCACCCGCCTCTACCGCCGCTTCATGGATCCGCTGATCCACCATGCGGGCTGGCGCTGGTTCTTCCTGCTGGGAACGACCCTGCTGCTGTTGGGCGCCCTGGCCCTGGTCCCCGTCAAGGCGGTCCAGTTCAAGATGCTGCCCTTCGACAACAAGAGCGAGTTGCAGGTGCTTCTGGACATGCCCGAAGGGAGCACCCTGGAGGACACCGCCGGGGTGGTTCGCGAGTTGAGCCGGAGGATCGCCGAGGTCCCCGAGGTCACCCACTACCAGGCCTACATCGGCACGGCCTCACCCTACAACTTCAACGGCCTGGTGCGCCACTACTTCTTGCGCTCGGGCCCCAACGTGGCGGACATCCAGGTCAACCTGGAGGCCAAGCACCACCGGAAGCGCCAGAGCCACGAGATCGCCGTCGCCTTGCGACCCGGGCTTCGCGAGGTGGCCGAGCGCCACGGCGCCGTGCTTCTGGTCGCCGAGATCCCCCCCGGCCCGCCGGTCCTGCAGACGCTGGTCACCGAGGTCTTCGGCCCTGAGGCCAAGGGACGTCAAGAACTGGCCGCCCAGGTCAAGCGACTGTACCGGGACTCCCCCGGCGTCGTGGACGTGGACTGGTATCAGGAGGATCCCCAACCCCGGATCCACCTCGTGGTGGATCGCGAGAAGGCCACCCAGTCCGGCATCTCACCCGCCGAGGTGGCCTCCGCCGTCGAGACGGCTTTGAAGGGGCGCACGGTGGGCCTGTTGCACGACCCGGCCGCCCGTGAGGATGTCCCCCTGGTGCTGCGCTATGCCCGGCCGGAGCGGACCCTGCAGGCCCTGGAGTCGACCCTGATGCCGTCGCGAGACGGTCGCCTGGTTCCACTCAAGAACCTGGTCCGCCCGCTGGAGGAGACGGCCGAAGTCTCGATCTACCACAAGAACCTGCAGCCGGTGATCTACGTCACCGGCGACGTAGCGGGTGAGGTCGAGAGCCCGCTGTACGCCATCCTGAACCTGCAGCCCGAGATCGACGATCTTCTCGCCCCGGACGGGCAGAAGGTGCAGACGCACTTCATCGCCCAGCCCTTCCAGACCGAGAGCTACTCGGTGAAATGGGACGGCGAGTGGCAGGTCACCTGGGAGGTCTTCCGGGACATGGGCATCGCCTTCGCGGTGGTCATGGTTCTGATCTACGCCCTGGTCGTGGGCTGGTTCGAAAACTTCGTGACCCCCCTGGTCATCGTCACCGCCATCCCCTTCTCGTTGGTGGGCATCCTGCCCGCCCACTGGGGCCTGGGCTCCTTCTTCACGGCCACCTCGATGATCGGCTTCATCGCAGGCGCGGGCATCGTGGTCCGCAACTCGATCATCCTGGTGGACTTCATCGAGTTGCGGCTCGGGCAGGGGGTTCCCTTGGACCAGGCGGTCATCGACGCCGGGGCCGTCCGCTTCCGTCCCATGCTTCTCACCGCGGCTGCGGTGGTGGTGGGTTCGGCGGTGATCCTGACCGACCCCATCTTCAACGGACTGGCCATCTCCTTGATGGCCGGAGAGGTGGCCTCGCTGTTGTTGTCGCGAACGGCCGTCCCGGTTCTGTATCACATGGTCTGGAACAAGAAGGTGCCCTCCCCTCCTGCCACGGATCCGGAATGAAACTTCTGGCCAGGGACCGACCGGATCGGAGCGAAGACATTCCGGGAGAACCGCATCCCTGGCAGTGAACTGGAGGCACCATGTTCAAGAACGTTCTCTGTCCCGTCGATGGCTCGCCGGAATCCCTGGAAGCGGCCCGGGTCGCCCTGGACCTGGCCCGCAAGTATGGTGGCAGGCTCCGCCTGGTCCACGTGGTCCCGCTATACCTGATCGACCTGCTCTCCAACCGGGTCTCGCTGAGCGAGGTGGACCTGCTTCCCCGCGAGGTGGAGGAACGCCTGGCCAACGAGGGCCGCGGGTTCCTCGACAAGATCTTCACCGAGCTGGGTTCGGCCGAGGAGGTGACCTGCCAGTTGCTGGAAGGCGCCCCCGGCGAGGTGATCTGCACCGCTGCAGAGGACTCCGACGTCGTGGTCATGGGCAGCCGGGGACGCGGGAGGCTTTCGGGGCTCCTGCTGGGCAGCGTCAGCCAGTACGTCCTCTCCCACTGCGGCAGGCCCGTGCTGATCCTGCCCCGGCCCCGCTCCGCCTCTTCCTGAGTCCTTCGACCCCAGCCGCTCTCAGATGGGGAGGTGGTCGATCCGGTCGCGTGGAGGACTCCCTGCGCCAGGCGCCCATTCGTCCAGCCAGGACTGCACGCGGGCTTGGAGATCCTCGCGCCCGGCCAGGCCCAGGACCTGAGCCGCTCGGCGGGCCACGGTGATCGCCGGGGCCCAGTCGCCACCCTGGTCCATCAACAAGGCCAGGTTGGCCAGGGCCACGCCGACGACCTCCTGGTCCTCCGCGCCCCGCCCCTGATCGAAGCACTCCTCCAGGACCTTGCGAGCCTCGGCGGTTTCGCCTCGGGCCAGCAGGGATGCGGCAGCGTTCACACGGGCCCTCAACAGGGCCCGCGAATCCCCTTCCTCCTGCAGGATGGCCTGAGCAGACCGATGCATGCGGGTGGCCCGGGCGTGCTGTTCCTGGGCGTGGCTGAGCAGCCCCAGGTTGGACAGGACCCTGGCCTCGACGGGCCGGTCCTCGGCCGCCACGGCGGACTCCAGGGCCTTGCGCAGGTGCGTCTCGGCCGCCTCCAGGTCTCCCACGTCCTGATCCAGGAGTCCCCGAGCCCACCATCCGCAGGCCAGATCCCTGGCTTCCTGGACCTCTTCGGAGGCCTCCAGGGAGGCGTCCAGGCTCTCCGCGGCGCCGGAGAGGTCTCCAGCCCGACGGCGGACCATGGCCTTCAGGCGAAGACAGCGAGCCAGACCGCGCCGAGCCAGCACCCGCTCGCGAAGGTGCTGGCTCGAGGTCAGGAAGCTCTCGGCCTCCTGCAGCCGACCGGGTCGAGCGTGCAGGATCCCCAGGTTCTGGAGGACCCGGGCCTCGGTGTCCAGGTCGCCGACCTCCCGGGCGTAGATCCGGGCCTCCTGGAAGGCCTGCTCGGCCTCCTGGGCCCGCTCCAGGCGGAGAAGAACGGCTCCCAGGGCATTCAGGGCCAGCGCCTGCCCCTGGCGATCGGCCGTCCGGCGCAGCCTCTCCAGGGCCGAGCGGAATCCCTGGTGGGCTTCCTCCCACTCCCCTCGCCCCACCGCCTGCCAGGCAAGACCCAGGAGTTCGCGCCCGCCCCCCCCGGGTTCGCCGCGTGATCCTCCCTCCAACAGCAGCTCCCAGAGGGTCTCCAACAGGCCATCGTCACCCAGGGCGCGGTTTCGCCAGGCCTTCCAGCCCAGTTCCCGGGCCTGGGCACAGGAGCGGTGAGCCGCGTTGGT
>DCTU01000384.1 GCA_002329445.1 bacterium UBP9_UBA1432
GATCGGCCGCGTTGCCCTCGAAGGTCTGCGTCACCTCGAGGGCGACCTTGGCCAGCACGTCCGCGTTCCGATCGATGGCGTGGACGGGAATGCCGCGGCTTTTCAGGGCCCGGGCCGCGGCCAGACCGACCTTCCCCGCCCCCAGTAACAGGACCGGCCCCGAGCCCCCGCCGCGACCTGGAAGGGAGCTGGAGAACTCCTGCAGTTGAGCCTCGGAGCCGCTCAGGACCAGGACGCTTCCCGGAGCCACCCGGGCATCCGGGTAGGCGGGCCGCAACTGACCGCGCTCCCACAGACCCACCACGCTCAGGCCGGTCACCTCGCGGAGGCGAGTCTCCCGAACGGTCCGTCCCACGAAGGAGGTGTCCCGCGCCGGCAGCTCAGCAATCCTCAGGTCCCCCAGGACTCCCACCAGATGGGCCTCGACGATGCCGGCATGAACGCGGTTGGCCAGGTATTCGCCCAACTGCTTCTTCAAGGGGAGGACGGCAGTGGCGCCGCTCAGCTCCAGGATGTCGACGGAGTCCTCCTCCTCGGCCAGGGCCACGACCGGCACCTGGGGATGCACCTCGCGAACCGTCAGCGTGATGTTGGTGTTGGCCGCATCGGTTCCGTTGGCCAGGACCAGGCGGGCCGCCTCCACCCGCATCCGCTCGAAGGTGGCCCGGTCGTCGTTCTCGCCGGTCACCGAAGCCGTCCCCTCCTCCAGCAACGCCACCGCCCGGGCGGGATCCGGCTCGACCACGAAGCAGGCAATCCCCTCGGCGCGAAGCCTGCGGACCAGGCCCGCCGCGATGGGGTCGTGGAGGGCCACGACCACGTGCCCGGAGGTCTTCGAGGGCACCTCGCGCGGGGCTCGCAGGCGCAGTTGGGCCTCCAACCAGGGCGCGTAGAAGAGGCGGACGAAGAGGAACGGCAGCATCACCAGCAGGAAGACCACGCCCGAGACCAGCACGACCATGCTGAAGACCCGGCCCACGTCGGTGGCGAAGGTGATGTCGCCGAAGCCCAGGGTCGTCATCACCGTCAGGGTCCAATAGAACCCGGTGACCCAGGAGTGCTCCTGGTGCTCGAAGTGGACCATGATCAGGTGGAAGCCGACTGCGAAGAACGTCACCAGGCCGGCCAGGAACACGAAGTAGCGGATCAGGGCCCGCAGGTTTCCGCTCATCTCGCGGCGAGCGGCCAGGTAGGCCAGTTGACTGGACAGGAACTTCATCGGTTCACCTCGCCGCCGGATCCTGCCCCCCGGGAAGCTCCTGCTCTCCCTCGCAGAAGACGCGGCGGCCTCCCAAGAAGGTCTTCCGGGCCTTGAAGTCGTCCAGACGGCTCTGGTCCACGCCCTTGCGACCCGAGGCGTCCAGGAAGAGCCCCTCCCCCAGATAGAGGCCCACGTGGTCGATGTGGTCCGAATCTGGACCGAAGAAGACCAGGTCACCCGGGCGAAGGTCGGCCTCCTCGACGGGGGTCCCGACCTGGAACTGCTGGTCGGCATCCCTCGGAAGCAGACGTCCGTGCACCTTGCAGGCCGTGTAGACCAGGCCCGAGCAGTCGATCCCCAACGGCGTCATGCCCCCCCAGAGGTAGGGTGTCTGCTTCAACCGCCAGGCCGTCTCCAACAGGTCGGCACCATGAGGGGGACGACATCGGGTGAGGACCTCGGACTCGTGGACCCAGCCCGGCTCCTTCCGGCCCGGGAGGGCCACCCGGAACCACTCCCCTTCGAGACGGTCCCACGGCAACCGGCTGGACAGCCAGGCCACCGACAGCACAGGACTGTCGGGCCGGGGTTGAACGCGCACGACGGCGCGCGCCACTCCGACCACAACCACCTGATCCAGGCGCGCCGGAGTGTCCAGGGACAAATGACGGGAGAGCATCCAGCCCGGATATCCTGCAGGCGTCCGGTACTGGTCTGGCAGCAGGACCCGGGACCAGGGGCCCTTCTGTCCCAGGACCAGCACCCTTTCCCACAGAAGGCCCTGCGTGACCCTCTCGGCCTGGTCGGTGGGCGACGCGAAGACGCTGGCCACCGACACGGCCACGCGGGCCTCCCGGGCCCGGACCTCGGCGGTCGCCCCAGGCAGACAGCCCAACACGGTCAGGCAGGCGCACCCCAAGGCCTGAACCCCCAGGTGCACGAGCTTTTCGGTCAACTCTTCAAGGCCGAGCGGGGTGGAATCTTCAGGGTGTCCCCCGGCCAGATGTCAAAGCTCGGAGCCTTCAAGCGGTTGTAGCGCCCCAGGGCATCGGCGACCTTGGGATCCGCGGTCCCGTAATACTTCTCGGTGATCCGCGACAGGGTGTCGCCCTGCTGGACCTTGTGCAGGCGGATCCGAGCCCCGGGGGTCGAGGCGTTCGGGGCCGGCGAAGCCGGCCTGGCCTGCGGCCTGGGCGAGGGATCCGTTGCGGGGACCGCGGGTTCCGGGGACTGGGGAGTCTCTGAGGCGGCGGTCTCACCACCCAGGCCCAGCTCTGCATCCAGCATGCGAATCGCGGCCAGATGCTCCTCCAGCTTCTTCATGCGTGAAGCCAGGTCTTCCACGTCGGAGGTCAACTGGGCCTGGGAGGCCAGAAGCTCCTTGTCGTCCAGTTGGACGGGCGGCGCCGGCCGGAAGAGCAGCACCAGCAGATTCAGGACCAGCAAGGCGATCAGGAGGTAATCCACCACGCGGATCGGGGGGTGGCGCACCAGCCTCTGCAGCTTCTCCAGGCTCCGCTCGACGTAGCGTTCCCGGAGGTGCTCGTCGGGACGGGCGGGTTCGCGATCCGCCACCTTCATCGGCTCTTCCTCCTTGCCGTAGATCCGAAATCCGCTGGCTCGAACCGGCTCTGCGTCCCGCCAGACGTGGAAGGCCCTCTCGCGCAGGACCGGGTCCACGGCGTAGAGCACCTGCCAGGGTTCCTTGAAGAGCTCGCGGTGAAGCGAGGTCTCCTCGCTCGAGAGATCGACGCCGCTCCCCGGGTGGGTGTGGAACCAGCCCACCACCTCCAAGCCGGGATGGCGGTGACGGGCGACCCTCCGGGCCCGCTGCCAGCTTCGCTCGCTGAAACGGGTGGCCCCTTCCTCGAGGCCCACGTCCAGGGCCTCCTCCACCTTCAACCAGAGGTCCTGCTCGCTTCGCCGCCCCAGCAACAGCCCCGCCTGCTCCCGGGAGGTGTCCCGCAGGGCGAAGTCATCCAGGGCGCGGAACAAGGGATAGCGCAGGTAGATACGACGGGAAGCGGTCTCCTCGGTGCCGACCTGGAAGAAGTCGGCTGGTTCCCCGTCCATGGGCACCTCCTGGGAGGGTTCCGACGCTGGCGGGGTGTTGTCCAAGGGCTCGTCCATGATCCTAGCAGCCGGAGGCCGTAGGACGGTTCAAAGCCAGCTCCGTCTCGGGGTCGAAGAGATGGATCTTGCGGAGGTCCAGGGCCAGTTGGGCGGTCTGCCCGACCCGCGCGGAGGTGTGGGCGTCCACGCGGCAGACGAGCTGGTCTGCTCCAGCCTGGACATAGAGATAGACCTCGGAGCCCATGGGCTCGAAGACCTCCACCAAGGCCTCGAAGTGGGCCATGGGGGCATCCTCGCGCGCGAACTGGCGGTCGTAGATGTCCTCGGGGCGGATCCCGAAGGTGACGGCCTTGCCCAGGTGGCTTTCCAGGCCCTGGCGGCGTTCCGCCGGCACCTCGATGCGCAGGCCGGAAGCCACGATCTCCACGCGCCCATCGACAGCCTCCAGGCGGGCCGGAATGAAGTTCATCGACGGACTGCCGATGAAGCCGGCCACGTACTGGTTGGCGGGCCGCTCGTACAGGTTCAGGGGGGTGTCCATCTGCTGGATGATCCCTCCCTTCATCAAGACGATCCGATCTCCCAGGGTCATGGCCTCCGTCTGGTCATGGGTGACGTAGATCGTGGTCACCCCCAGGGTGCGGTGCAGCTTCTGGAGTTCGGCGCGCATCTGCACGCGCAGTTTGGCGTCCAGGTTGCTGAGGGGCTCGTCCATCAGGAAGACCTGGGGACGACGCACGATGGCCCGGCCCATGGCCACGCGCTGTCTCTGCCCGCCCGAGAGTTCCTTGGGTTTGCGGTTCAGAAGGTGCTCGATGTCCAGCAGACCAGCGGCCTTCTTGACCCTCTCCTCGATCTCAGACGGCGGAAACTTGCGCAGCTTCAAGCCAAAGGCCATGTTCTCGTACACCGTCATGTGCGGGTACAGCGCGTAGTTCTGGAAGACCATGGCGATGTCGCGGTCCTTGGGGGACACGTCGTTCACCCGCCGGTCGCCGATATAGATGTCTCCGGAAGTCGCCTCTTCCAGGCCGGCCACCATTCTCAGGGTGGTCGACTTGCCACAGCCGGAGGGGCCGACCAGGACCAGGAACTCGCCGTCCCGGATCTCCAGGTCGGCGTCCTTGACCACGTGGACCTCGGAGGGAATGTGCCCGGGCTTCCAGACCTCATACCAGGCCTTCTTGACCGGAGCCTTCCCCTGAAAGACCTTATTGACCTTGACCAAGCGGACGTTGCCCACAACGGACTCCAAGAAGGGGACCTCCGAGCCCGACGGCTCGAGGTCCGGGGTTCTGGGTAGTTCTCTTCTCGCCCCGCCTTCCCTCCAGCACAGGTCAGCGGGAGCGCCCCCGAGGAGTCTCCCGGGGGGGAGAAGGCGCTTCAGAGGCGGTCCGGGGGCGAGCGGGCTCGCGCGGTGTCGGCTCGGCCCCGCGGGGAGGCTCGGCCGGCGCGCTGCCCGAGAGGTTCTCGCGCCCGCGCTGGACGATGCTGAGGATCCGGGTCAGCTCTCCCTCCATCCCGTTGAGGACCCGCAGGGACCAGGCTTCGGCTTCGCGTCGGGTGCGCTGCGAGAAGGCCTCGGCCTCCTCGCGCACCTTGCGGGAAACCTCCGCCGCCTCCGCCTCGCGGGCGCGGGCCCGGTCCTCCGCCTCGGCCATGAGTCGCTGGGCTTCCTGGCGGGAGCGGGCGACGATCTCGCTCTCCTGCACCAGTCGGACCGCCTCTTCCTGGGCCGAGCGCAGCATCTCGCGGGCGCGATCCTGGGCCGCCGACTCGACCTTTTCGGCCCGGGCCACGGCCTCGTCGCGGATGCGCTGGTTTTCGCGCGCGACCCAACGGGCCTGCTTGATCTCCTCGGGCAGCCCCTCGCGGGAACGCTCCAGGAGCTTCAGGAAGCTGTCCCGCCGGATGACCGAGCGGTCCTGCCAGGGCCAGGGCATCCGGCGACTCTCTCGGATCGCCTTCTCCAGATCTTCCAGGACCTTGTAGATATCCATGTCCGGTCTACCTCAACTGTCGCGTTCGACCCGCTGCCCTCGGGCGGGAACAGGCAGAAGCCCGAACTTCTCGCGGAGCCTGCCCTCCACGTAGGAGGGCACCAGATCGGAGACGCTGCCCCCCAACGACGCGATCTCCTTGACGGAACTGGAGCTGAGAAAGGCATGACGGTCGGCCGTCATCAAGAAGAGGGTGTCCACCTCAGGGGCCAGATTCCGATTCAGCAGGGCCATCTGGAACTCAAACTCGAAGTCTGAGACGGCACGGAGCCCTTTGACGATGATCTGCGCTTGTTGAGCGCGGACGTAGTCCACCAGCAGGCCGGCAAAACTGCCGACCCGCACGTTCCCCAGGTCGGCAACGCACTCCTGCAGGATCTCCTGGCGTTCCAGAAGCGTGAAGAGGGCATTCTTGGCAGGGTTCTGCACCACTGCCACCACGAGCTCATCGACCAGGCGGGCTGCCCGCTGGATGATGTCGAGGTGCCCGTTGGTGAGGGGATCGAAGCTCCCCGGGTAGATGGCGCGGCGCAAACCGACCTCCTTGATTCGGGAACCCGGCTGGGTTTCCAGCCTATAGTGGTCGGGCCATTCTCCGGGGAGGCAGGCGGACCTTCCGAAGCTCAGGGCTTCCGGACCGACCCGCTCAAGGTGGCTCCATCCGGAACCCTCCAGGGAGAAGCCGCCAGGATTTCGACGTCGCCCCGGCAGGTGACGTCCTGACCGAAGGTCACCTCGCCGTGGATGCTCAAGCTCGAGCAGGCCCGCAGGCCCGGGGGCCCCCAGGGCATGTGCCTCTGAAGGTCCTCGACGGTCCGATAGATCTCGGGATCCAGGCGAATGCGAGGGGGAGCCTGGCGCTCCGGATCCAGACGGATCCGATGGTCGCGAGTCAACTCGTAGGCGTCCGAGCGCACGGCCAGCAGATCCTCCAGGGTCTTGACGGGAGCGAACCGGGACCGGGGAACCCGCAGGGCCTGGGCCCCTTGGAAGACCGAAATGGCCGCCCCCATGGCCGTCTCCAGTTGAAAGACCTCCGGCGAGCCCGGGTCTGCCGGGACAACCCTCTTCCGATTGACGATCAACGGCAGGTCCAGCAGTCCACCACAGCGAGTCAGGACCTCTTCCAGCATGGGAAGGTCCAGCCACAGGTTGTTGGTGTTGAAGTAGCGATGTCGCCGGATGTCCTGAAAGTCGTCGAGTTCATCCTCGGGACACATGGCCACCTCGCGCAGGACCAGGCGGCCGTCATGCAGACGGGCCAGGTGCCCGCCCTTGCGATCCACCTCGGTCCGGTCGGCCACCTCCATCAGGAAGGGGACGCCCTGGTCGTGCATCCAGGCCGGAATCCTCAGGTCCAGCACGGCCCCCAGGTTGTCCACGTTGGAGACGAAGAGGTAGCGGAAGCCCTGGCGGGTGAGCGATTGAAGCATTCCCGAGCAGTGCAGGCTCAGGTAGACATCCCCGTGGCCCGGGGGACACCACTCCAACTGCGGATTCTGCGGCCAACGGACGGGAGCCAGGTCCCGGACCTGCACCTTGGGAACTCGCGACTGCAGCAGCTCCAGCGGGAGCCCCTGGTCTTCGAGGTGGGGATGGCGTCTCAAGGCCTGGGCGGTCTCGCGGGTGGTGCTGAAGCTGTTCATCAGGATCAGCGGAAGCCGCCCCCCGGAGGTCTTCCGATGGTGCTGGACCTGCAGGGCCAGCAGGTCCAGGAAGGTGAGCCCCTGGCGCAGCTCCAACAGGGACTTGGGACCGGTCAGCCCCATCGTGGTGCCCAGACCACCGTTGAGGTTCAGAACGACGACCTGATCCCTCAGCCCCTCCCCTGCGGCGGGAAGCTCGTCGAGGTGCAGCAGCGAGCCGACCGGCTCGATCCCTGCGCGGCCCAGGGTCCCCCGGTCTCCTTGCTGCAACCGGCCGTAGTGGCGCCGGAAGGCCTCGACCTGCAGCGGATGAAGGCCAGCCTCCTGCATGAGGCAGGCAAAGGGCGCAAAGAGATCGCGAGAAGACAATCGGTTCCTCCGAGACAATACATGACCCGGAGCGCCTTCGCGCCCCGGGTGGGGGGCTGACCCGGAGCGCCTTCGCGCCCCGGGTGGTCGGGCCCTCCGCCCTCAACGCAGGGGAACGAAGAGCACCGCTCCGTGGTCGGAGACCTCGAAGCCCTCCTCGGTGCGCCGATACACCCGCAGGACCTGCCCTTCCCTCCCCCCCTCGGGAACCACCAGCCTTCCACCCAGGTCGAGCTGTTCAAGAAGCTCCGGAGGCACATGCGAGGGTGCTGCGGTCACCAGGATGGCCCGATACGGCGCATGCTCGGGCCACCCCCGGGCGCCGTCCCCGACCCGGAGGTGCACGACCAGCCCCAATTCCGCCAGCCGCTGGCGAGCCTTCTCGGCCAGCTCGGGCAGGCGCTCGATCGAGTAGACCTCGGCCCCGCACTCGGCCAGAATGGCCGCCTGGTATCCAGAGCCGGTCCCCACCTCCAGCACCCGGTCTCCGGGCGAGAGACGGGCCAGCTCGGTCATGAGGGCCACCACGTAGGGCTGCGAGATGGTCTGCCCCAGACCCAGGGGCAGAGCCCGGTCACTGAAGGCCTCCGAGGCGTCCTCGGGCCGAACGAAGAGCTGTCGGGGCACGGTCTCCATGGCTCGCAGCACCTGCGGGTCGCGGATCCCCCGAGCCCGGATCGTCGCATCCACCATCCACTGCAACATGGGAGGCAGGTTCCCTGCCATGACCGCGGCTCCCTGTCCGGTCCGGGTTCAAGAATCGGAAACACTCCGCACACAGGTTGGAAATCTGGTGTTCACGGCCGTTCACAACCCGGGGTCTACGATCACGGTGTGGCCTCGCCCGCAGGCGCGGCCCGCCATCCCGAGACCCGGGGGTTTCCGATGTCCCTCTCCAAGCTTCTCCCCAGCCGCCCGCGCAACCTGACCGACCTGGAGACCAGCCAACGCCCACGCGAACGGATCCTGCGCCAGGGTCCGGAAGGGCTGAGCGACTCCGAGCTGCTGGCCGTGGTCCTGGGCTCCGGCAATGCAGGCCAGACGGCCCTGCAGGTGGCCGACAGCCTGGCCGGTTCGGGTACGGCCAGGCTGGCCTGCACGCCCGCGAGGGACCTCTTGCGCACCCGAGGCGTGGGGCCAGCCCGCGCCGCCGCCCTGGCAGCCGCCTTCGAGTTGGGCCGGCGGGCCGCCTCGGCCCCCGGGCCCTCGGTGGCCTCTCCGGAGGAGGCCTGGTGTCTGGTGGCCGACATGGCCGGACTGCGCAAGGAGCACTTTCGAGCCCTGTACCTGGATGCCCGCAGGCGTCTGCTGCAGACCGAGACGGTCTCCATCGGCACGCTGACCTCCAGCCTGGTCCATCCCCGGGAGGTCTTCCAGCCCGCCGTGGCCCACTCGGCGGCGGCGGTGGTGGTGGCCCACAACCACCCCAGCGGCGACCCGGAGCCCAGTCCCGAAGACCTGTCCCTGACCCGTCGACTGCGCCAGGCCGGAGAGATCCTGGGAATCGAGATCCTCGACCACCTGGTGGTCGGCCGGGGCCGCTTCGTCAGCCTCAAGCAACGCGGCGTGCTCTGAGCCGGGAAGCCCGATTCCCGACCCTGGAGAAGGAAAGCGGGGCGAAGTGAAACATAGGTCTTCCCCGGGGGGCATCCCCCGCATCCTGAAAATCGAAGGTTCTGCCCGTGAAGATCGTCCTGGATGCCATGGGAGGCGATCACGCGCCGGAGGAGATCGTCCGGGGCGCGATCCTCGCCTCGAGATCCTGTCGCAGCGAGCTGATCCTGGTGGGGGACGAGTCGAGGATCCGGCCCCTGCTCCAGGCGGACCCGCCCGAGCGCGAGATCCAGGTGGTCCACACCGACGACACCATCAGCATGGACGACCCCGCCGGACCGTCCCTCCGCCAGCGCAAGCGGGCCTCGATGGTGGTGGCGGCCAACATGGTGCGCGACGGACAGGCTCAGGCCTTCGTTTGTGCCGGGAACACGGCGGCCCTGCACCAGATCGCCCTGACCGGGGTGGGGCGTCTGCCCGGTATCAAGCGCCCGGCCCTGGCCGTGGTCTTCCCCACCCATCCCACCCCCTCGATCGCCCTGGACATGGGGGCCAACGCAGACTGCCGACCCGAGTGGCTCCTGCAGTGGGCCGTCGTGGGATCGGTCTATGCCCGCCTGGTCCTGGGCCGAGACAATCCGCGGGTGGGGTTGCTGTCGCTGGGTTCGGAAGAGGGCAAGGGCAACAGCCTGGTGGCCGCCGTGACTCCCATGCTCAAGCAATCGGGGCTGAACTTCGTGGGCNNCAATCCGGGCTGAACTTCGTGGGCAACGTCGAGCCCACGGGCTTCTTCCGCTCGCAGGTGGACGTGGCGGTCTGCGATGGTTTCTCGGGCAACTTGATCCTCAAGACCGGCGAAGCCGTGGCCGAATGGTTCATGGGGCAGGTCCGACAGGCTGCAGGTTCTTCACCCCGGGCCCGCCTGGGAGGTTGGCTGCTGCGCCCTGCCCTGCGCTCGCTGGCGCAATCGCACGACCACTCCGAGCACGGGGGTGCCATGTTCCTGGGGCTGCGCGGGCTGGTCATCAAGTGCCATGGTCGGGCGATGGCTCGGACCATCGAGAACGGGGTTCGCGTCGCCGAGGAGATCCTCGTCAGCCGACTTCTGGCCCAGATCGAGCAGAGCCTGACGCAGGAAGCCGCTCCCCCCGAGGCGACGCCATGCCCGACGGACTGAGCCCTCGAAGCCGAAACCTGGCAGCCCGGATGGTCGAGCTGCTGCGCCGGGAGTACCGCGACGGCTGCCGGAATCGCAGCGACCTGGAGCGGGTGCTGGAGAGCTTCCGACTGCGCAGCGAGACCCTCCCTGCTGAGGAAGGTCGGGCCCTGACCCGGACGGTGCGCCCCCTGTTGGGCTACCCCGACCTGTCGGCCGGCGAACGCCAGCACCGCCTGGTCCAGGTTGGCCGGGACCTGGCCCGCCTGGCCTCCCCCCCCGGCGCCGAGGCTCCTCCGGCCCGAACCGCGCAGGCTGCCCGCCCTCCAGCCGGGGTGGCCACCTTGAACCTGCGCGCCGACGTGCAGTTCCTCAAGGGCGTCGGTCCTCGCCTGGGCGGGCTCCTGGGCAACCTGGGCGTCAAGACGGTGGGCGACCTGCTGACGCACTTCCCGCGGCGCTGGGAGGACCGCACGCGGATCAAGCCCATCGCCCAGGTCAAGCACGAGGCACTGGAGACCGTCCGGGGCCGGCTGGGACCCTTCCGCGAGAAGAAGCCCCGGCCCGGCCTGACGATCCTCCAGGCTCCCCTGAGCGACCGTTCCGGCACGCTGGTTGTGACCTGGTTCAACCAGAAGAACGCGATGAAGAACCTGCGCGCCGGCATGGAGGTGACGGTCTTCGGGAAGGTCGAGCGCACCGGGTTCGGCATCCAGATGCTCAGCCCGGAAATCGATCCCCCCCAGGGCCCCTCCCTGGCGACGGGCCGGATCGTCCCGGTCTACCCGCTGACCGGCAGGCTGACCCAGGGCTGGCTGCGCAAGCTGCAGTTCCAGGTGGTGCCGACCTATGCCCCGCTGGCCAGCGAGGCGCTGCCTGCGGAACTGCGCACGCGAGAGGGCATGCCGGCGCGCTCGGACGCGCTGGTGGAGTACCACTGGCCGACCTCCTTCCCGGCGCACGAGATCGCCCGACGTCGCCTGGCCTTCGAAGAACTCTTCCTGCTGCAGGTCCAGGTGGCCCTGCGCCGCCAGGAACTGCAGCAGGAGCCCCGAGCCCACTTCTATCAAGCCCTGGACGAGCTTCTGGAGCCCTTCCTGGAATTGATGCCCTTTCCCCCGACGGGTGCCCAGCGCCGGGTCTTCACCGAGATCCTCGAGGACCTGACCCGGCAACACGCGATGAACCGCCTGCTGCAGGGAGACGTGGGCTCGGGCAAGACCATGGTGGCGGCCTTCGCCGCCTTCGTGGCCATCCGCAACGGATTCCAGGCAGCCCTGATGGCCCCGACCGAGATCCTGGCCGAGCAGCACTTCAAGAAGCTCCAGGAACTGCTGGTCCCGGCCGGAATCCGGGTGGGCCGGCTGCAGGGCAGCATGACCCGGAAGGGCAAGAACCACACCTGTGAGCTGCTGGCCGGCCACGAGCTGGACCTGGTGGTGGGAACCCACGCGCTGATCCAGGAAGGCGTTGAATTCGCCAACCTGGGACTGGTGGTGGTGGACGAACAGCACAAGTTCGGGGTGATGCAGCGCACGGTGCTGCGCCAGAAGGGGCGGAACCCCGACCTCCTGGTGATGACCGCAACCCCCATCCCCCGGACCCTGGCCCTGACCCTGTACGGCGAGCTGGAGGTCTCGCGGCTGGACGAGATGCCTCCTGGCCGCCAGCCCATCCGCTCGGAGTCGGTCCCCTTCGAGCAGCGCCGGCGCGTCTACGAGGAGATCCGCCAGGAGGTTCGCCAAGGCCGCCAGGCCTACATCGTGTGTCCCCTGATCGACGAGAACGAGAGCCTGGAGGCCACCGCCGCCGTCGAGGAAGCCCGGATCCTGGGAACCGAAGTCTTCCCGGAGTTCTCGGTGGGCCTTCTGCACGGCCGGATGAAGGCCATCGAGAAGGACCAGGTGATGGAGGCCTTCCGAAAGGGCGATCACCACATCCTGATCTCCACGACGGTCATCGAGGTGGGAGTCGACGTGCCCAACGCCACCTTCATGCTGGTCCAGGATGCCGATCGCTTCGGACTGGCCCAACTCCACCAGTTGCGCGGCCGGGTGGGGCGCGGGACCCACGCCTCCAGGTGCCTGTTCATGGGAAACGCCACCAGTCCGCAGACCCAGAGGCGCCTGGCCGCCATCGCCCGGCTCTCGGACGGCTTCGAGGTGGCCGAGGAGGACCTGCAGATCCGGGGTCCGGGAGACTACTATGGAGTCCGCCAGGCGGGCTTCCCGGAGTTGAAGGTGGCCGACCTTCTGCGCGACGTCGACCTGGTGGAACTGGCCCGGTCGGCGGCCCGCGAGCTGCTGGCTCGGGACCCCGAACTGGCCCGGCCCGAGCACCGGGTCCTGCGCGAACACTTCGAGAACCTGGAAGCCAGGGTTTCGGAGACCGTCCACTGATGGGCGGCCGAAGCAAGAGGCTTCCCGTCCACCCCGGGATGCGTCCCACCACGGCCAAGGTCCGCGAAGCCCTGATGGCCATCCTGGCTTCGGAGCTGGACCAGGCCCGCGTCCTGGACCTCTTCGCGGGAACCGGATCACTGGGCCTGGCGGCGTTGCAGGAAGGGGCCCGCGAGGTGGTCTTCGTGGAATCCGACCCGCGTTCGCTGAAGGCCCTCCAGCAGGCGGTCGGGTCGCTCGGACCGATCCTGCGCGGCCGGCTTCCGGCCATCCTGGCCCGGGTCGTGGGCCCGTTCGACGTGGTGCTGGCCGACCCGCCCTATGGAGCCCCGGAGGGCCCCCAGACGCTGGCCGGGCTGGAGCCTCTGGTCCGCCCGGGGGGTCTGGTGGTCTTCGAACACCACCACAAGGACGGCTATCCGGAAGTTTCCGGCGAACTGCGGCTCTTCCGCCGGGAACGCTACGGCGAGACCGCCGTGTCCTTCTGGCGGCGAGTCCCCTGATCAGGACCAGGAAACCAGGCCCCACCAGGGGAAAAATGCACCCATGAGCGTGGAGAGCGCCTCGATCATGGGCATCCACCTGGGCATGCCGGCCGCCGACGCCGCGGCCCGGGCCCGCACGGCAGGAGCCCGCTTTGCGGGCTTCCTGGGCTCACATGTCACCTACACCTCCCGCCAGGGCACCCTGTACGTCCACCTGGACGACGAGGGACGGGTGGTCTCGGTGGCCGGGCCCCGCCTGGAGCTGGACAGCCTCCCCGTCGCCGGGTCGGGGAGCCCGCGCTCCGAGCTGCGCGCCGTCCTGGGAGAACCCGACCACAAGAGCCCGGTGGAGTTCGAGCGCCTGGTCGAAGAGATGGAGCAGGA
>DCTU01000036.1:0-1112 GCA_002329445.1 bacterium UBP9_UBA1432
GTATCGACGGCCGAATGCCACGGTAGGTGGCGGATTCAGGGAGGGGCGGGCAGGTCACCGTGGGACCGGGGGGAAGCCCCTGGGGAATACGCCACCACCTGGGGGCGTCTGAAGGCTTGAACAATCCATTTTCAGCCTGAATCCGCGGCCGAATGCCAAGCTAGGAGCCTGGGTGGCGGATTCAGGGTCTGCGAGGCTGACATGACGAGACGAGCCTGGTACCTGGTCGCTCTGGCGGTGCTCCTGGCCGCCGCCCTCCCGCCTTCGGGCCTGCAGGCCCGCGGGCCCGGCGATGCGCCATCTCCGTTGCCTTCAGTCGGAACCCCTCCTTCCGACGCCGCTCCGCCTGCCAGGGGCCAGGGCGCCGGGTCGCTGGTGATCCTGGGCCCCGACGGCAAGCCAACCGGGGAGTGCCCCCTGAAGCACACCGCCGTCCAGGCCCATGTCTCGGGGCTGGTGGCCTCGGTCACGGTGACCCAGAACTTCCACAACCCGGGCAAGGACAAGATCGAGGCCCTCTACACGTTCCCGCTGCCTCAGGACGCAGCGGTCTACGACATGGAGATGAAGGTCGGGGAGCGGACCATCCGCGGCCTGATCAAACCCCGCGACGAGGCCCGGCGCATCTACGAGCAGGCCCGCGAGCAGGGGCACGTGGCCTCGCTTCTGGACCAGGAGCGCCCCAACATCTTCACCCAGTCGGTGGCCAACATCGAACCCGGCGCCGCCGTGGACATCACCATCCGCTACTCGGAGGTCCTGCCCTGGAAGGACGGCTTCTACTCGTTCGTCTTCCCGATGGTGGTGGGACCCCGCTACATCCCTGGTGACCCGCAGGGTCGGAAGGGCACGGGCTGGGCGCCCGACACCGGGCAGGTTCCGGACGCCTCGCGCATCACCCCGCCGGTCGCCCCCAAAGGCACCCGGGCCGGACACGACATCTCGCTGGAGCTGACCCTGGAGGCCGGCAGCCCCATCCTGGACCTGCGCTCCGAGCTTCACGAGGTGCAGATCGAGAGGCGGGGTTCCACGGCGAGCCTCCGCCTGGCGGACAAGGCCACGATCCCCAACCGCGACTTCATCGTGCGCTACTCGGTGGCCGGCAAGGGCGT
>DCTU01000036.1:1165-2955 GCA_002329445.1 bacterium UBP9_UBA1432
CCCAAGGAGCTGGTCTTCGTGGTGGACACCTCGGGCTCGATGTCCGGGGCCCCGATGGAGAAGTGCAAGGAGACCATGGAGTTGTGCCTGGCGGGCGTGAACCCCAAGGACACCTTCAACGTGATCACCTTCTCGGGCGACACCCACCTGCTCTTCGAGAAGCCCGTTCCCGCGACCCCGGAGAACATCGCCCGGGCCCGGGCCTTCCTGTCGGGGGCTCGCGCGGGGGGCGGAACCGAGATGATGAAGGCCATCGAGGCGGCCCTGGCTCCCTCGAAGTCGGCCTCCAACGCCGTCCGGATCGTCACCTTCATGACCGACGGCTACGTCGGCAACGACATGGCCATCCTGGGCGCCATCCAGAAGTACTCGGGAGCCCGCGTCTTCCCGTTCGGGATCGGCCAGTCGGTCAACCGCTTCCTGCTGGACGGGATGGCGGCCGCCGGGCGCGGCGAGGTGGAGTACGTGACCCTGAACGATCGCGGCGAGGGCGCCGCCCGACGCTTCTTCGAGCGGGTGCGCAACCCCGTCCTGACGGATGTCTCGGTGGACTGGGGCAACCTGCCGGTGGAGGAGGTCCTGCCTCGCCGCGTTCCGGACCTGTTCAGCTCCAAGCCGGTGGTGCTGACCGGTCGCTTCTCGCGCCCCGCCGAGGGCACGGTGGTGCTGCGCGGCCGCCTGGGTGGCAAGCCCTGGGAGCGCTCGGTCCAGGTCCGCCTGCCCCGCGACCAGGCCGACCACGAGGTGTTGGGCCAGCTCTGGGCCCGGGCCAAGGTGGCCGACCTGATGAACCAGGACTGGCTGGGCATGCAGCAGGGTCAGCCCCGAGGCAACCTCCAGGAGGAGATCACCCGCCTGGGTCTGGAGTACCGGATCATGACCCAGTTCACCTCCTTCGTGGCCGTCGAGGAGATGGTGGTGACCGAGGGCGGGAAGCCGCGCACCGTGGCGGTGCCCGTCGAGATGCCCGAAGGCGTCAGCCACGAGGGGGTCTTCGGCGAGCCGGGGCCCTCCAAGCTCCAGACGATGGCCGTGGGGGCTCCGGGCGGATTCTCCCGGGCGATGCCTTCGGCTCCCGCAGTCCAGTCTGTCGAGGTCTGGTCGGCCGACCGCCGGGATCGGCTCGAAAACGCCACCCCGCAGCAGAAGGCCGCGGCCAGGGTGCACCCGAACCTGATGGCCGCCCGCACCGAGGCTTCAACCCGCGGCTGGACCAGCACCTTCCTGCACGAGGGGATCCAGGTCGAGAAGGGGCGGGTCCAGGCCTGGATCTGGCTGAATGCCGGCATGGACGCCAAGCTGCGCCAGAAGCTCCAGGCCCTGGGCGTCCGCTTCCAGGGTGAGGCGAACTCGGGCGGCCTGGTGGTGGTGAGCCTGCCATTGGAGAAGCTCGAAGAGATCGCCCTGCTGGAAGGCGTGCGCTACGTGGACCCGGCCCGCTAGGCGGCCGAGCCCCTGGGGCCGCGCCCCTGCGCCCTCGGCCGTGCCTGCAGGCAGGTGCGGCCGGGGGTGCTTTGTTTGTCCGTGGCGGGAAATGCAATTCGAGGACCTCATCGACCAGGCGATCCTCGTGTGCCGTGCGGGACATGACCGGAGGATGCAGCCTGGCCGTGGCGTGATATCATGAGGGGGCCATGCGCGAACTTGAGTTGACCGCCGCGATTACCCGGGAGGGCTCCTGGTTCGTGGCCCGCTGCCTCGAGGTCGAGGTCGCTTCACAGGGCCACACCGCCGAAGAGAGCCTGGCCAACCTCCGTGAAGCCCTCGAGCTTCACTTCGAGGACGAGCCC
>DCTU01000105.1 GCA_002329445.1 bacterium UBP9_UBA1432
GGCGCCGAGACCAACTACTACTGGGTACCGAGCGGGATCCTTGGGCTGTCGCAGGTCCTCAATGAGACCGATGGCACCGGGGCCCCCAATGCCAACTACGTGCTGGGACCCAACGGCCTCATCGCCATTGTCGATGGCAGCGGCCACGAGCTTTACTACGTCACGGACGCCCTGGGCAGCGTGCTGGCCCTGACGGACGAGACGGGGATGGTGACCGATACCTATGCCTATGATGAGTATGGCCAGACTGTGGCGACTACTGGCTCGTCTCAAAACCGCATGCGCTTCGCCGGCCAGGCGCTAGAGGATGGTGGTTTGATGTATCTCAGGCACCGGCAATATAGCCCAACCTCGGGAGGTTTCATCAGTCGTGATCCGATCGGCCACATTGGCGGCGTACATCTCTACCGCTATGTTGACGGCAATCCTGTGCGGTGGACCGACAATGAAGGGTTGGCATGCTGTACTTCGTTTGGAGAATGCTTCGCGAAGTGCATGACCTTCTTAATGGGACCAATGATCGCCGCGGCTGCTGGCACAGCCAACTGGGGAAAGACCATGGTCCAGGCAGTCATTGCCAGAGAGGTCAACGCGGCCCTTGCGGCGGAGGCCGCCGCCGGTGGCGGAGTTAACGTGGTCTGGAGAATCACACAGACCGCTCGCCTAATTCCTGCGATATTGGCAGAGGGTGGCCTAAGTGCTGCGGCATTTGCGTTCCTGTCGGCTGGCGTCGGGCTCTCCGTTGGGTGCGCAGCAAGGTGCGCTTGGGACCCCTGTTCGTACGACTTCTAATCGCATCTACTAGGTTACATCAACCACGGAAGTTCCTAACTTACCCAATGAGGTAGACGTAAGTGCTGGCAAAATGGTCGCAACTGTCCTTCTATGCACTCACTTTCGGTACAGTAGTGGCGTATATCTCATACTCCAGCACTAGATCGGCGCTGAACGCCCATGTGCTGTCGATCACCATGATCAGCTGGACCATCGCGGCCAGTCTTCATATGTATTCGATGTGGCGGAATTTTCAGAAACCCAAGGATTAGGTCCGACTGTCATCGCGGCACGCGTCGATGCTTCTGGCAACACACCGCTAACCAACGGTGGGCGTGCCGGAAGCATCTCTATTCTGGGCCATGCTGCCTGCCCGTGATCGGACTGGCCCACCGCCGGAGGATGACCTGGTTACAGGTTCCCATATTGTTTCCTGCTCAGGAAGCTCTTCACAGAAGTGGAAACATGGTGGCGATCAACGAGCGCTCTGCTCCAGACTTTGCGCTAGTTCCTGGCCAGCCAGCCGGGTATTCGGCCGTTGATACCATTGCATATGCATCGGCCTCATGTCCACACAAGGCAGAGCCCGCCCCGTAGATCGGCTTGCTCCGGTGGCGGGCGAAAGGTGCGAGCCGCGTATGTGTCGCCCTTTGCCGGCAAAGGGCGACACATACGTTGCGGGAGCGCAGTGCTGAGCGCAGCGTTCTGGGGGTTGGCTACAGGGCCAACGTGCGAGCTCCGTGGTTGTCGCAGAATCTTCTGCGACAACCACGGGACGAACATGGGTGGCAGTTCGGGTCGCGGAGCGACCCGGATGGACCTTGCCCAGCCTGCAGAGGTCCCATTGGTCCCAGTTGGCCCCGCCCTCCGCTGGCCTCCGGGCGGGGCACAAGATAGACCTCAGCCCCGGAAACGGGCCTGGTCCAAGAATCCGCAGCACGTGCAAGTGCACGGTTCCGGCCTTGCGGCCGGTAGATAGAACCAGCCTGAACAAAGCCTGCTGGCCCCGCCCTCCGCTGGCCTCCGGGCGGGGCGCAAGATAGACCTCAGCCCCGGAAACGGACCCGGTCCAAGAATCCACAACACGTGCAAGTGCACGGTTCCGGCCTGGCGGCCGGCGGATAGAACCAGCCTGAACACACCCTGCTGGCCCCGCCCTCCGCTGGCCCCCGGGCGGGGCACAGGGCAGACCTCAGCCCGGAAACGGGCCCGGTCAAAGAATCCACAACACGTGCAAGTGCACGGTTCCGGCCTTACGGCCAGCAGATAGAACCTGCCTGAACAAACCCTGCTGGCCCCGCCCTCCGCTGGCCTCCGGGCGGGGCACAAGGAAGACCTCAGCCCGGAAACGGGCCCGGTCCAAGAATCCGCAGCACGTGCAAGTGCACGGTTCCGGCCTGGCGGCCGGCAGATAGAACACCATGTTGGAACCCGGGCCCTGCTTCGGCCGATCCCCCATCATCCTGAAGTGGCGCATCTTAGCGGACGGTTCGTCGGCCGTCAACCCCCGCGTGTCCAAGGCTGGTTGGGGGTTGACTGCCGCCGCCCCGCCCGCTCTTCAAAGGGCGCGTCCGGATGATGGGTCGGCCGAAGCAGGCTGCCCGGGTTCCAGCCTCCGCGCCGGAATCCGGGCCAACCAAAGCAGGGCTGGGGGACGGGCCCTGACCCAGACGGCGCAACAGGGAGGCCACGTGCAGATCCTCAACCGCTTCCAGGAGACGATCTTCCAGGCCTGGTTCCAGGACCGGGGCCCAGCCCTGCGGTTCGCCCGCATGATCGGGGCCAACCCCCGACGCTTCGCCCTGATCGGGGTGCGCCACCAGGACGGGGCCTGGACCGTCCGCTACCGCGCCCGCCGCCAATCGCCCTGGCTCCCCGACGCCCGGGCCACCTGGACCGCCAACGGAGGTGCTCGATGAACCCGCGAACCCTGAATGCGTACGAGATCCGGAACCTCCTCCACACCCTGACCCCCCGCTCCCCCTTCGGGGCCCGCGACCTCGCCATGCTGGTCCTGGCCCTGCACACGGGGTTGCGGGTCTCCGAGCTGGTGGGGCTCGACGTGTCCCACGTGGCCAACAGCCAGGGGCCGCGCCAGACCCTGGACCTTCCCGCCGGCCTGGCCAAGGGCGGAAGTGGAAGGATCATCCCCCTCAACCAGGTGGCTCGGGACGCCATCGCCGACATCCTGTCCTTCAACCAGCACCGCGGCTTCCCCGTGGCGCCTGGCGCCCCGCTCTTCGTGAACCGCCGGCACCAGCGCCTCTCCACCCGCTACGTCCAGCGCCTGATGGAAGCCCTCCGCAACCAGGCCGACCTGGACGTCCACGCCACCCCGCACACCCTGCGCCACACCTTCGCCTCCCAGGTTGCCCGCAAGCATGGCAACCTCCGGGCCGTCCAGGCCCTGCTCGGCCACCGCCGCCTCGCGACGGTGGAGATCTACACCCACGTCGACCGCCAGGAACTCGCGGAAGCCGTGGCCACCCTCGAGCAGACCCTCCCACAACCCTGACCCCGGAAGGAGGCCCCCATGAAACTCCTCACCACGAACCCGAAGCTGGCCGAGGCCCTGGAGGGGCTCGGATGCCGGCGGGAACCCTTCCCGACCCCCGTGGGCCTGCGGCTCCTGGTGATGGTCGGTCCTCCCGAACTCCTGCTGAACTCCCAGCGCCCTCGCAGGTTGCGGCGGGCCTGAACCCTCCCGTCCTCCAGCAACTCATCTCCTCCGGGACGGACGCCGGCGGGGCGGAGGCAAGGGGGGGATCTCGACCCCGGCGGCCCGGGCCAGGCTCTCGATCTCGTCGAGGGTTTCCCGGGCCTTGCCGTCTTCCGGATTGTCCCGCAGGACCAACTGCCACTGCTTCGCCGCGGAACGCAACCATGAAGGGTCCGCGTAGCGGGTGCCCCGGGCCGCCTGTCCTCGGACCTCCTCAGCCGCCTGGCGCTCCCGACTCCGCTGGATCTCCTCGGCCAGGGCCTGCGCCTGGCGCGCCGCGATGCCCAGACCCTCGACCAACCCAGAGATCTCGTCCCCATAACCCTCGGAACGGTAGGTGTGAATCAGGTCTTCGGCCATCTCCCTGGCCTCCAGCAACCCCTTCAGCCGCCCTTCTTCAAAGCCCGCACCGGCGGCCACTGGTGCCGATGTCGGCCGCCCGGCCCGTTCCCGGCGCAGGCGTGCCGCCTCCCCGGCCTCCCGGCGCAGCCGCTGCAGCTCCCCGGGCTCCACCAGCTCCACACCCAGCCTGGTTGCCAGGATACCCGCAGCTTCGCGCAGTTCCTCGCGTCCGTCGGGATCGGCCTCCAACCAGTGTTCCAGACGGACAGCCAGGCGCGGAGACCAGGCAGGCTCGCCCTCCAGCCCGTACTGCTCGGGCAGGGGCCAGCCGAGATCCTGGTAGATCAATCGCCGCAGGTAGAAGGAGAGCCCGCCCGCCCGGCCTCGGCCGCCCTGGGCCAGGGGCCGCAGTTCCTCCAGGACATCCTCCTCGAGTCGCACCGTGATCTGGTCTCGCCCTCGCCTGGCCATGACGGCACCTCCCTATGTGACATGCACTTCACCACGGGGAAAGCACCTCCTGCAAAGTGCATGTCACATCCATGGCCAGATGAAGGGGCAGGGGGCGTCGAACGACCTGCGAAATCCCACGATGGCCCGAGCCAGGCTCATCCTTCCCCCGCCTGGCAAGGGCCACCTGCGTCCCTGAAGGGCCCTCTGCCCCGCCTGCAGAATCTTATTCAACAGTGCAGCCTGGAAAGGGAAGAGACTCACGCCCCCTCCAGGCTGCTGGCTTTTCCGCCAGGCGCCCAGCCTGCCCTGGCCTCGGGGCTCGGAACCCGACCGGGAACGGGCCTGCGACGACGGACCGCGCAACCCCTTGGCACGTCACCTTTCACGCCCATGATCGGGCCGGGTAGGCGCCTGGCGGCGCTCCGCTCGGGGCCTCCACCGACGCCCCAAGGCCCCCCCGCCGCACGCTCCCAGGTCTCCTGGATGTGCCCCGAAAAGTGCATGTCACACGCTTTCAGGCCTGACCGCGACGCGAGCGGAAGCCCCATCAGGTCTTGCCTCTGCTCGCCCACCCCAAGCGCAACCTGGAGCCCGCCTCAATCTGCCCGAAGACCAACGCGGCCGGGGCAGGCGAACCCCCCGGGCGCCTGGTGAGGCCGCAGGGCCGTGGAGGTCGTGAAGCGGGTGAATCTCCGCCCGCACTGCGGGCACTCGACGACTCTGCTCCCACTCCCCGTTGACACCAGCGGTTCGGGCGGCGCTGGCGACGGGGCCAGAGGACGTAGCCCGGACTGGACAAGCTCCACACGGAAGCGGGGGTGGAAGACCCTGTTTGAGACCCGGGCGCTTTGGATCTGGTCCACAGGGTAGGCGCACATCTCCCCAGTCGTGGCCTCGACAGCGTACAACAACAGGACTCCTTCTCGGCTTCTCCGCAAGGCGTAGGGCTCCATCGTCTGGATGCGGCCCTGGTAGCCCAGTTCCACGCACAGACGGTTGGCCGCTGCGAATCGGATCGGCTCGAGGGGCACCATCTGTCCCCAGAGGCGGCCCGTCGACGGCGGGCTCCACACGACCCCATCCGCCCCAGGCACTTCCGGCAACTCGGCTATCGGTCGCCCCTCCAACCAACCGAACAGCCCTTCCAGATCCTCCCAGAAGGGCCCGATCTCTGGCAGCAACGGGATTTGATGGGCCAGCATGTTCTCCCACTCGGTTTCCAACTCGACACGGAAGGGTGAGGCGGCCATGGACTGCATGGTCGGAGTCGGGATGCCCTTGAAGCGGCACTTCTCGTCCAACACCTGCCGGACCAGGTCCGGTGCTGTGCCAGGATCACCGCGTCGGAAGATGTTCACCACATCGTAGAGGTCGCGGGGCCGGCAGCGCTCCGCCAGGGCCCGGATCTTCTCGGCAAAGACCTCCTCGTAGGAATAGCAGCCCACCTTGGCGACCTCGGGGAGCGTATCAGGGTAGTCGTGTGTGATGGGCCGCAGAACCGTGGGCCGGACGACCCTCTCGGCGGCAGTCAGATCCAGCTTCACCTTCCCGGGATTCCGCGACCCGACCGGGCCCCGATAATACAGCCGCCCTTCCACGGACCTGGGCGAAAGGGTCTTCAGCACCAGGGGCGCCGGGAACTCGATACCGCTCTCCCGGGTCACCCGCTCTTGCACGCGTTCCAGGAGCGGCCGCACCAGGTCGACGTGCAGCGTTCCCCCTTCCAGGATCGTGAAGTCCAGGTCTTCGGAGAAGCGGTAGGTATCGAGGTAGCACTTCTTCAAGCAGGTGCCACCTTTGAAGGCCCAGCCCTGGAGGACCGATGGTTCCTGTCCGAGCGCCCACAACAGCCAGCCGATGACGTAGTCCTTCTCCAGGACATGCTCCTGCAGGCCCCACTCCCGGACCCTTTCCTGGAGATCCGCTCGGCGGATCACGGCTCGCCTCCCCGGTCTTCCAGGGTGACGTTGAGGCGCAGCCTCCAGCGGGCCAGACGGGGGCCTCGAGGTGGAGCGGAGGGGTCGAGGAGGCCATAGCCGGCGCTGAGGCGCTCCAGACAGGCTTCTCGTGTAGCGCTGGAGCCAAGATCGAGCCGCTCCAACAGGTAGCCCAAGCGCTTGAAGACGGTGCGGTTGCCCAGCCGTTCGGCGTATTCCAGGAGTCTTGCCTCGTCGCCATGGTCCTGGAACCAGGTAGTCAGGACTTCGGCCCCGTGGCGCAGCCCTCCAACCAGTGCCGGATCATCCAGCAGGTCGACCACGGTCCGGGTGGGATCGGACACGGGGACCCGGACCTGGCCGCGCCAGACCGGGACCAGGCCGAAGTGCCGGTCCTCGGGAACGTGCTTCAGGCGCAGGGGGGTGGCCTGCAGTTCCACATCTCGCCGAGGAACCCGGCGGGCGGTCATGACGACCAGTTTCCGAAACACCTGGTCGGTCAGTCCCCAATGCTCGCAGGCACTCCACCCCCCGATGTAACAGGGTGCGAAGACCTCAAGGGCGGCCGCCCACGGATCGACCTGCCAGGTCTCGGGCTCGCGGGTTTCCAGGGGAACCACGGCATAGAGCCCCCGGCGGACGCGGACCAGCCACCCCCCAGCGGCCAGATGGGCCAGGAACCGACGGGTCTGGGGCAGGGAAAGCCCCAGAAGTTCGGCGGCCACCCCGACGGGGAAGGGGTCGGAGGCCTTGCGGTGCAGGAGCGCGAGCGCCTGGTGATGGGTCCCGGAGATCCCGCGCCGGGTGCCGAAGTTGGTTTGTGAGTCCTGTAGTTTCATCCAGGGTGAAACTTCTTGACTTACAATGTCAACCCCTGCAGAGGGCCGGCCTTTCCATATCCTCTCCCGATAGGGGCTCTGGGGAGGCGCCAGGCGTGGGCTCCGGTGCGCCCCCTCGAAAGTGCATGTCACGCTCATTCAAGCCAGACCGTGCCGCGAAGTGCTACTCCACAGGGCCCGCCTCGTCTTCACCGGCGGGATGCCGCCCGGATCGCGATCCTCGCCTGGGCCCCGGCTCTCGGAGGCCCGTGGGATCGGGCCTGGTGGTGGAGGCTCCTTGACGGTCCTTCAGGACTTGAGGGTTTCTCCAGCGCGGCCTGGCCTGGGCCGTTGCCGGGGTCGGGGGTGCGGGGCCCGTCCTGCCGGGGGTCATGGCGCTGAAGAAACCTCATCCCCGGGATCGCCAAGGTGTTGTTTGGCGATCATGGAAGGGCCTCCCGGATCATCGATCGGATGGAAGCTCTACTCTTCCTGGAGCGCGAACAAGCCCTCAAGAAGAAACCTGCTCGCCCGGCGAACCACAGGCCCCGGTGGCCATCTCCCGCAGGAACTCCCTGATCCGGGACGCGCAGACCGCAACGGGTACCCTGGCCCCCCAAAAAAGCGGCGCAGCGGCCCGCCAGGCCTGCTCAACCTGCCGCCATCGCTCCGGGTCCGCTTCCGGCACGAAGGCCGGATGGTCCTCGACCGGCCAGTTTCGGACATCCTTCGTCTCCATCATATCGCCCAGCAGACCTCGCAGCCGATCCAAGGGGAAGAGGTCCGGAAAGCCCAGAATCTTCACGACGTCCTCATAGTGGCGCACGAAAGCGCCCGCCTCCCGAGTACCACCGTAGCGCCGGCCCAGGGCCTCCACCTTCTCCAGTAGCGTCACCTCCGGACGTACGCAATGGATCGCCGCAGGTCGATTGCACACGAACCTGCCAGACATATCCCGAGCCGAACCCTCCATATACTGATGCACCCAGGACGTGAGGGCGCGTTCCTCTCCAGGCGTGACGCGGGCCATGCCCACTTCCAGTCGCACCGTGGCGCGCACGGACGCGGGAAGTTCCAACCGCCGCCGACTCGGGTATCGAAGACCGAACGCGACGATCTTGGAATGCTCATCGTTTTCGGTCTCCACAACCTCCATGTCCGGAACGCGAACCACCCGATCCCCGATTGCAGCGAAGAACCTCCGCCGCGACTCCGTGGCCTTCTTCCCCTCAGAGGTCCAACTCGTCACATCAGGGAGATCCGGCGCCTCGAGTTTCAGGTCCAGGTCCTCTGAGAAGCGCTGAATCAGCCCGAAGGCTTTCGAAAGACTCGTGCCACCCTTGAAAGACACCCGGAATCCCATCGACTCGAGCGCCCACAGGGCATGGGTGACCCAGTAGTCCTTCTCGACCAGGGCCGCCGAGACCCCAATGCGTTCCGAGACGATCTCCAGGAGATCATGGAAATCCCCATGTCGGTGGATGTAGGCGGATTCCATCTTCAGGCGCAACCCTCCAGGGCCCGGGCCAGGAGCAAGCGGACCCGCTTCGAGCCATATCCCTCAGCCATCGCCAGCAGTCGCTCGCGATCAAAGCGCCCCTCCTCGACCGCCACGACCAACCTCCTTAACACCGTGTCGCAGTCCACCCCGGCGAGGTCAGCATTCTCCAGGAGGTCCACGACAAGATACTCCGCCGGAACACGGCCGGGTGGGAACTTCACCCGTCGAAGCCGGAACCTCCTCCGCCCAAGCCAGACCTCGCCGCTCCGACCGGTGTTATAGATGAGCGGAACGGCCTCCACGGCGGTGGATCCCAGACCCAGCGCGTTCCATACGCTGGGCCCCGTCCGCAGGTAGCGCTGCCCCTGGAAGAAGGCCTTCAGGAGTTCCTCCTCCGAAGGTGGAGCTTCCCCGAAGGCCGTTTTTCGGGGCGCGAAATAGAGACCTTGGCGAACCTTGCGCAGCTCGCCGGCTTCAACAAGTTGCTCTGCCATCCGAGTAGGATTGCGAGCATAATTGCCCAGATCACGGGTCCGGTAGACCTTGCCTGGCCGGGGAAGAAAGCTCTTGGGAGTCCTCATGGCTGGTATGGTTATTCCTCGTAAATATCATACCGCCATTCGACTCTTATGGGAACCATCAAGCACCACCCGTTGGACACAGAGACCTTCCTGCAATCCCCGCAGAAGTCGAGACTAACCAGGCTGTCGAATTCCTGAAAAGATGAGTGTGCATCTATAAGCCACGGACGACCCGTTGAGGCGCCATCCACAGACCAGAAGAGTGGAGCGTCCCGACAGGCTGTCCTCGTGCGCAGGTCCCCGCCCCCACCTCGCAGAAATGTAAAGCCATACTTGACATGTCTGCACACGACCCGCTCCCGACTCCTCACCCTCCGGACTGGGACCGGCTCTACGAGGTCGCCGCCCAGCAGGAGGGCCATTTCACGCTTCACCAGGCGGCGGGGGCGGGCTACTCGCGCCAGCTCCTCGAGCACCATCTGCGCAAGGGCCGGATCACCCGGACCCGACGCGGGCTCTACCGGCTGACCCACTTCCCGCCGGGCGACCAGGAGGACCTCGTGGTCTTCTGGCTGTGGTCGCAGCGTCAGGGCGTCTTCAGCCACCAGACCGCGCTCTTCGTCCACGATCTCTGCGACGCTCTGCCGGGTCACGTACACATGACCCTCCCCTCCCCTCCTGCACTTCGCCGGCGGGTGGTTCCCCAAGGCCTTTGCCTCCATCTGGGTTCCGTCCCGGCACGAGACCGCACCTGGTCGGGCCCCGTGCCGGTCACCAGACCGTTTCGGACCATCCAGGACTGCCTCGGGGCTTCCGTATCGCCCGAACTGGTGCAACAAGCGATCGCGACGGGGCTGGCCCGGGGGCTCTTCTCCCAGGCCGAGGTCGAGGAACTCCACTTGAACGGGTCGCGATGAGATACGCCACCCCGATCGGCTTCAAGATGGTTCTCGAAGCCAGGCTCCAACAGGAATCCCTGGCCACCGGTCGTCCGCTCCAGCGCCTCCGGCAACTGGTGGTCTTCGAGCGCTTCCTGGCCCGCCTCTTCCACAGCTTCGGGTCCAGAGCCACGCTGAAGGGCGGGATGGTCCTCGAGCTTCGTCTTTCCCGTGCCCGCACGACGCGGGACCTGGACCTCCGTCTCACCGGGCATCCGGAAGGGCTGCTCCATCGTCTGCAGGAGATCGGGCAGCTCGACCTGGAGGACTTCTTCACCTTCGAGGTCGTCCCCGACGCGCATCACCCCGCCCTGGCGATCCAGGGGCAACCCTACGAGGGGCAGCGGTACCGGGTCCAGGGCTTCCTGGCCGGCAAGTCCTACGGAGCCCGCTTCCAGGTGGACGCCGCCCTTGCCGAACCGCAGGTCATGTCTCCCGAGCGGCTCTCCGCCCCCACCTTCCTGGAGT
>DCTU01000245.1:0-10030 GCA_002329445.1 bacterium UBP9_UBA1432
CGCGGCCCGAATCCCGACGGCGAGACGGGTGCTCCCGGATCCACCCGCCCCCCCCTCCTCCGGCCCAGACACCCTGTCCCGACTGCGCCGGGCCCGCCAACGGGTTCGTGCCGCGGACCCGCCCGAGGCGACTTCGAGAGGTTTCTCCCCCGGAGGCGAAGAAGGTCAGGGAACGCCGGGAACCTGACCTGGATGGGAACTCCTGGGCCTTCTGTGTGTGGACGCCCTCCGCGGAAGACCGACGGTCGGCCGCTTCTCCTGCCGGCCCTGGTCCCGGCGGATCCCCAGGGCTCAGGGGTGCACCCGGCAAGCCCGGCAAGGAAGACCGATGACGGACCCCGACAGCTTTTTCGCCAGCCCCGACCGCACCCCGGCCGAGGAAATCGCCCACAAGGCCCAGACCCTGGGGGAAGCCCGCTTCTGCCTGGACATCCTGGACTGCGCGCCCACCCCGATGATGGTCCTGGACGAGAATCGGCAGATGCTGGCCGCCAATCAGGCCCTCCGAGCGATGTTCGGCGACCTGGGCCTGGCTCCAGCCCCCGGCATGCGGCCCGGAGAAGCCCTGGGCTGCGTGTACTCCGCCGACATGCCGGCCGGCTGCGGAACCAGCGAGTACTGCCGGGAATGCGGAGCCTGCCAGGCCATCCTCGAGGCCGAGAAGGGCCAGCGCTGCCGGCGCGAATGCCGGCTCACCTTCCGGACCGGTGAGGTGCTGCGGGCGGCCGAGATGGAGGTGACGGCCTCTCCCCTGGACGTGCAGGGAAACCGCTACACCATCCTCTCGCTTCTGGACGTCAGCCACCAGAAGCGGCGCCAGGCCTTGGAGCGCATCTTCTTCCATGACCTGATGAACTCGGCCTGGATCGTCAGCGGCTACGCCAGCCTGCTGGGCTCGCTGGACAAGGACCGCGCCGACCTTGGCATCCAGCGGATCCTGCAGGCTGCCCAGCGTCTGGTCGAGGAGATCCAGATCCAGCGGGACCTGCTCTCGGCCGAGCAAGGAGACCTTCGGCCCGTGACCGAGCCGGTGCACCCCGAGGAGGTCCTGCGGGAGGTGGCAGCCGACTACCATTCCTCCCCCCTGGCCCAGGGGCTCACCCTGGACGTCCAGCCCGCTGCGGAGTTGCCCGCGCTGGCCACCGATCGTCTGCTGCTGAGGAGGGTCCTGTCCAACATGATCAAGAACGCCTTGGAGGCCAGCACGGAAGGGGGAAGCGTCGCGATGGGCGTACGCCCGGTCGACTCGGGGGTCGAGTTCTGGGTCCACAACTCCGGTTCCATCCCTCGAAGCCAGCAGTTGCAGGTCTTCCAGCGCTCCTTTTCGACCAAGGGTCGGAACCGCGGGTTGGGAACCTACAGCATGAAGTTGCTGGCCGAGAACTACCTGTCCGGCCGGGTCGCCTTCGAGAGCACGCCCGAGGAGGGGACCACCTTTCGACTCCGGATTCCGCTCCAGGCTCCTCCTTCCGGAGCCGAGCGGCCCGCAGCCTCATGACCCGGGTTCCCGAGCGCTGGGTCCCCCCCCGGCGCGTCCAGGACGTCCAGCGGCGGCGCCGCCGCGCCGAAGGTCTGGCCGGCCTGACGGCGGGTCTGCTCTGCTTTGCCCTGGTGGCTCTGTTCAGCCATCCCGACGGAGGCCCCCAACGCCTGCTGGCCCTGGCGGCCGTCGCCCTGGCCCTGGGGGCCAGCCTGACCATCAGCCAGCAGCATCTGCGCTCGTCCGCACATGCCGGCTCGGTGGATGACCTGGAGCCCACTGCCCAGGCCCTCTTGAGGTACGCGCGGGCAGTGACCCTGGCGGGGGCCGCGGGAGCTGCCTTCTACTACCTGCTCGGCCTGGTGACGGGTTGAGGACCCTGACCCGGGTCATTTCCCCGGCCAAGTCCCGGCGCTAGCCTGAGGGTGGAGGTCCACCGTGCCCTCTGCCGACCCCGCCCACCCGCCGACACCGACCCGGGTCCGCTCCGCGGAGCAGAACTTGGAGCCGGCGCACGCAGACTGCGCCATCCCCGCCGACACCGGGATCGTGGTCGGCGTTCACGGCAGCGTGGTGGACCTCCGGTTTCCTGGCTCCCTTCCCAGCCTCTTCGGTCGCCTGGACCCCCTGGAAGGCCCGGCGGTGCCCCTGGAGGTCCACGGCCACCTGGACCCTCGGACGGTCCGAGCCGTGGCCCTGGCACCCACCCGCGGCATGTGGCGAGGGCAGCGCGTCCGCGACAGCGGCCGCCCCCTGGAGATGCCGGTGGGTCCCGAGCTGCTGGGGCGAGCCGTGGATCTGCTGGGACGCCCCGTGGACGGATTGGGCCCGGTCGGGGCCCGACAATCCCGCCCCCTGCGCTGTGCCGCGCCGCCGTTGACGCGCCGCACCGCAAGCCGGGGTTTCCTGGAGACGGGGATCAAGGCCATCGATCTCCTGGCTCCCCTGGAGCGGGGCGGGAAGGCCGGTCTCTTCGGGGGCGCCGGAGTCGGCAAGACCGTCCTGGTGATGGAGCTGATCCACAACGTGGCCACCATGCACGGCGGCGTCAGCCTCTTCTGTGGAATCGGCGAACGGTGCCGTGAAGCCGAGGAGCTGCTGCGCAGCCTGCGCGATTCAGGGATCCTGGCGCGCACCGCCCTGGTCCTGGGGCAGATGAACGAACCCCCAGGGGCGCGCTTTCGCATCGGCCTGTCCGCCCTGACCCTGGCGGAGGCCTTCCGGGATGCCGGACACGAAGACGTGCTCTTGCTGATCGACAACATCTTCCGGTTCGTCCAGGCCGGAACCGAAGTGGCCGGAGTGATGGGGAGGATCCCCTCCCAGATGGGCTACCAGTCCACCCTGGCCAGCGACCTGGCCGAGCTCCAGGAACGGATCGCCAGCACCTCGTGGGGCTCGATCACCTCGGTGCAGGCCGTCTACGTCCCAGCCGACGACTTCACCGACCCGGCGGCGATCCACATCTTCGGTCACCTCTCGTCCAGCCTGGTCCTGAGCCGCAAGAAGGCCGCCCAGGGGCTGTACCCGGCCGTGGATCCCCTGCAGTCGGGTTCCAGCCGACTCTGCGCGGAGGGGGTCGGCCTCCGCCACGAGCGGGTCGCCCGCGAGGTGAGGCGGACCCTGGCCGCCTACGAGGATCTCAAGGACCTGATCGCCATGCTGGGCCTGGAGGAGCTCTCCCGGGAGGACCGCACGACCGTTCACCGTGCCCGACGCCTGGAGAGATTCCTCACTCAACCTTTCTTCGGGACGGAGGCCTTCACCGGTCGAGCGGGCCGGAAGGTCCCCCGAGAGCAGACGCTGGACGGATTCGAGGCGATCCTCCGGGGCGAAGCCGACGAACTTCCCGAAGGCGCCCTGAGCATGATCGGCCCCCTGGAGGAGGCCAGACCATGAGGATCCGTGTGCTGACCCCCCTGGAGATGGTCCTGGACCGTGAAGCTTCGCGGATCACGGCCCACGGGGACCACGGATTCTTCACGCTGCTTCCTCGCCACGTCGACTGCGTGGCGACCCTCGTCCCGGGGCTGCTCTTCGTGGATGAGGAGGTCCTGGCCCTCGACGAGGGGGTGGCCCTCAAACAAGGAGCCGACGTCTGGGTGACGGTCCGGGACGCCGTGCGGCAGGCCCCCCTGGAGGCCCTCCGGCAGGCCGTGGAGGAACGCTTCCTGACCCTGGACGAGCACGAGCGCCGGGCCCGCTCGGCCCTGGCCATGCTGGAGGCAGGAACGCTGCGGCGCCTGGTGGATCTGCGATGACGACGCGACCCCCTCCGACCTTCCGCAAGCAGATCCCGCGCCAGGTCCGACGTCGGGTCCTGTCCGGGAAGCGCCCGGCCTCCCACTGGCGGGGCCTGGGAGCCATGGGGATGGTCGGCTGGTCGGTGGCTGCTCCCACGCTGGCCGGCGCGCTCCTGGGGCAGTGGCTGGATGCCCAGGGATTCTCGGAGCGTTCCTGGACCCTGATGCTGATGCTGGCGGGCCTGGTGGCCGGGTGCTGGAACGCGGCGATGTGGCTGGGGCGCGAACGTCGCAGCATCCAGGAGGACTCCCAGGATGCCTGAGCACCAGCCGGAATCCCTGCCGGAGTCGGTGCCAGGCCGGGGAGGTAGCTGATGGAACTGCATCTGGACGGCTCGGTGCTGGCCCGTTGGGGTCCGTTCCACCTCAACAGCACCCTTCTGATGACCTGGATGGTGATGCTGGTCCTCACCCTTCTGGCCTGGGCCGGAACCCGAAGGCTCTCGGTCGACTCCCCCTCACGCCTCCAGGGTGCCCTGGAAGCGCTGGTCGGAGTCCTGCGTCAGCAGGTCCGGGAGGTGTTGGCCTGCGACCCCGATCCCTACCTGCCTTTCCTGGGAGGACTCTTCCTGTTCATCTCGACCTCCGCCCTGCTGACCCTGGTCCCCGGCTTTCACGCCCCGACCGCCTCCCTGTCGACGACGGGGGCGCTGGCCGTCTGCGTGCTGGTGGCCGTCCCCGTCTACGGGATCGCCCGACAGGGACTGTGGGGCTACCTGCGAGGCTACTTCCGACCCAACCCCTTGATGTTTCCCTTCCACGTGCTGGGCGAGGCGACCCGAACCCTGTCGCTGGCGGTCCGGCTCTTCGGAAACATGGCCAGCAGCGCAATGATCGTCGGGCTCCTGCTCTCGCTGGCCCCGCTCCTCTTCCCCGTGGTCATGCAGATCTTCGAACTGCTGCTCGGGCAGGTGCAGGCCTACATCTTCGCCATCCTGGCCACGGTGTACGTGGCCTCGGGTCTGCGCGCCCATGAAGGGAGGCCGACGTGAATCCGGACAACCTGACCCTCCTGGCCATCGCTTCGGTCCTGGCTGCAGGGCTGACCATGTCCATCGGTTCGATCGCCACGTCCCTGGCTGAGGGCCGGGCCATCTCCGAAGCCCTCAAGGCGATCGCCCAACAGCCCGACGAGGCGGGTCCGCTGACCCGTACTCTCTTCGTCGGCCTGGCGATGATCGAGTCGATCGCCATCTACTGCCTGGTGGTCGCCCTGGTCCTGGTCTTCGCCAATCCGTTCTGGACCTTCCTGACCCGCGCCGGGGCGGACTAGGCCGTGGACCCCTTCACCCTGCTGGCCCAGGTCCTCAACTTCCTGATCCTGGTGCTCCTCCTGCGACGGTTCCTGTTCAAGCCTCTGATGGGAGTGATGGACGAACGCGAACGCCTCTTCGTCCAGCGCAGGGAAGAGGCGGAGACGCGAACGCGACAAGCCGAAGAGTTGCTGGACCGGGCCCGTCGACAGGAGGAAGAGCGCGAGCGCCACCAGGATCTTCTGCAAGCGCAGGCAGAATCGCGGGCCGCCGAGGTTCTGCGTCACCTGCTGGAAGAGGCCCGCGCCGAAGTGATGGCCCGACGCGAGCAATGGCTTCGAGCGGAGGGCCTCGAACGGGAGGCCAGTCTGCAGGCCCTGCGTCCCCGTCTGGCAGCCGCGGTGGGTTCGGTCTGCCGGCAGGCCCTGCACGACCTGGCGGGCCAGGACCTGGAAGACCAGATGGCCCTGTGCCTGGCCGCCCGACTGGCCCACGATCCGACCTTCCCTGCCTCGGGCCCCCTCCTGGTCCAGAGCTCACGCCCCCTGGGAGGACCGGCTCGCCACGCCCTGGGCCGGATCGGANNCTGGGCCGGATTGGCGAGTCGGCCTGCCTGGAGTTCCGGACCGAGGAAGACCAGCCTCCGGGAATCCGGATCCGTTCCGAAGGCTGGGAGATCGAATGGACCTTGGACTCCTACCTGGAGGCCCTGGAGGAGAGAATCCGAGAGGTTCTGGAGGAAGAGACCCGTGTCGCCCTCCCCCCTTGAGACCGGGGTCCGAAAGGCCCTGGAAGAGAGCCTGGGCGCCCTGGAAGGGGCGCTGGAGACTCCTCTGGACCCGGCCCGGCGCAGAGAGGTCGGACGAGTCCGCAGCGTCAGCCACGGAGTCGCCGTCCTGGAGGGATTGCCCGGAGTCTGCCTGGAGGAGGTGGTGGTCTTCTCAGGAGGTGGCAAGGGGCTGGTCTACGGGTTGGAGCCCGAGGCGGTGCAGGCCCTCCTCCTGGACGTCCGGGAACCGGCAGCGGGCACCGAGGTTCGCCGCAGCGGGCGTGTCCTGGAGGTTCCGATCGGCCCCTCACTGCTGGGGCGGGTGGTCGACCCCCTGGGACGTCCCCTGGACGGCGGCGCCCCCCCGGTGGCTCAGGAGCACGGCCCGATCGAGAAGGCCTCTCCAGGGCCCGCCGGCCGAGCCCCGGTCCGGACTCCGTTGCAGACGGGGATCAAGATCGTCGATGCCCTGGTCCCGGTGGGTCGCGGCCAGCGCGAACTGATCCTGGGGGACCGGCAGACCGGGAAGACCTCGTTGGCCCTGGATGCCCTGCGCAACCAGGAAGACGTCGTGGCCGTCTGGTGTTCGGTCGGCCAGTCAGCCGACCAGGTCGCCACCGTGCTCGAGCACCTGCGCCGGTTCGGGGCCCTCTCACGCACCGTGGTCGTGGTGGCCGGCTCGGACAGCCCGCCCGGCATGCAGTACCTGGCCCCCTTCGCCGCCACCACGATGGCGGAGTTCTTTCGCGACCGGGGACAGGACGCCCTGGTGGTGTACGACGACCTGAGCCACCACGCCCGCGCCTATCGGGAGATCTCGCTCCTGATGCGCCGCCCCCCGGGGCGGGAAGCCTATCCGGGAGACATCTTCTATCTGCACTCACGTCTGCTGGAGCGCTCGACCCGGCTCGTCCCGGAGCTGGGGGGAGGATCGCTGACGGCCCTGCCGATCCTGCAGACCGAAGCCGGGGCCTTGGCCGACTACATTCCCACCAACCTGGTCTCGATCACCGACGGACAGATCGTGCTGTCCACGGATCTGGTCGCCAAAGGCTTCCTGCCGGCCGTCGATGTGGGCTTGTCGGTCTCGCGCGTGGGGGCGGACGCCCAGGCCCCCGGCTACCGCGTCGTGGCTGCCGACCTGCGCCTGGCCTGCGCGCAATTCGCAGAGCTGGAGATGTTCTCACGGTTCAGCACGCGCCTGGACGCGACCACCCGCCAGGCCCTGACCCGTGGCCGGGCGGTCCGGGAGGTGTTGCGGCAGCCTCGCGACGACCCCTGGAAGCTCAGCGAGCAGATGGCCATCCTGCTGGCCGCCGTGGAAGGGATCATGGACGGTGTGGACGAGGCGCGCCTGGTTCGGGTCCAGCAGTTGGTCCGCGAGCTTCTGCCCCAGGAGTTCCCCGATCTCGAAGAGCGCCTCCGGAGCGGCCAGAAGCTGGGAGCATCCGACCTCGAAGACCTCAAGGGTCTGGCCCGTCGGGCCCTGACCCGATCGGAGACCCCGTGTCCGGAGACCAGGATCTGAAGAGACGGCTGCACGGCCTGAAGGAGCTCGGCTCGCTGGTCCGCAGCCTCAAGCTGCTCTCGGCCGCCTCGATGCACCGGTTCGAGCGCGCCGCCGCCGGCCTGGGCGAGTCCGTCGAAATCCTGGAGAGGGGCCTGAGCCTGGCCCTGCAAGACCGGGCTCTCCCGGACTGGAGCCAGGAGACCGAAGAGCCTCTCACCGCGGGAATCGTGTTGGGTTCCGACCACGGTCTGTGTGGCGCCTATCACGAGAGCCTGACCGACTTCGTGAGGCGGACCGACCCCGTGCCGGTTCCGCTTCTGGCCGTGGGCTCGCGACTGGCTTCGGCCCTGTGCGAGGCAGGAGTGCAGGTGGACGCCGAGCGTCCGGGGATCACCACCCTCCAGGCCCTGGCCCCGGCCGTCCAGGACCTGCTGTCCAGAATGGAGGAATGGAGCCGAGTTGGCGTGTTGCAGCGGTTGGTGGTGATCCACCAGCGTCCCGCCCCCGGAGGCCCCCCTCATCCAGTGCGCCTGCGGCTTCTCCCGGTCGACCCCGAGTGGCTCCGCGATGTCTCCCGACGTCCCTGGACGGGCTCGACCCTCCCGTGGTGCCCCCAACCCGCCGACAAGCTGTTGCCGGGCCTCCTGCGACAGCACCTCTTCCTGACCCTGTACCGGGCCTGTGCCGAAGCCCTGGCCGCCGAAAACGCTGCCCGCTTCCACGCCATGCAGGCGGCGGAGCGGAATCTGGACGAGAAGCTCCGGGAGTTGACTCGTCGTGACCAGCGCCTGCGCCAGGAGCGGGTGACCGAGGGTGTGTTGGAGGTGCTGGGTGGATTCGAGGCGTGTCAGGAAGAAAGTGCAGGCCGACGCTGCCCGAGGTCGGGAGCCTGAATCGCTCCTCAGGTTGCCTGAGCGCACGAGGAGGCGGAAGCGAGAGGCGAGAAGAGCCGCCCCATGAGACCACTTCAGGAAGTCGCGGCAGACCTGGGGCTGGCCCCCCAGGACCTGCACCTCTGGGGCCCGGGACGGGCCAAGATCCCCCTGGAAGCCCTGAACCGCCCGCAACGAGGCCGCCTGGTCCTTCTGACGGCCATGTCTCCCAGCCCGGCAGGGATCGGCAAGACCACCGTCGCCATCGCGCTGACCGACGCCCTGCGGCGACGACAGGTCTCGGCGGCGGTCTGTCTGCGCGAGCCCTCCATGGGGCCGGTCTTCGGGATGAAGGGCGGCGGCACGGGAGGGGGACAGGCCCAGTTGGTCCCCTCCGAGCGGATCAACCTCCACTTCACCGGGGACTCCCATGCCGTGACGGCCGCCCACAACCTGCTGTCGGCAGCCCTGGACAACCACATGCACTTTGGGAACCCGTTGGGTCTGGATCCCCGACGCCTGAGCTGGCCACGGGTCCAGGACCTCTCCGATCGCTCGCTGAGGAAGGTGGTGGTCGGACTGGGCGGCCCGGGGGGCGGAGTCCCCCGCGAAGACCGCTTTGACATCACCGCCGCCAGCGAGATCATGGCCGTGCTCTCGCTGGCCCGCACCCCCGAGGAGCTGCGCCAGAGGCTGGGGCGGATGGTGGTCGGGAGGACGGCCGAGCGCAAGTCCATCCAGGCCCGAGAGCTTCAGGTCGACGGGGCCCTGGCCACGCTCCTGGAAGAGGCCCTTCAACCCAACCTGGTCCAGACCCGCGCGGGCAGCCCTGCCCTGGTGCACACCGGACCTTTCGCGAATCTCGCGCACGGAACCAGTTCGGTCCTGGCCACCCGTGCGGCCCTGCAAGGCGCCGACTTCGTGATCCAGGAAGCCGGCTTCGGTGCCGATCTGGGAGGCGAGAAGTTCGTCGATCTCTTCTGCCCCCTGGCCCAGGTCCAGCCCTGCTGCGCCGTGGTCCTCATGACCTTGCAGGGGCTGCGCTATCACGGGGGCGTCCCCAAGGAGCGCCTGGCCGACCCCGACCCCCAGGCGGTGCGCCGGGGACTTCCCAACGCCCTGTTCCACCTGGACCTGGTGACCCGCTTCGGCATCCCCGTGGTGCCGGCCCTGAACCAGCACGACAGCGACCCACCGGATGAGATCGTCACGGTGCTCGAAGCCCTGGCATCGGAAGGCTATTCCGCCGCGAAGGTCCGCGCCTTCCAGGAGGGAGGGGCGGGGACGATGGAGCTGGCCGAGCGGGTCCTGGAAGGTTCCCAGACCTGCGCCCTGTCGCAATTCAAGACCTTCCAGGTCCCAGGGATGAACTTCGAAGAGCGGCTGGAGGCCCTGGTCCGCGAGGTCTACGGGGGAGAGGGCTTCGAACTCTCACCGCGAGCTCGGGAGGATCTGGCCGACTGCGTCCGGGACGGGGCAGAGCGCCTTCCGATCTGCGTGGCCCGCACGCCTCTTTCCCTCTCCGACGACCCGACCGCCGTCGGGGTTCCCCGCGGCTTTCGGATCCACGTGCGCGAAATCCGCTTGCTGGCGGGCGCCGGATTCCTGGTCCCGGTGTGCGGCGAGCTGATGACCATGCCGGGTCTCCCTCGGCGCCCCAACTTCGAGGGATACGCATGACGCGCTGACTCCGGTCATAGCCCGGAAGCCCCCCCGATGCCACGCTGGAAGCCAGAGGAGTCTCCGTGCTGGCAGCCGACTATCTCCGCGACCCCTTCGTCCGGGCACGGATCCGGCAGTATCTGGACATGGGTGCGCAGGGCCCGAGCACCTGCGCCTGGTT
>DCTU01000245.1:10132-32889 GCA_002329445.1 bacterium UBP9_UBA1432
CAGGCCTGTTTCGAAGCCCAGCGACCCGCCCTGAAGGCTCTGAAGAGCGTTCTGGGGCAGCATGGAATCCGCCCCCTCCACCTCCTGAGCGGCCGGGGCCACCACCTGGTCTGGAAGCTGCGACGCGATTCCCTCGTGATGAAGGCTCTCCAGGCCCTGGGAGGTCGAGCGGGGATCCGGCCCACCGTGCCGTTGCCCCCCCCCGTGCCGGCCTCGCTGGCGGAGGCCTTCCGAGGCCTGGGGATGGTGATGGAGTTCCTGGGCCACGAGGTCCTGCGGCGCTGCCGCGAGGTCGAAGGTCCCCCCCTGCGGCTCACCGCGGTCGAAATCGACCCGGGTCCCGGAGGGCGGGAGATCATCTCATTGGACCTCTCGGAGTACGCCGACCCGTTGCAGATCCGCAGCATCCGGGTCCCCTTCGGCCCCTACCTCAAACCGCAGCGACTGGCCTGGAGCCGGGGCCAGGAAGGACCGGCGCAGCAGGATCTGGTCGCGGTGCCTCTGGCCGGATTGGACGAGGAAACGGGGCTGGCCTTGATGCGGGATCCCGCCCGGGCCGCCCGGCTGGCGCGCCGCGCCAGGACCCGGATCCCCGAGCAGACGGCCGGCATGCAGCGTCTCTTGCATCATTACCAGGGATCCTTCCTGGCCCGTTTCCATGCATGGTACGACTCCGGCGCCGCGGTCGCTCCGGCGCGCCCCCCTCGGTTGCCGGCCTGCGTGGAAGGCCTGCTGTCCCCACAGGCCCGGCTCCTGTGTCCTGCGGGGCTGCAACTCGTGACGCGCACCCTGCTGACGCTGGGGTGGCCCCCTCGGCACATCGCCCAGCTCACGGCCGCACGGGTCTCCCTCCTGACAGGCACCTCTCGACGCCCTGCCCTCTTCGACCCGACCCTGAGGGCGGACTTCTACGTCCGGCTCTTCGCCGGACTGGTCCTCGGCGGGACCGACGGACTGGCGGACCAGACCTGCCTGGCCTACCAGCGCATGGGCTACTGCGTCAGGTCCGAGTGCCGGGGAAGGCTGGACGACCTGGCCCGCAGCCTCCGCCAGCGCCGGGAGGGGGGGTGGCCGGCTCTGTGAGGCGGAAACCTCAAGGGGCCGGCCCGGCTTCCAGGACCACCCGCAGCACGACCCGGTCCAGGGCCGGGGCCTCAGGGCCTGCGCCCTGCCTCAGGCCGAACTCCCCGAGGTCCAGGCTGAACTCAGCCTCGGCCCGACTCCGAAGAGGCTGCACCCAGACCGAGGCCGGGAAGGTGAAGCGGCGAGTCACACCGTGAAGCGTCAGATCGCCGGTGACTTCGAACTCCTCGCCGGCCCGGACCACCGACCGGGTGCGAAAGACGGCTTTGGGATGATGGCCCACGTCCAAGGCCTCCGGGGCCTGGAGGCGCCGGGTCCAGGCCGGATCGTCCGAGTAGAGGCTCTCGAGGTCGAGCTCGAGCTGCAGGGACGAGCGGGCGGGGTCCTCCCCGACCAGGTCGAGGGTCCCCCGAAAGCGCTGGACGCCCCCGCGCAGGACTCCGTTGCCCGTGGGCAGCTCCCAGACGATCTGGGAGGTCGGCTGATGGACCGCGAAGGGGGCGCGGGGGGGGATGGGTGCAGGCGGAGCGGGGATCCCNNCCGGACAGGAAGCGGGCCGAAGGGACCGGGCCGCGTTCTCCCTGGCCACAAGCCAGTCCCAGCGCGAAGAGGGCGAGGAGGAGCAGGTGCCGCCAGCGACGCCTCATGTCCGGTCCTCCCCTCCAGGGTCCCCCGGTCTCCCCCATCTCACGGTGAGGAACCAACCGGCCAGGATCATGACGACGGGAAGGACCATGATGGCCCAATAGGTGCGGACCCCCTCCCCGAAGAGCCAGGCGAAGATGAAGAAGGCCAGCAGATGTCCCCCCAGGAGGATCCGCATGGGCCACGGCAGCCCCCAGAAGCCCACGAACGCGAAGCAGAACACGACGGGCAGCATCAGGTCCCAGCGCGCGTAGAACGGAGCTCCGAAATGCAGCATGCGGGCCAGGAAGACGAATCCCTCCCCGCGATATCCGACCACGGCACCGCCGTGAGCCATCTCTGGGAAGGCCGTGTTCACGACGAAGAGATGCGCCCCCAGGACCACCAGGCAGGAGGCCAGCGGAAGCCCCAGCATCCAACGCGGCCGCAGGCGGGCGTCGCCCAGGCCGGCCAGCAGGAACAGGAGGGTTGGAGCCAGCATGAACTCCCGGATGGTGGTGGAGACCGAAAGCAACAGGGCAGCCGGTCCCACCCTTCCCAAGGCGAACCAGGGCAGGGCGAGGAGGAACAGGAACATCGCCCAGTAATCCGCCATGAGGAGATGCCAGCCGGGGATCCCGTAGGTCAGGATCGGCCCCAGCAGCACCGGCGCCAGGACGGCCTGCTCGGGTTCAAGCCAGCACCGGCCCGCCCGATACACCGCCACCATCGACCCGGCGCACAGAGCCAGGAACAGGATGGGGACCCCCAGAGGGTAACCTGAAGTCAGGTACTTCCAGATCAGGAAGCTACCCGGCAGGCGATAGCCGAAGGCATAGGCCGGGGTGGAGTCGGTGGGCGGACGCAGCAGCATGAAGCTCTCGATGTAGGCCGGATAGTAGGCCTGCCCAGCCACGACCCGGTGGTAGACCTGCCGGTAGGTGGAGTTGTCGTTGTAGGTGATGCCCATCCCCGAATCCTGCGCCATCCCGAGAAAGAACGCCGGATTGAGCAGCGCGGATTGCAGCAGGAACCCCGCGATCACCAGACCGAGGATCCAGCCGGCCATCGGCCGCAGCCAGCGGGTCGGGAGGCTCACGACGGCCCCCCCGGCCAGCACCGACCATGCCCACAGCCAGGGATGCCAGAAGGCCAGGTGCTGGTTGACCAACCCGTGGTTGAGGAAGTCCCGGACGGGAAGAGTGCCCGGGTCGGTCGGCGTGGCGACCACCCAGGCGAGAAGGCCGTTCAGAAGCGGAATGGCCCAGCGTTCGGGTCCCGAGCCGGGAGCGCAGGCCCGCATCATCCAGGCGACCAGGAAGGGAACCAGCAGAAAGGCGGGCTGCCAGATCGCGGCAGCCAGGGAGGCCCAGGCCAACAGCCCGACCCCAGCGACGCGCAGGAGGAGGGGGAACATGGCGGGACCGATTCGCGTCCGCCGACCGGGCTACCTTCCCTCCTGCCGATCGGCCGGATTCTGGACCTGGCGGAGAAGATCCCGCAGTTCCCTGGATCGGAACGGCTTCTGGAGGAAACCCTGGATTCCCAAGGCTGCCTTCCCAGCCACCAGGGCGCTGTCCTGGTGGCCGCTCATCATGAGGATGGGGACCTCCTGATCCAGGACGCGCAAGGCCTGACAGGTCTCGAACCCGTCCATGCGGGGCATGCGCAGGTCCAACAGGACCAGATCGATCCGCGGATTCTTCTGGAAGACCCGCAGCGCCTCCTGGCCATCGCACGCCAGAAGGACCCGGAAACCGTGGCGCTCCAGCATCTGGGTCAGGAGGGTCCGCAAGAGCTCCTCGTCGTCCACCACCAGGACGGTTCCCGTCCCCGACCAACCCGATGGAAACTCTCCCGAGGCCGCTTCAGACGGGGATGACGCTGCACTCTCGATGAAAGGGGGGAGCAGGACCCGAAATCGGGTGCCTTTTCCAGGCTTGCTGTCCACCCGCAGGGCTCCGCGATGGCCTCGGACGATCCCCAGGACGGCGGCCAACCCCAGGCCCCGTCCCAGGACCTTGGTCGTGAAGAAGGGCTCGAAGATCCGACGCAACGTCGGCTCGTCCATCCCGCAACCGGTGTCCTCCACCTCCAGGACCACGAAGTCTCCTGGCTGGCAGAGTTCGCCCAGCAAGGCCTGACCCAGCTCCCGGCGCGTACAGTGATGCAGCCGGGTCGAGATCCGGATCTCGCCGGACTGCTCTCCCAGGGCTTCGGCGGCGTTGAGGATCAGGTTCATCGCGATCTGACGCAACTGGGTGGCGTCGCCCATGACCTGGGGCAGGCCGGCATCCAGGTTCCAGACCAGGCTGGCCTTGTTGAGGATCGAGGCCCCGAACATCCGCCCCAGCTCGCTGACCAGGACGCTCAGGTCCAAAGGTTCCAGATCGAAACGACCTCGACCCGAGTAGGACAGGATCTGTCCACAGAGATCCGAAGCGCTCTGAGAGGCGCGGAGGGCCTCCCGCAGGGGCAGCCGGACCGGCGAGTCCGTGTCCAGATCCAGCATGGCCAGGTCCACATTCCCCTGGATGGCCATCAGCAGGTTGTTGAAGTCGTGGGCCACCCCTCCTGCCAGCACCCCCAGGCTCTCCAGCCTCTGGGTGTGCTGGATCTGGTTTTCCAGTCGGCGGCGTTCCTGCTCGGCGGCGCGGCGCTCGGTGATGTCCCGACTGGTCACCAGCACGACCTCGCGCCCGCCGATCCGCGTCCGGCGCAGGCTGGCCTCCACCCACAGCAGGTCCTCGCCCGCCCCCCGGAGGGCCCACTCCAGGACTCGCGGCTCCTCGCCCGCCGAGCGCAGCTCGGCCAGGGCCCCCGGGGTCGCCACCAGGTCCTCCAGGGGCAGCCCGTCCAGGTCCTCCCTCCCCATCATCCGACGGGCGCAGCGATTCCCTTCCAGGACCACGCCGGTGGCGAGGTCGTGCAGGGTGATGCCCTCGCTGACCGAGTCGTAGATGGCCTCCAGCCAGCGCTGGCTCTGCCGGGCCGCCTCCTCGGCGGTCCGGCGCTCGGCGATTTCGCGCATGAGGTTCTCGCGGAACTCGGCCTGCTCGGTGATGTGGCGTTGCAGGTCGTTGCGCCAGCGCTCCAGCTCCAGGGTCACACGGTGCACCTCCTGGCGAGCCGACTCGAGCTGCTCGAGCATGTCCAGAAGAAGGCGGACCACCTCCTTGGAAACCACCACCTCGGCCGGAAGCGTCAGGTGATGCAGCCCACCCTCCAGGGGCTCGACCCGGGGAAAGTCCCCCGGGGTGACCACCAGCCCGACCAGTCGGTCGGCCGGCCCGGGCAGCAGGCGACAGGCCTCCTCCACGGTCCTGGCCCACAGCGCAAAGGGATGCGTCCGGACTTCTCGCAGGCGCAGCGAATGGCGCAGCACGAACCCCTCCGGCGCCCCCGGCGCCGCGGCGAAGAGCCGGGGCTCAGCCACCAAAGGCGCCCAGGACCAGGGTCGTGTTGTGGTAGTAGGAAGGGGACATGCTCCCGTCGTGCTCCATGAACGGCCCGATCTCGCCGAACGAGAGGAACCCGACCATGGGGAGACCAGCCAGGCGGGTTCCCAGTTCGCGGACCGCCAGGTCGTAGCTCTGGCCGAAGAGCCAACGCCGACCTGCGCAGGTGACGCTCAATGCGAAGTCCGGCTTGAAGTCCACCGAATCCAGTCGAGCGAGGTCCTCGCGCACGCCTTCGGTGGCAAAGGTCGGGTCGACCTCGCAGGGGCGGATCTCGGTGCCCGGCAGCAGGTTCCCGGAGACATGCAGGGCCCCGGTCTGACGATCGAAGCCCCGAGGCGTCCGCAGGACGAAGTCGCCTCCGGGGACCGACAAGGCCAGGGGCATGGTTCCCACATCCCCTTCGCTGGCCGCCTTTCCCAGCCGACCCCGCAGGAACTCCTGGGCAGGCATGCCGTTGATCCGGAGGAGCTTGTTCCCTTCGGATTCCTCGACGACGCCCACCTCTTCCAGGGGGGTGAACCCCGAAGCTGAATGGATGGCGCTGCGAACCGGACCCCGCCCCCCCAGGAGGGCCACCGCAGAAGGCCAGGCCTGACCGTGGGCCAGGACGAAGGTGCGCCGGAACTGCCGGTCATCTCCGGCCAGCCCTCCCATCAGGGGACAGCCCAAAGCCTGGTTGAGCGCTTCGACCATCTCCGCCCCGTCCGAGCGGATCCCTCCAGCGTGGACTCCGTCGGCCAGGACGAAGGCGACATCCGGGCGGCCTCCCAGATCACCGATGAGGCGTTCGGCGGCCTGCCGGGCGGCCTGGGGGCCGTCTTCGGCTCCGGACTCGACCTGGACCGACCACTTGAAGGCTCCCTCGGATGTCACCCCCATGCCGGCCACCCCGACGGTGGCGATCTCGCCTCCCATCAGGACGCTGTCGCCCGTGCATCCGAAGACCAGGGTCCCGGAGACGCCCAGTCCTTCTTCAAGTCCCTCCAGGAGGCCCAGGAAGTCCTCCTCGTAGTGGATGGTGCAGAAGAGGAACACGACCTCGGGCTTCAGCGAAGCCAGCCTCTCCCCCACCTCGAACCCGGCCCGCCATGGATCGCACCGGATGGATAGCGTCGCCCGAGCCTGCATCAGAACCAAGACCTCCCCGTGCCAGCGTCCTTCCCCCGGCATGTGCCTGTCGCCGTGTCGAATTCTACGCGCCCGGGACAAGGCCTTCTCTTCAGGTCGCGGCAAAGGTCGATCCTGAAGCCGGGCCCCCTGGGGGCGAGGCGCCCTTGACTCGGCCTTCATGTCGCGTGATAATCCCGCCAGACCATGAAGATTTCACCCGATCTCCGCATCGAAGCCCCCTCTTCCCGGCTCCATGCCGTGCGTCCGCCGGCCCCTGCCCCGGCCTTCGAGCCCTCGCAGCAGGCCGACCAGGTCCGCCTGGGCGCTCCCCTGGCCCCGCCTCTGGCGATGGAACCCGAACCCCAAGGCCCCCTGCCCTCCGACCCGGGCATGGCCCCCCTGCGTCCGGCTCTGGTCGCGTCGACCAACCCGGGCAGCGGCCTCGACGTGCCCTCCTCCATGGTCCTGCTGGAACCGGAAGTCGAAACCGGACTGCCGTCCTCTCCCGACCTGGCCCCGGCCGACGCCCAGGCCATCGGCGCGGTCCGGCAGGGCCTTGAGCAGCACCCCATCCTGGCCCGCGTGGTGGAAGCCTTCATCCTGGACAAGGACCACCCCATGAACCTGGTGGCCTACCTCAAGGACGTGCAGTCCCGGCCGGTCGTCCTCGAACACCTGGACCGGATGGCCAGCCTCTGCCCGGTCGGCCCCAGCGGCCTGGGCAACCTGGTCGAGCTGACCTTCAACCCCGAAGTCCCGCTCCTGACCGACTCCGGGGCTGAACTGGGGAACCGCGACGGGGTCCCCGGTCCTCAGCGGCTGCGCCAGCAACTGATCGACCGGGACCCGGAGCTCTTCGCCATGGGACAGCCCGAATCCGAGGAGGAATGGGGTCGCCTGAAGGCCCACGCCAGCGTCCTGCGGACCGAGGTCCTGCCCGGACTGACCGGGGAACTGGAGGCCCTGGTGGCCGATCTCCCCACCTCGGGAGGCTTTCCTGCGGTGAATGCCCGCGCCAAGAGCGCCGCGGGGATGGCCGACAAGATCGACCGGATGCAGAGGGGTAACGACGGCAAGGCCCCGCGGCCCGACTACTGCCTGGCCGACATGCCCGACGCCGTGGGCGGGCGCATCACCGTGCGCGATCCCCGTCAGTTGCAGCAGGTGATGGACCGCCTCGAGGAGCGCTTCGGCAAGGAGAACCTCTTCGAGAAGGACAACTTCTACGCCAATCCCAAGAAGCGCCTGCGCCCCTACCGCTGCATCACCTACACGGTGGTCCACCAGGGGGTCCCATGCGAAGTGCAGTTGACCACCCTGAACGCCAGCCTGGCCGCCGACCTGTGGCACAACACGGGGTACAAGCCCCTGCACCCCGACCTGACCGAGGACGAGATCGGCTACCTGGGCGATCTGCAATGCTCGGTCAGCGCCGACGAGCACCGCATCCTGGGGACCGGGGCCAACTGAGATGAGCGAGCCTGGCCACTATTTCGTCCTGGAGGTCGCCTTCCATGACGGTCGTCGCTCGCACCCGGCCTACATCCGGGAGGGCTCACCCGACTGGAAGGGCCGACTGGACGCCGCCGTCGAGCACTTCGAGAACCTCCACTCGGGCCTGGCCCAGGTGAACGTCCACTGCGCCCGGAGCCTGGCTGCCGCCGGCGTGACCGCGCCTGAGCGCATCCTGGAGTGGCCGCTTCCCGAGGTCTGACCCTCCGGGAAGGTCGGCCGCCCTGGAAGCGGAAGAGTCGCCAGGTGGGAAGGTTCAAGCTGGTCGCCAAGGAGGGTCTGGACGCCGGTCGCGTCTTCTACCTGCGTGGAGACCCGATCACGCTGGGTCGGCCGGGTGCGGACGGGGACTCGACCGTGGAGTTCGACGAACCCAGCGTCTCCAGGGTCCATGCCTTGCTGAAGTGGCGCGCGGACCAGGACTGCTACGAATTCTCCAACAGGTCCTTCACCAGTCCCGCCCGGATCAATGGTGAACCCGCCTCCTCGGGGGCCCTCCTGGTCCACGGCACCCTCATCCAGATGGGCGCCCTGGTGGTCCAGGTCCGAGATTCCCAAGAGGAGCTCCCGGACCCGGAACCCTTCATGGGCTGCCTGGAACTGCTCCATGGCCCGGGGTTTGCGGGTACCCGCTATCCCCTGCGTCGGGTCGCGATGACCATCGGCCGCTCGCCGGAATGCGACCTGCACATGGCCAGCCCCGCCCTGTCCCCGGTCCACGCCTCCATCGAATGGTACGAGAAGCTGCCGGTCCTGCTTCCCAAGTCCAATCGCGAGATCTACGTCAACGGACAACCCATTCCCCGAGGGACCTTCCTGCGCCCGAACGACTTCATCCTCCTGGGAACCGGAGTCGCCCTGCGCTGGCTTCCGGTCAGCGTCCTGGCCAAGGAGGAACGCCCGGCGCCAGCCCAGGAGGCGATCCCCGAGGTGGAGCCCGCGACGCCGGCGCCCGAAGGCGGCGCCGACCTGTCCACCGAGATCCCCCGGCCCGAGCCGGAGCAGGAGGCCGCCACCACCTCGCAGCGCGCGGCCTTCTTCGCCGACCTGGCCGGACGTCTGGAGCGCGGCGAGCCCATCCGCCGAGCTGTCGAGGCGTCTGCCCAGGCCTTCATGCCGGCCCTGGCCGGCCCGCTGCACGAGGCATTGGGCTCCGGCCAGGGCCTGGCCGAAACCCTGGCCCGCTTCTCGGACTGTTTCACGCCCTACGAGCTGGGCATGGTCGCTGCAGGCGAGGAGGCCGGACTGCTGGACGAGCTGCTCAGGACCCTGTCGGACTCGCTGGAGGCAGAGCACCGCGCCCGACGCCGGCGGCTCCGAACGGCCGGCTGGACCTGCCCGCTTCTGGCCCTGGTCGTGGCGGCGCTGTGCCTGGCCCTGCTGGGAGGACCGCCGGGACCCGCAGGCTTCGGATCGGCGTTGGGCCTGAGCCTGACGGGGACGGCCCTGCTGGCGCTCCCCCTGGGGATGACCCTGAAGAGGCTGCAGCGCAGGCACTGGTTCAGCCGCCGAGCCGACCGCCTTCTGGACCGCCTGCCCCTGATCGGCAGCGCCCTGCGGCTTCAGGCGGGAGAGCGCTTCCTCAAGGCCCTGGGTCCTCTGCTGCGTTCCGGGCTGCCCGCCCACCGCGGGGCACTCCTGGCCGCCGGGTGCACCGGAAGCACCACGCACACCATGGCCCTGATGCACGCGGCGGGCCGGATCGAGAAGGGGGAGCCCGTCCTGGATTCACTGGCGCCCACGGGGCTCTTGAGTGCCGAGGTCCTGGCCGAAGTCGAAAAGGGCGAAGAGCACGGGGACCTCCCCGAACGGCTGGCAGCCGCCTCGGCCCGCCTGGAAGAGGCCTCGCGCACGGCCCTGGCCCGAGCCTTTCCCCTCCTGGCCCTGGGGCCGGCCCTGCTCCTGGCCTGTCTGAGCGCCCTCAGCGCCGCCCTGGTCTGGCTGGCCTCCCGCTGACCCCGATGACACCCATGGCCCCTGGCTGAACCACGGAGGGCGCAGGAGGTCTGGATGCATTCGCGGCTCTGGATCCCGGTCTCAAGAGCACGCCCTCGGGGGCACGAGGACCGACCCGTTCGCCCTTGCCGTTCTCCGAGGTCTCCGCGGTTCCGTTCATCGATGTCGCCATGTTCTGCCCCCGAGATGCCCAGAGGGTGTCCAGGGCAACCGGCAGCGCCGGCCTCCTTTCGAAGAGGAGCCGAGCGCCTCGACGCCCAACCAGGGGCCATGTCGATCCTCCGCCTCGAAAACATCAGCCGCCAGTTCCGAACCGAGCCCCTCTGGCAGGACGTCACCTTGACGGTGGAGCCGGGTGAGCGGCTGGGCATCCTGGGCAGCAACGGCTCGGGCAAGACCACCCTGCTGCGGGTGATGGCCGGAGTCGAACCCGTCGACCGCGGACGCCGGAGCGTGGCCTCGGGGGTCCGGGTGGGCTACCTCCCCCAATCCCCGACCTTCGCTTCCGAGCTCTCGGTCCTGGATGCCCTGTACCACTCGCAATCGGAGGCCATCGATCTGCTCCGCGCCCACGAAGAGGCGTGTCGGCGCCTTTCCAAGGGCGACCCCGAGGGGCGTTTCGCTGCGGAGGTCTCCGAGCTGGCGGGACGACTGGAGGCCCTGGGGGCCTGGGATCTCCACACCCGGGCCCGGACCATCCTGACCCGGCTGGGCCTGCCGGACATGGAGGCCCGCGTGGGCAGCCTCTCGGTGGGACAGCGCAAACGGGTCGCGCTGGCCGAGGCCTTGATCTCCGAGCCCGACCTGCTGTTGCTGGACGAACCCACCAACCACCTGGACACGGCGGCCATCGACTGGCTGGAGGGATACCTGCGGCACTTCGCCGGGGCCCTGGTCATGATCACCCACGACCGCTACTTCCTGGACCGGGTCACCCGACGCATCCTGGAAGTCGAGCAGGGGTGCGTCCAACTCCATGAAGGGAACTACGCCTCCTACCTGCAGGAGAAGGACCACCAGGAGAAGCTCCGGGCCGCCTCGGCCGAGAAGCGCTCCAACCTCCTGCGACGCGAGATGGAGTGGCTCAAGCGCGGGCCGCGCGCCCGGGCCACCAAACAGAAGGCCCGTCAGGAGCGGATCCTGGCCATGCTGGAACAGGGCCCCCGGTCCACCCGAGGTGAGCTGGCCTTGGAACAGGCTGGAACTGCGTCCCGCTTGGGCCGCAAGGGCCTGCTCCTGCACGGACTGAGCAAGAGCTACGAGGGTCGACCCCTGCTGCGCGAGTTCACGCTGGAGCTTCAGGGGGGAGACCGGATCGGACTGGTCGGGCCCAATGGCTGCGGCAAGACCACGCTTCTGGATCTGGTGGCGGGCCGCGTGGAACCCGACCAGGGGTGGGTGGAGATGGGTCCCACCGTGGTTCCAGGCTACTACGCCCAGCGCTCGGGCGACCTGCCCGAGGAGACCAGGGCGGTCGACTACGTCCGTGAGGTGGCCGAAGTCCTCACCCGGCCAGATGGTTCGCGCATCACCGCCGAGTCCCTGATGGAGAACTTCCTGTTCCCGCGCTCGATGCAGCACACCCCGATCCACAGGCTCTCGGGAGGCGAGAGGCGTCGGCTGGAGCTGCTGCGCGTCCTGCTGGGTGCCCCCAACCTGCTGCTGCTGGACGAGCCGACCAACGACCTCGACCTGCCGACCCTGGTCCGTCTGGAGGCCTGGCTGGACGACTTCCCGGGCATCCTGGTGGTCGTCAGCCACGACCGCTACTTCCTGGACCGGACGGTCGACCGCCTGTTCCACTTCGGAGTCGGGGGGCCCTCGGAGTTCCCAGGCGACTACGAAACCCTGCGCCAGACGCTGGCCGAAGAGGAAAGGCCCCCGACCCCGCCGCGGGTTCGCGCCCCGGCGCCTTCCCCGGGAGCCCCTTCCCGCGACCGCAGGCTCTCCTACAAGGAGACCCGGGAACTCCAGGCCCTGGAGCAGGAGATCGAGAGGGGCGATCAGCGCCGCCTCGTCCTCGAGCAGGCCCTGGCGGCGCCCTCCAGCGACGCGGAGCGGCTCCACTCGATGTACTGCGAGCTGGAAGGCCTCCAGGTCCGACTGGCCCAGGCCCTGGACCGATGGGCCGAACTGGCTGCCCGCGCGGAGAACGGTTGAGCGCCGGCCTCAGTCGAAGATGTGATAGACCTTGTTGACCCCAAAGCTGGGAACGCGCTCGAACAGGTAGATGAACAGCAGCAAGGAGCCCACGATCAGGAGAATCCAGAACAGCGGGTTGCCCGCCAGGAGCAGCAGAATCTTCTTGAACTTGTCCATGATTGTCCCAGGATAGCAGATCCTCCCCCCTGCCGGGAAACCCTGCGCTCTCCAAAGGGGTCCGACCTCCCAACCTGGCAGGGATGGGCCAAGCTTCGTTGAACGGCGCGCTGCCCTGGTGCAAGTTAATCATGGAGGCTTCCCCATGTTCCGTCTCAACCGAAACCTCACCCTGGCCCTGGCCGTGGCCGTGGCCTTCGTCCTCAGCCTGGCCGTCCAGGCCCAGGCCGCTCCCGCCGGCGATTGGAACGCCGTGAAGGCCCGCATCGAGTCGGCCAAGGACTATACCCTGAAATACGACTACTCCAGCGAACGCGGGGTCCTGAAGTTCGACTACTCGGTCTCGCTGGCCGGGCCCAGGATTCGGACCGAGGTGCTGCGCGGGAGCAGCCGCAACGTGGGCAGCGTCGTGGTCTACGACCCCTCCTTCGCCGCCGACAAGGTGCGCGCCAAGATCGGGATGGGCCGGATCACCCGCGGCCTGGACCACCCGGACGTGGTGGGGACCCCCTTCTTCCAGCCCCTGTTCACGATGATCCTCAACGAGTTGAAGAGCTATCCGACCATGAAGGTGGCCGGATCCGAAAACGTCCGCGGCCAGCAGGCGACCGTCTATGAGTTCTCGGGAACCTCGGCCACGGAATACCGGGTCTGGGTCAACGCCAGCCACGAAATGGTCCGGACCGAGAAGAAACGCGCCGGGAAGGTCATCGAGACCCGCGACTTCCGCCAGATCCGCTGGAACTGCAACCCCAAGGTCGGGTTCTAGGGGCCCGGTCGACCAGCGATCCTCCAAGTGGGGGGGCCCCGGACGATGAACGCGCCGTCGAGGAGATCCCCTCCCCGACACGAACCTTGTGCGCAGGTGCCTTGGGCACCAGGCAAAGGGAGCTGACATGCAGCAGGACCTGGAAAAGAAGTCGGTCACCGAACTGACCCGGCAGGTTGAAACCCTGACCCGACAGGTCGCCAACCTGACCCAGCACACCCGAAGCCTGGAAGAACGAGCCTTCGACCTGTACACCATCTGCCAGGTCGGACGGGCCTTCACAGGGGACAACCCTGTCAAGATCAGCGAGGTCCTGGTGGCCGCCATGTCCGACCGGATCGGCGCCACGCGGGCCCTGGTGTTGCTGGCCCGCCAGCCCAGGGGCCCGTTCAAGCCGATCTACGCCCACGGACTGCCCAACGAGGTGGTCCAGCGGATCTGCTTCCAGCCCCGCCAAGGCATCCTCTGGCAACTGCTGAAGGCCGGCGAACCTTTCGCAGTGGCCGACTCCAGCGGCCAGACGCTCTTCCCTCGGGAATTCGAGGAGGCGAACCTGACCCAGGCCGGAATCTGCTACTGGGTTCCGCTGCTGGCCAAGGACGAGGTCCTGGGCGTGGTCTGCCTGGACAAGGCCTGCGACAGCGAGGCCGAGGCCCGCTTCTTCTACCTGTTGGCCAGCCAGGGGGCCACGGCCCTGGACAATGCCCGTCTCTACCAGGAGTTGCAGACCTCCAAGCGGGACCTGGGCTACCAGATGAACAAGCTGGCCATGCTCTACGACGTCGGGCGGGCCCTGAACGTGATCGACGACCGCAATCGACTGCTGACGGAGATCCTGGGCCGGGCCGCCGCCATCGCCGACGCCGAGAAGGGCTCGATCATGCTCTTCGACGAGGGCAGCGATGAGCTGGTCGTCCAGGTCGTTCGGGGGATCGACCCCGAAACCGAGCAGAAGATCCTCAACGGCGAGATCGTCACCAAGCGCCTGAAGCGGGGCGAAGGCGTCGCCGGCCAGGTGGCGGCGACCGGAACCCCGATGGTGGTCAACAACGTCTTCGACGGTCCCCAGTTCGTCCGCTCACTCACTTCCCGGGTGAACTCGATCCTGTGCGCCCCCTTGCGGGTTCATGGCGACGTCATCGGTGTCCTGAACATCACCAACAAGTTCCAGGGGAAATCGTTCTCCGACGCCGACCTGCAGATCATCCAGCAGGTGGCCGACCAGGCCGCCGTGGCCATCCACAACGCCCGTCTGTATGAGATGGCCGTCACCGACAGCCTGACCCACCTCTACATCCGCCGGCACCTGTTCCATCGCCTCAACGAAGAGATGCGCAGGGCCCACCGCTACAAGCACCCGGTCAGCCTGCTGATGGTGGACATCGACCACTTCAAGTCCCTCAACGACGCCCACGGCCACCCCTGTGGAGACAAGGTCCTGGTGGAGGTGGCCCGCATCCTGCGCCGTTCGGTTCGCGAAACCGACCTGGTCGGGCGCTATGGGGGCGAGGAGTTCTGTCTGGTCATGCCCGAGACCGATCTGGAAGGTGCCTTTGTGGTGGCCAACCGGATGCACAGCCTGCTCGAGGCCCTGGAACTGGTCTGGGAAGGGACGCCCTTGCGCATCGCCGTGAGCGGCGGTGTGGCCACCTTCCCCGACCAGGCCGACACCCTGGAGGACCTGGTCCGCTTCGCCGATGCCGCCCTGTATTTCTCCAAACGCAACGGACGCAACCAGACCAACCAGTTCCAACCCGAGCATTTGCTCCACATGAAGGAGACCCCGAAGCTGCAGCCCGATGAGATGAACGGGGAGATCATGGAATCCGATCTGCGCCCCCGCTCTCGTCCTCGACCCACCCCGGAGCAGGAGATGACCACCCGGCAGACCGTGGGTCTGGCCGCCCAGAACCCTCCCGAGGCCCGGGCTGACCAGAAGGCGCGCCCCCGGAACTAGGAACCCGGATCCAAGGCCCCCCGGAGGTGCTGGCGCAGGTCCTCGACGTATTCGCGGACCAGGGCCGCCTCCGCGTGGTCCGGAGACAGCTCCAGCCATTTCTCGAAAGCCGCCACCGCCTCCCGAGGCCGGGTCGACAGGTCCAGCAGGACGCCCAGGTTGTACCAGATCTCCGGGCGGGCGGGGTCCAGACCACTGGCCGCCTGCGCCGCTTCCAGGGCCCCGGAGAGGTCGCCGGTCAAACGCAAGGCCAAGGCGAGGTTGTGCTGGGCCCAGGCGGATTCCGGTCGGGCCACGGCCACGGCCTCCAGCAGCGGGAGGGCCTGCCCTTCCTCTCCCGCCCGCATGAGCACCAACCCCAGGAACTCCTGCCCCAAGCGATGTTCGGGAGCGCGCTCCAGCAAGGCCTCGAGCTCCTGGCGGGCCTCGGGCAGGCGCCCCGCCCGGTAGAGCAGGGCCGCATACAGGAGGCGGGCCTCCTGCATGTCCGGGTCGCGATCGACCAGCTCTGCGGCCTGCACCAGGAGGGCTGCTCCCCCATCAAGCCGGGAGGCCAGGAGGGTCGAGTTGAGATGCGCCAGGGTCAGGTCCCCGGTCTCGGTGGCCTGCGAGAAGGCCTGATGGGCAGCCGGGACGTCCCCTTCCCGAGCCAGCAGGACTCCGAGGTTGTTCCATGCCTGCGGATCTTCCGGGGACGCCTGAACCGCCTGGTTCAGGAGGGCCAGGGCTTCCACCGAGCGTCCCATGTCCCGCCACGCCGAGGCCAGGTTGACCGAAGCCGCGGTCCAGCCGGGGCGCATGGCCAAGGCCACCTGGAAGTCGTCGGCGGCCCGGGCCGGCTGCTCCAGGCGCAAGAAGACCACTCCGCGCAGGTGGTGGAACTCCGGTCGCCACGAGGCGGACAGTTCGACCTCGCGAAGCGCCTCCAGGGCCTCGAGATCCTCCCCCAGGTGGATCAACGCGGCGACCCGGTTCAAGCGGACCCGAAGGTCCTCGGGTTCCAGGGCCAGGTAGGCGTCATAGTGTTCCAGGGCCTCCCGGGAACGGCCCAACGCATCCAGGGCCAGGGCCAGATAGGGCAGGATCTCCAGTCGCCCTGCGTCGGCCTGGAGCCCTCGACGGTAGAGGTCGACCGCCCGCTCCAGGTGGCCCGAGCGATGCAAGGCCCGTCCCTCACGAAAAAACTGACGGGCCTCCCACTCGGTCTTGATCCCGGGGCGCGGATCCGAGCCCGGGAGCGTCTCCGCCCGGACGGGCAGGCAGGCTCCCCAGAGCAGGATGGCCGACGCCGCCAGGGGAGCCAGGGGTCGCAGGAGGAAGCGCATCCCGATCGGGCTAGGACCGCTTCAAGGCAGCCTGCGACTCCAGGTGCCCTGCCAGTTGGACCATCTCGCGGATGGTGCGGTTCAAGGCTTCCGCCTCGATGTCCGAGAACTCATCCACCAGACGGATCAACCGGACGAACCGCGATTCCAGGGTGAATCGCTCGATCTCGCCCATCGCCAGGATCCTCTCGCGGGTGGCCGGATCCGCCAGGATCTCGCGCCCCTCGTCGGGAGTGCTGCTGGCCGAGTCATAGAGCGCGTCGAATCGCTGGTCGCCCGTGTTGAAGCTCTGCCAGACCACCCTCGTCGAGCGGCCGAAACCCGCTGTGTTCAGAGCCGTCAGCGCCAGGGGGACCGGGGAGGAACCCGACACGTACAGGTTCATCCACCAAGTGTCGGGCTCGGGGGCCGGGATGAACTCCAGATGGACCGTCCGCCCCTGCAGTTCGGCCACCATGGTCGGCAGGTGCGGGCGCTCCTCGGTCGACTTCTCAGAGCCCAGGTCGATCCCGAACGGCAGGATCTCGGGACGGGGACGCTCGGGGAAGGACTGGACCCGACACAATCGGGCCCCGGGAATCAGGTTCAGGAGGAGAGCCAACTGCTCCTCGGTCTGTCTGCCCATCTCGCCCATACTGCCCATGGTGCCCTCCTAGTCTGTCCCCCAGAGGTCGGGCTTTCGGGGTTCTGTTCCGAGTTCGGCGACTCCTTCCGGACTCCAGGGACGAAGGAGCCCCGAGTCGAAGCCGAGAGAATCTGCCGAAGGCCTGCCAGGGCCCGAGGTTCCGCCGGAGGGCATCCGAAGTGCAGATGGACATCTCCCTGCGCGCCCTGGAGATCCTGCTCCAGGGGCGCCGGCTCAACCGCTCCGCCCTGAGCCGAGCCCAGCGCGAGAGCCAATCCAGCGGCCGCCCCCTGGAACAGATCCTGCTCGAGGCGGGCGAGTTCGACCGGGCGACCTGGCTGGACGCCGCCAGCCAGGCCGCCGGAGTGCCTTGCTTCAACCTTCAGTCGCAGAAGGTCAGCGCCACCTGGGCGCAGACGATCCCCCGGGAGGTGGCTGAGCAGATCCCTGCACTCCCGGTCGATCGCCAGGAAGGGCACCTGGTCGTGGTCCTCCAGGATCCCACCGACACCTTTGCCCTGGAGCGACTGACCACCCTGACGAAGCATCCGATCTCGCCGCGGGTGACCTACAACCCGGATCTCCCCGGCGCCATCGAGAAGGCCTTCTCGGTCCGGATCGACCGGATCGACGCCCACACGCCGCACCAGGCCGCAGAGTCGCGGCCCGCCCGGTCGGGAATGCGCTTCGCCACGGCCACCCGGACCCCCGAAATCGACCGGCAGCTCCGCCTGAGCATGGTCCAGAACATGGGGGTCAGCCGCTCGGTGAAGATCGACGGCTTCGTCGCCGCAAGCCCCATCGGCGCGGCGGAGCAGGCGGAAACCCCCCACGAGAAGCTGGAACTGCTGGCCCGAAACCTGGTGGGGATGACCGAACCGGGCGACCTGCGTCAGAGGTTGGATGCGATCCTGGGCAGCGCGCGCACGGTGTGCCGCTCGGATGGCGCCTCCGTGCTGCGCCTCTCGGAGGATCGCACCGAGCTCTACTTCGCCCACGCGGTCGGCTCGTGCGCCGAAGAGATCATGAAGGTCCGTCTGCCGCTGGACGAACGCAGCGTCGCCGGTTTCTCGATCCTGCGCAGGCAGACCCTGCGGGTCAGCGACGCCGCCCTCGATCCCCGTCAAAGCAAGAAGACCGACCAGCAGATCGGCTACCAGACCCGCTCGCTGGTGGCTGCTCCCATCTTCTGGGAAGGCGAACCTCTGGGCGTCCTGGAGGTGGTCAACAAGATCGAGGGTTCCTTCGACGACGACGATGTCGAGTTCATGCAGGTCCTGGCGACCCAGTCCGCTGTCGCCATCCGCCTCTCCCACCTTGCCGAACAGGCGGCCTCCTTCCGTCAGGAAGCCATCGCCGTCTTCCAGGACCTGTTGGAGCGTTCCGGGGTCCAGTCGCGGGCCCGCGGCGAGCTGGTGGCCCGGGTCGGGCTGGCCCTGGGCCAGGAACTGGGCCTGTCCGCAGCCGAACTGGAGCGTCTGGACCTGGCTGCCCGGGTCCACGAGCTGGACCGACTCGGGGCAGACGCCCCTCAGGAACTGCTGGCGCGGATTCGCGCGGTGGCGGACGTCGCCGCGGTCGTGGGTCACCTGCGCGCACCGTTTGCTCGCGGAGGCGAACCCGACGCGACGGTTCCCCGGCTCTCTCGGATCCTGGCCCTGGCCGTGGCCTGGATCGAGGGGTTGGAGCGCACGGGCCTTTCCGGGCGCCACCAGATCCTTCGGGAAATCCTTCAGGACTGTGGCAGCCGCTTTGACCCTGCCCTGAAGATCCCGTTCGAGATCGCCGTCAACGCGGTGACCCCACCGGGTTGACCGGAGCGGCAGCCGAGTCCTGATCGAGCATCTGCAGGAACGGCCGGAGGATCTGCGGGTCGAAGCGCTTGCCGGCCTGCTCGGAGAGCAACCGGTGAGCCTCGGCCGGTGACACGGCGGGGCGGTGCGGCCGGTCATGGGTCAACGCATCGTAGGCCTCGGCCATCCCGATCACCAGGGCGCCGACCGGGATCGCCGTCCCGCGCAGCCCCACCGGATAACCGCTGCCATCGTAGTGTTCATGATGGTAGAGGACCAGGGGCAGGGCCCTCTCGACGTACCCGAGGGGTTTGAGCAGCTCGACCGCCCGCCGGGTGTGCGAGCGGACGAGCTCGCGCTCCTGGTCGGTCAACTCGGTCGGCTTGTTCCACAACTCGGCGGGCAGGGCCATCCGGCCCAGGTCGTGCAACAGGGCAGCCACCCTCAGGGTCTCGAGATCGGCCGGACTCATCCGCAACTGACGTCCGCCCCGAACCGCCAGCTCGGCCACCCGGGCCGAATGGCCCCGGGTCAGGGGATCCCGGTCCTCCAGTTGACGGCAGATCTCGATGAGCATGTCCACCACCGTCTTCTGGGAGGTCTTGAAGACGTTGGCGTTGTGGACGGCCAGCGAGAAGGGAATGGCCAGGTACGACGCCAGGTCCAGGTCGCTCTTGGTGAAGGTCCCCAACTGCGCCTTGTTGGCAACCCACAAGAGTCCGAAGACCTCCGCCCCGGTTCTCAGCGGTGCCAGCATGGCCTCACGGATCGGCTCGCGCAGGTTTCGGAACAAGCCCAACTGGCGATCCCCTTTCTCCAGGCGGACGGGCGAGTTGGTCTCCAGGATGTAGCGGACCAGGCCTTCCTTGACGGGAAGGCGGAAGGTCTGCACGGTTTCTTCGGAGAGCCCCTCCCCGACCTGGGTCACGAAGTCCTTGTCCTTGCGCAGCAGGACCGCGGCGTATTCCGCCCCCAGGTATTCCCGCGTGACGAAGGCGATCGATGAGTAGAGCTTCTCGGGCTCCTCCACCGAAGAGAGGGAGGCCAGCAGGTTGGGAAGAGCCTCCCAGCGACGAACCTGGTCCTCAATCTCGGAGCGCAGACGATGGAGTTGAGCCTCGACCTCGGCGGGTGACTCCTGCGGAGGACGGCGGACCCTCCCCAGACCCAGGCCAAGGCCCAGGCCGAGAAGCATCCCCGCCCCCGCAGAGATCGAGATGTGGAGCCAGTTCAGGTCCATCGCAAAAGCCATCGGCGGGGTCCCGGCGATCCCCTTTCAGGGGGGCGATCGCGGTTCAGGAAGCCTCCTGCTGCATCTCCTCGACGTAGATCAGGGTCGGTTCGGCCTTGCGCTCGACCACCTCGGGGGTGATCACGCAGCGCCGTGCGTTGGGCAGCGAGGGAACCTCATACATGATGTCCAGCATCACTTCCTCGATGATGCTGCGCAGGGCACGAGCCCCGGTCTTGCGGGTCTGTGCCTCGCGGGCCACCACGGCCACCGCCTCCTTGGTGAACACCAGGTCCACGCCATCCATGGCGAAGATCTTCTGGTACTGCTTGACCAGGGCGTTGCGCGGCTCGGTGAGGATCCGGACCAGGGCTTCCTCGTCCAGGGCGTCGAGCGTCACCACGATGGGCAGTCGGCCGACGAACTCGGGGATCAGGCCGAACTTGAGCAGATCCTCTGGGAGGACCTGCGCCAGGACCTCCCCGATCTGGCGGTCCTTGCGCGACTGGATGCTGGCCCGGAAGCCCAGGGACTGGTCACGGATGCGCTGCTCGATGATCTTGTCCAGCCCCTCGAAGGCGCCACCACAGATGAACAGGACGTTGGTGGTGTCGATCTGGATGAACTCCTGATGGGGATGCTTGCGCCCCCCCTGAGGAGGCACGTTGGCCTCGGTCCCCTCCAGGATCTTCAGCAGGGCCTGCTGCACGCCTTCGCCCGACACGTCCCGGGTGATCGAAGGATTCTCTGACTTGCGGGCGATCTTGTCGATCTCGTCGATGTAGATGATGCCCTGCTGAGCCTTCTTGACGTCGTAATCGGCCGCCTGGATCAGTTTCAGAAGGATGTTCTCGACATCCTCACCGACGTACCCCGCCTCGGTCAGGGAGGTGGCGTCCGCCAGGGCCAGCGGGACGTTGAGCAGCTTGGCCAGGGTCTGGGCCAGGTAGGTCTTGCCGCAACCCGTCGGACCGATCAACAGCACGTTGCTCTTCTGGAGATCGATTTCTTCGCCACCCGGGGTTCCCTTGGAGTGGATCCGCTTGTAGTGGTTGTAGACCGCCACCGCCAAGGTCTTCTTGGCCCGGTCCTGCCCGACCACGTACTGATCGAGAATCTGGCGGATTTCCCGCGGCTTGGGCAGGTTGCGGAAACGAAGCGGATCCTCGTTGGTGCGCGAGAGTTCCTCTTCGATGATCTCGTTGCACAGCTCGATGCACTCGTCGCAGATGTAGACCCCGGGGCCTGCGATGAGCTTGCGGACCTGCTCCTGGTTCTTGCCGCAGAAGGAACACTTCAGGGTTCCACGATCATCCCCGAAACGGAACATCAAAGACCTCCATCGGTGGCTGGAGCGCCGAATAATCCGAACGCCTTCGCCGGGTTGCTCCCGGCCTGAGAAACAAGCAAGACTGCCAGGAAGTTCCTGGAAGACCGCAAAAGGCCCCTGGTCATCCCGGGGGACTCTCGGGATCCTAGCGACTTTCCCGGGTGATGACCTTGTCGAGTATACCATACCCGACGGCCTGCTCCGCGTCCATGTAGTAGTCGCGCTCGGTGTCCCGCTGGATGCGTTCCAGGTCCTGCCCCGTGTGCCGAGCCAGGATCTCGTTGGTGGCCTGGCGGATGTGCAGGATCTCCCGAGCGTGGATGTCGATATCGGTGGCCTGCCCGCCAATCCCTTGAATCCAGGGCTGGTGAATCATGATCCGGGAATAGGGCAAGGCGAACCTCTTGCCGGCAGCTCCTGCCGCCAGAAGCAGGGCCGCTGCGCTGGCGGCCATCCCGATGCAGATGGTGGATACGTCCGGCTTGATCAACTGCATGCAGTCATAGATGGCCAGGCCGGCGGAGATCGACCCACCTGGACTGTTGATATAGAGGTCGATATCCTTGTCGGCGTCCTCCTGCTCGAGGAAGAGGAGCTGAGCGATCACCAGGTTGCACAGATGGTCGGAGACGTCGTCACCCAGGAAGACGATCCGGTTCTTGAGCAGACGCGAATAGATGTCGTAGGAACGCTCACCCCGTGCCGTCTGCTCCACCACCATGGGCACCAGATGTTGGGCCCTGGCGATCCTCTGGCTGGGTCTCATGATACCTCCAAGCGACACTCCGTGTGGGATGAGGGAAGGGCGGTCCCCAGGGGCCGGGGACCGCCACGGGCTCAGACCTCGGCCGCAACCGGGGCGGGAGCCTCCTGTTCCTGGCCCTGGGGCTGGGGCACCACGTAGTCCACCTTGGTGGCATCGACCACGGCGTGCATCACCTTGTGCCGGACGATGTGCGACTTCAAGAGTTCGAGAGTGCCCTCCTCCCGCATCCGACGCCGCACGGCGGCCTCCGACTGACGGGTGCGGGTGGCTTCCTGCTCGATATGCGGGTCCAGGTCTTCCTCGGTGGCCTGAATCCCTTCCTGGCGGGCCAGGGAGTCGATCAGGATCTCCATGCAGGCCTCGCCGAAGCCGATGCCCATGGCGTGCTTGGACCAGTCCTCCTCCGAGCGCCCCTGCTGGCGCAGCATCTCGGACAAGGTCTGGCCGCGGCGCTCCAGGTCACGGGCCACGCTGGCCGAGTATTGCCGGGCGTGGCTCAGGACCAGGGAGGGCGGGACGACTTCCGGCTGGATCTGCTCGAGCAGTTTCTGGAAGACCTGGTTGGCCACTCCGTGTTCCGCTTCGTGCTGAACCTGACTGCTCATGCGCTCGAGAATCTCCGCGCGAAGCTCCTCGATGGTCGATTTGTCGGAGACGGTCTGGGCGAAGGCGTCGTCCATTTCGGGCAGGCGGCGGACCTTGATCTCCTTGAGGTGGAAGTGGAACGCCACATGCTTGCCGGCAAGCTCGGAAGGATAGTCGGCCGGGAAGTCGACTTCGAAGTCCCTCTCCTCGCCGGGCTTCATCCCATACAGGTTCTCAAGGAATCCCTGGACGTAGCTGCCCGGGATCAGCTCCATGGGGTAGTTCTCGGCGTTGCCACGAGGCAGGGGTTC
>DCTU01000203.1 GCA_002329445.1 bacterium UBP9_UBA1432
AAGCGCTGGAAGGCCATCCACAAGATCACCCGGACGATGGGGAGATAGGGTGGTGCGTCGCTCGCGCCCGCCCCCCCCGGGGGGGAGGGGGGGGCGAGGGGGGTGAGGTGGTGCCTTTGGCCGTTTTCGCCCTCGCTCTGGGGGGGGGAGCGGGCTGCACCAGGGGACGGGGGATGGGCAAGAGGGAGGAATCAGGGCTTTCTCTCTTGCCGCGGAGACGAGAGAGCAAGCCCTGATCGCCACCCGTTGACAGAGGGCTGAGCATCTGCGAAGGGGCGGAGGCGCCTATTCTTCCAGGAAACTGGAAATCTCGGAATACCAGGGTTTGGAGCGGGCATCCTTCCAGTTGTGCCGAGCAACGCACTCCAAGATGGCCCGCGCCAGGGCCTTCTTTTCTGGGCCGTGGGGCAGCTTCTGCCACTGCCCCACGAAGTTCTGAATCCCGCTCTTGAAGTCCCCGGGCTTCGCGCCACGGACGCGCTCGACCGAGCGGAACTCCTGCCCTCCAGGCTGCGAAGCCGCGCCGGCCTGAACCGTCTCGGAAGGCGGGACCCACTGCAGCACCTTCAAAGCCATCCGGCCATAGCCACGGCTGGTCTTGCCGCCAACGCCCTCCTCGGCCAGGGCCAGACCCAGGATCTCCAGAGCCTTCTGGCTCCAAAGATCAGGTCCACTGACGGCCAGCAGGTACTTGCCAGTGCTGGTAAGGAAATGCACAGGAATAGGGCTGTCCCAATCGGCAGGTGCAGAATCCTCACCCCGGTAGTACTGGGGATGGTGGACCGTCATGACGTCCTGGTGCAGGGGACGCCTGTCCACGCCCGTTCCCGGAATGTAGAGAGCGTCGTAAAAAACCACGCAACCAGCCTGCTCGGTGGTTCCGAAGGCGGCCTGGTGGGCCATGCCCCCTTCGCGCCACAGAACGTCCTCCAGACGGCGATGGGCATAACTGGCGGCCAAGCCCTTCAGGGCGCTTCCCGGGATGAAGGGGACTCCGTAGGTGCGATGGAGGGTCACGGAGGTCTCCAGGACGCTCTCGCCTCCCAGGCCCACCACCAAGCGTCCGGGAGCCTCATTGCCTGTAGCCTGTGAACCGACCAGCCCTTCGGCCAAGCGCGCGCCCAGGTCCACCAAAGCCTGCTTCCACACCTCGTAATGGAGCCTGTACAGGGGCGGCTCTGGCGCCGAGCAGGCTTGGTCGAAGTGGCCCGGCTTGACCTTCTCAGGCTCGGCCAAATCGGGGCAGAAACGATCCAGCCAGAGGCCAGCGTGCTGGGGTTGCACGCTCGCGACAAAGGGCGCCAGGGAGGCCCGCAGGGCATCGCTCATGACCGGTCCCCCTCATCGCCCGCCTTCACTCCCAACAGGGAGACCGACAGGCGCTTGTGCCAGTTGAGGGTGGCCAGGAGCTCCCTGGTCAGGCGGATGTAGTCCGCCAGCGGGGCCTTGCGGACCCGCTCCAGTAGCCCGCCGATGCTATCCTTGTCGGGGGCCAGCAGGTTGGCCTTGCGCAACTGCCGGGCCAGGTGGGTCAGCAATGCGTGTGCGCCCTCGTCCTTGTCACGGGTCCGCAGGAACTCCAGGGCCGCCACCGGGCCGCAGGTGCGAATCAGGATGGGCAGCTTGTGGGCGAAACGGCCGTAGTCGTCCTTCCACCGCTCGCTTCTGACAGCTTGGACCAACTCGAAGGCGCAGTCCGCGCGACGCTGTTCGCTGGTCTGGGTCATCTCACACCTCCACCAGGCGCAGGCGAGCCATGCCCCGCCCCACCGTGGCGTTGCCGCCCAATTGCAGGGGACGCGCGCACAGACCGCCCAGGGTCTGGAAGACAAGGTCAGCCTTGACTATCTCGCCATTCCGACCCTCGCGCACGGGGTAGGCCTTGGCCAAACCCCACAGGATGGACTCGACCGGCAGCGACTCTTCGTACCACAGCGCGCCGCGGGCCACGGTCCGGGTGTCGCGGTCCAGGCGGATGCGCGCCGTCACGTCGGTCCCCGTCTCCAGCAGGTAGCTGAAGGTGTCGTCATGCAGAAGGGCCGCCTGGCCCAGCAATGCCTCGCGCCACTCCTTGGCGTGGGGCGTCCCCTCGGGGAACAGGCGCTGGGCGATCCATTGAATCCAGGCGGCGAAGTCCGCGGACACCGTCCGCGTCAGGTCCAGGTCTTCCAATACCAGGGTCGCGTCCTTGGCGGTCAGTTTGGTGGCCTCGGTGGGGACCAGGCTGGCACCCTCCTGGGCCACACTGGGGATGCTGCAGGGCAGGTCCTTGGCCCCCAAGTCCGCCAGGTCCCGGGCCAGGCGCCGCAGCACGTAGGCCGAGGTCACCCAGGCAAAGGTGCCGCGCAAGCTGCGGACAGGCAGGAACAGCAGCGTCATGTCCGAGAACTGCGCGGCCCCGGCGTGATCGTCCGCGTGGTCGGGCTCGGGGCCGAAGACCTTCTTCTGCTGGCCCGGGTCCTCGCACTCGGCGCGCAGGGCGCCCTTCAGCGAGGAGCCGGGCAGGCAGGGAATGTTGGTGGACTTCTCGCGGGCGATCGGCAGGTCGACCAGGCCGACGCCCTGACCGGTGCCGGCGTGGAGGGGAGAGAGGCACTGCATCAGCAACAAACGGGAACTGTTCAACGGGATACCCCTTTCGAAATCGCGACTTGAGGCCTAAAGGCCCTGGATCATGTCAAGAACGGCCAGTACGACTTCGGAGTGAATCTGATTGTTGGCCTTGACTAGAGGCTTGATGGTCCGGCGGCCCGGTTCAGGCACATCGCTGATCCGCGAGTTCACCTGCGCACCTGGAATCCGGTTCAGGGCGTATCCACCGGGAGGTGCACCGAAGGGAACCAACAGGGCGCCCAGGCCGACGGCCCCCTCCGCGCACAGATGGGGACGCAGGATCAGCGGGCTGGCCCGGCGGTCGTGGTTGCGCCCCTGCAGGATGACGTCCTTGGGATCCCTCTCCTTCTGGTCTTTGAAATGGAAGACGATGGGAAGACCCAGGTCGGCGCGCGGATAGCGATGCACCGGATGCACCGGCTCATGTCCGGGAGAATTCGTCCTGTCCTCGCGGCGCAGCATGTCCGGCTCGGGCCAGTAACTGCGCCCGGGATGATTGGTCCCCAACCCTGGCCTGGCCTGCCGAAAATCGCGATACCCATTGACCAGTCTCTTCCAGGCCTCCATACCATCACAGGCTTGCTTGGTAGTAACCACGACTGCGGTGGCCGTCAACCACGACAGCCCCTTAGGTGTCCCCTTGCCGCCGGCCCGGACGTGCTTCTGGATTCCCTGCTTCAATTGCGCCAACAGCGTCGCGGCAGGCACCGGGGGCACATTGATGCCATCCCGGACCACACAGGCCAGCGCACCGAAGCCCCGACGAGTGCGGGCGCCGACGCCGCCGAAGTGTTCCCAGGCCCACAGAGCGGCCTCCAGGTCCGGCCAGTCCGCAGCCGGGCAGGCGACCTCCAGGTCGAAGGTCACATCGGTCTGCACCTTCCAAGGCCCTTGCCAATTGCCCTGTTCCATCTTCGGCTGCAAGGGGAAGGAGACGTAGCCGGGAGCCACCCCTTCGTTGGGTCTGGCGAAAGTGCCCCGGTCAGGAATCGAGTGCGTCGGCCTGGCCGTCCCCTTATTCGTCACCCGCACCGCCAGCACGATCTGCGAGCGGTTGCTGGTGCTGCCCCACAGTTCGTCCTCGCGCCTTTTCAGGTCGGCCACGCTGGCAAAGCCGGCCCCGCGGCAAACCCGCCACCAGAAGCGGAGGTGCCCCAGGATCCCGGGGACGCGCACGACGCTGATGGGGTCTGCCTCGCGAGGCTTGACGCCGCCCCCAAAAATGGGCGTGATGACCCGGTAGGACATGACGTGGGTGACGCGCTCCGCAGAGTCGGCCGGGCGCACCTCCGGCGGAGGGAAGTTCGGTTCTACTCCTCGCATCAACGGACCCTCCCGCTCATCTGCAGGGTCTGGCCATCCCAGGCCCCGACCAGGTGCAACCCGAAACCATCCAGGTTGTCCTGCTCCTGGTCGCACAGTTTGCCCAACCAGTGCTGTTGCAGCCACGCTTTCAGGTCGGCCTCAGGCATCTGGGCCGGAAGGCGCAGGAAGTAGACGCTGCCCGCGGGGGCCGCCCGACGGGAAGGCTTGGGCTTGCTGATGGCCAGGTCCCACCCGGACACCACCTCCGGCCTGCGGACGGCCGCCGCCACCAGGCGCGTGCCCGGCGGGCCCAGGCGCTCGGCGGCGGGACACCATCCCTTCTCGAACAGGCCGGGAGTCAGCAGCAACAGGCGCGCCGCCCTGTGCTTGAACAGGGCCTTCTCCAAAGCCTCGGGGGCCGAGGGCCACTGGAACGACTGGGGCCTCCAGGCGCACAGGCGGCGCTCGCCGGCCAGAGGCGCGATGCCCCGCAGCGATTCCAGGTCGGGATGAGCCACGCCCAAGGCCAGGGCGAACCGGCCCATGGCGCCAAGCCGGGCACTGGCCAGGGCGTCTTCGCCCTCGCCACAGGCGACCGAGAAGCGCAGGCCCTCGGTGGAGAAGAGACGGCCTTCCTCGGCCGTGCCGGTGTCGCGCGAGACCGAGACGTGGACCCGAGCCTCGCGGGTCAGGCCAGCCAGCCCCAGGTCCGCGCGCTGGACAGATCCGGAGGCGGGCGCCTGCAACCATGCCTGGTAGCCACTGGCGCCCTGCCAGTGCCAGAACCGGGGCGGCCCGGCAGCAGGCTTGGCGGGGTTGGGGTCGCCCAGGCCCAGGGGAAGCAGTTCGGGATCCAGGTCGGTCCGGGCCCCCTCCGGCAACTCCAGCGGCGCCAAACGCTCGCGGCGCAAGGCCCCTGCCTCGCCCTCAAACAGGACCGCATCGGCCGGCGCCGGCAGCAGCCATCCGGCAGGCTTGCCCGCCTCGTCCAGGCGGCACAGCAGCGGGCCCCGGACCGCCAGTTTCAGGACCTCTACCCGCTCTTCGGGTTGGAAGACCCCCTCGGAGTTGCAGCCCAGCCGGGTCCGCACGGCGCCGGCCAGGGTCGAGGGGAAGGGGAAGTCCAAGCTGCGGGCCCGTGCACCCGGATCGCGGGAGAACGGCCGGGCGTCCCGCACCAGCAACGAGTCGCGGGGTTCGATTACAAGGGTCTTCACCGCTTCACCTCCTGTGCGCGCTGCGGAGACACCGCGGCGGCTTCGCGGAAGACACCCGCCACCAGGATCTCCCGGGCACGCCTCAAGATTGCGTCGGCCTCCGAGCCATCCGAAGACAGGTTGGCCAACAACTCGTCAACCAGATGCAGTTGCATCTCTTCGCGGCCTCTTTCGGGTCGCTTGCGCAGAAGAACCCGGCGGGCTTCGCTCTCCACCAGGCCTTTGGGAGGCTGCCGCCTCTCGCCCAGGGAAACCACCAGTTGGCGGAGTTCGTAGGCCACCCCGTGGGGAAGCGCGTCGCTGGCCAGAAGCTGCACCCAGCGCGGCAGGCGAACATCCACGGTGCCCCAGGGCCCCACGGCAAAGACCTCCGAGCCGGAGCGCTTGTCCACGCCCACCGCCAGGGAGTTCCTCTGCTTCTTGGCCTCCCTTTCCATGCGGTGGGCCAGCTCCAGGGCGTCCCCCAGGGGATCGCTGTGGTGCATCACGGCCACCCCGACCGACAAACTGGGCCTCTGGCCCTCGCGGCCGAAAGAACCCAGACGCGCGGCGAACTCCCGGCTCAGAGCCACGGCGCAGTCCAAGACCCGGGTCACAGGGAGCAGGGCCAGGACATCGTCACCGCCGGCGTAGACCGGGGCCCCCTGGCACCGCCGGACGATATCCCCAGCCTCGCGAGCGAAACCGGCCAACGTCCTGGAGAACTCTCTGTGCCCGGCGGCNNATGGCCACGCCCATGCGGTCGCCGTCCGCTCTGAGGATGGCGTAGTAGGGACTGGGCGCGCGCAGTCCCACCTCGCGGCGCAAGGCCTTCAGGGCGCGCCTGGCTTCGTTGGCCGCCTGGCGATCCTCGAAAAGGGCTTCCAGTCGGCCCTCGAAGAGGAACTGACCGTCCAGGTTGCCCAGGAAGGGATGGCGGAAATCCTCTGGGATGCGGCTCAACTGCTCGTCATCCAGGCCCAGGCCGGCCAGCACGGCAAGGAACCCCTTCAGCGCCGGGCGAGCCGACGAGTCCAGGTGCTGCAACGAAGAGAGCGCCGCTACGTGCGCGGTGCTGAGGAACTGGGCCTCCTCGTGCCCCCGGGCCCCGCAGCGCTTCAACATCGAGACGGCGCACAGAGTCTCTCCCTGCCGCAGTCGATGGCGACGCACGAATCGCTGCCGGGCCGCCTCGTTGGGCAAGGAGTTCAGGAATTCGCCAAGATCCAGCACCGTCTCCCTCTGGCCATCCAGCGAAGCCTTGGGTCGGTTGCTGCCCCACCGGACGGGGCCGAAGTCCCTGAGGTTCTTGCGAGCAGCCAGCAGTGCCTCAACCCTGGCCCGGTCTGCGGCCCAGTTCCCGGTCTGCGGAATCGAGGCCCAGTAGAACTCGACCAGGTCGCCAATCTGCAGCCTGGCGGCCTCCTCGTCGAAGCCGGGACAACCGCGGAATTCCTTGGTAGCCTGGTGGAACAGGGTGTCCAGAACGTGGTCGACTTCTGCCCTGGCCGCCTGCGCCGCCTTCTGGGGGTCCGACACGATGGCCACGATCTTGTTGGCCACGTTCAGCCTCGAATCCCTGGCCAACTCCTCGCGGCCCGCCGGGGCAGGGAAGACCAGGTTCTCGATGGTGCAACAACCGGAGTCCACCAGGCCCCGCGCGGCTCCCTTGGACAGTTCGCTGAGCAGGTAGGATCCAAACCAGAAATCCCTGGTTCGGCGAGCCGAGGCGATGAAGTCCTGGACCGGACCCAGACTGATCGAGAGCAGATGAGACATCCGCTTCCCCCTTCCTGACTCTGGAGGTATCAGACAACCACTTCGAAGACTGCCAAGGGTTTGTCAGGT
>DCTU01000420.1 GCA_002329445.1 bacterium UBP9_UBA1432
GGGGCTGATCTGGAGGATTGCCATGAGGGCCAATGATCTCAAATCGCCCCACGGCGCCCGCCACCGCCGCAAGCGGGTGGGTCGGGGCCACGGGAGTCAAGTGAAGACGGGCGGCCGCGGTCAGAAGGGCCAGAGCTCGCGCTCGGGCGGGACCAAGGCCCCGGGTTTTGAGGGCGGTCAGACCCCTTGGTATCGCCGCCTGCCGAAGTTCCGTGGGTTCAAGAACCCGTTCCGGACCGAGTATGCGGAAGTGGCGCTGGGGAGCCTGGAGGTCTTCGAAGAGGGCCAGACCGTCACCCCCGAGCTGCTGCGTGAACGCGGCCTGATCAAGAACCTCAACCGGCCGGTCAAGGTGCTGGGAAACGGCACCCTCAGCCGCAAGCTGACGGTGGCCCTGCACGCTTTCACCGCCACCGCTCGCGCCGCCATCGAGGAGGCCGGGGGCAAGGTCGAGGTGATCTGAGGTGGCAGCCACCTTTGCTGACGCCCTGAAGATCGACGACGTCCGCAAGAGGATCGGGTGGGTCTTCCTGGGGCTGGCCGTGTTCGTGCTGACCATTCATATCAGCATGCCCGGGGTCAACAAGGAGGTGTGGAACGCCCTGCTCTCGCGTGGGGAGCTCTTTCAGTTCCTGGGGATGTTCACCGGCGGCGCCTTGAACAACTTCTCGGTCGCGGCCATGGGCATCACGCCCTACATCAACGCCTCAATCATCATGCAGCTCCTGACGGTCGTGATTCCCCAGCTCAAGGACCTGCAGAAGGAGGGGGGCGACATCGGCCGGCGCAAGATCGGGCAATACACCCGGACGCTGACGCTTGTCCTGGCCACCCTGCAGGCGGTGTTCATGACCCTGTCGCTGGCGCGCTACTCGGCCACCTCGACGACGGGCGGCGTCTTCACCATGTCCGGGATCGGCTTCTACGTGATGGTCATCCTGGCCCTGGTGGCTGGCACGATGTTCTTGATGTGGCTGGGCGAGCTGATGACCGAGCGCGGGATCGGCAATGGAGTCTCCATGCTGATCTTCGCGGGCATCGTCTTGCGCTTCCCGGACTACCTGCACGACACGTTCGCCAAGGCGGGCGTGCAGGGGGCGACCTATGTGTTGTCCCTGATCATCTTCATGGTCATCATGGTCCTGCTGGTGGCAGCCATCGTGATGATCCACCTGGGCCAGAGGAAGGTGCCGGTCCAGTACCCCAAGCGCCAGGTGGGCCGCAAGGTCTACGGTGGGCACTCGACCTACATCCCGATCCGCGTCAACAACGCGGGCGTGATCTCCATCATCTTCGCCATCTCGATCATGTACCTGCCGAACACGTTCGCGCAGTTCCTGGTCGAGCCGGCGCAGAACAATCCCTGGCTCCTGAACGTGTTGCACTTCATCAACGCGATCTTCGATCCACGGACCTGGTTCTACAACCTTCTGTATGCCGGATTGGTGATCTTCTTCACCTACTTCTATTCCGCCATCACCTTCAACATTCAGGACGTGGCGGATAACATGAAGAAGTATGGTGGCTTTATTCCTGGGATTCGCCCAGGTCGTCCGACGGCCGAATACCTCGAGCGGGTTCTGTCCAGGATCACCCTGGTCTCAGCGCTGTTCCTGGCTTTCATCGCCGTGGCGCCGACCTTCATCATGCAGCTCACCGGGGTCAACACCTTCTTCCTTGGTTCGACCTCGCTGCTGATCATCGTCGGTGTGGCCCTTGACACCATGCAGCAGATCGAGGCGCGCCTCGTGATGCGGCACTACCAGGGGTTCATGAAGTAGAAGACGTTTCGCCTGCGGCGACGAGAGCCGCCGCAGGCGAGACCGGCTTCGTGGACCCGCCGGGAGGAGGTGGCCATGAGGTTGGTCCTGCTGGGAGCCCCGGGGGCCGGGAAGGGAACCCAGGCGGGCGTCCTGGCGCGTCGCTATGACGTCCCGCACATCTCGACCGGGGACATGCTCCGCGAGCACGGTCAACTCGGGACCCCCTTGGGACGGAAGACCGCCCGCTTCATGCAGTCCGGACACCTGGTCCCCGACGATCTCGTCCTGGAGATGGTCGAGGAGCGCCTGGCTCGTGCGGACGCGCGGCGAGGGTTCGTGTGTGACGGGTTCCCCCGCACGCTGCCGCAGGCCGAGTCCTTCGCACAGCGCCTGGCTTCGCGCGGGTTGGCCCTGGACGGAGTGGTCCTGTTGGAGGTTCCCTTCCAGGCCTTGATTCGACGGCTGTGTTTGCGCCGGGTGTGCCCCGGGTGTGGCGCCGTGTATCATCTGGAGGATCGTCCACCCCGGCAGGTGGGGCGGTGTGACGCCGACGGGAGTGTTCTTCTGCACCGGGAGGACGATCGCGAGGAGGTCATCCGCGAGCGCCTCGAGGTGTATCATCAGCAGACGGCTCCGTTGGTGGAATTTTATGAAGAGGCTGGTTTGTTGCTCCGGGTCGACTCCGCCCGGCCCGTGGAGCTCATTCGAGCCGACCTGTATGAGATTTTGGACCCTTTGTCTGAACGTTCTGGAGACACGCGATGATCCGGTACAAGTCCGAGAGCGAGATTGAAGCCATCCGCCACGGAGGGAGGATCCTCCGCCAGGCGCTGGAGCTTGTGACCCGGCATTGTGTGCCCGGAGTGCGGACCCAGGAGCTCGACCAGATGGCCGAGCAGTACATCCGCGATCAGGGGGGCAAGCCGTCGTTCAAAGGGTATCGCGGCTTCCCAGGGAGTCTGTGCATCTCCGTCAACGAGGAGGTGGTGCACGGGATCCCGGGACGGCGCAAGGTGCGCCAGGGCGACCTGGTCAGCGTCGATTGTGGCGTCACCTGGGAGGGGTTCGTCGCGGACTCGGCGACCACGATCGCCGTGGGCGAGGTCGAGCCCGAGCTGCAGAAGCTGATGGATGTCACGCGTGAGGCGCTCTATCTCGGGATCGATCAGGCCCGACCGGGACGCTTCATCCGCGACATCTCCAAGGCCGTCCAGGACCACGTGGAGAAGCATGGGTTCACCGTCGTGCGCGATCTGGTCGGTCACGGGGTCGGCTATTCGGTTCACGAGGAACCTCAGGTGCCGAATTTCGTCGGCCCTCGCAAGGGTCCCAAGATTCTGCCGGGGCTGGTGATCGCGATCGAGCCCATGGTGAATGTCGGAACCAGTGACGTGGTGATGCTGGAGGACCGGTGGACCATCGTCACGAGGGACCGTCTGCCCTCGGCCCATTTCGAGCACACCATTGCCGTGACCGAGAATGGGCCAAGGATCTTGACGAACGGAGATTGACCGCTTAGAATGGGCGGGCGCCATCGGGATGCGGGCGAGGATTTGCCATGCTCAAGTCCAGGGGGCGTGCGTGTTCTGGTCAGCCTCTTCAGAGGGGACCTGGACGAGGACCCGAGGCTGCCCGGTGGGGGTTCCCGCCAGGTGGCGGTGTTCCACCCGGTTGGAGCGGCCCGCGTTGTGCGGGTGGACTCCGGCGGTCAATCAGAAAGAGGCGGGACTGGTGGAGGTCGACGGCACCGTTGTCGAGGCCTTGCCCAAAGGGATCTTCCGAGTGGAGGTTTCCGGTGGGCGCCAGGTACTCGCCCACGTGGCGGGAACCGAGCGGTTGCGGCTGGTTCGCATCCTGCCGGGGGATCGGGTTCGGCTCTCGCTTGCACCCTATGATCCGGGCCGGGGTCGGATCATCGATCAGCTCAGGTAGTTAGCCGGGAGGAACAAACTATGAAGGTCAGGCCTTCAGTCAAAGTGCGGTGCGAGAAGTGCCGCGTGATCCTGCGCAAGGGCCGGGTTCGGATCATCTGCACGAACCCCAAGCACAAGCAGGTCCAGGGATAGGAGGATTCGATCCGTGGCCAGAATCGCAGGCGTCGACCTGCCGAGAGATAAGGGCGTCGAAGTCGCCCTGACGTACATCTTCGGCATCGGGCGCACCACCGCCAGCAAGATCGTGGAAGACGTGGGGCTGAACCCCCTGACTCGCGTGCGGAACCTGACCGAGGAAGAGGTCGGCCGTCTCCGTGACACCATCGAGCGTCAGCATAAGGTTGAAGGGGATCTCCGCCGGGAGATCACCCAGAGCATCAAGCGGCTCATCGAGATCAACTGCTACCGGGGCGTCCGGCATCGCCGGGGTCTGCCTGTCCGGGGTCAGCGGACCAAGACCAACGCGCGGACCCGCAAAGGTCCCAAGCGCACGGTCGGCCGCCGCAAGAAGGGTTAGGGTTCGTCGCCATGGCCAAGAAGCAGGGCCGCGTCCGCGGCCGCAAGAAGATCAGCAAGAACGTCCCGCGTGGGGTGGCCCACGTCCAGTCGACGTTCAACAACACCGTGATCACCATCACGGATCCGACGGGGAACGCGATCGCGTGGTCCTCCGCCGGCGCGAACAACTTCAAGGGTTCGCGCAAGAGCACGCCGTTTGCCGCGGGTGTGGCTGCCGAGAAGGCCGCCCAACTGGCTGCGGAACACGGGATGCGCTCGGTGGAAGTCTACGTGAAGGGGCCTGGATCGGGCCGGGAAGCGGCCATCCGGTCGCTGCAGGCCGCTGGTCTGGAGATCACCCTGATCCGCGACGTCACCCCGATTCCGCACAACGGCTGCCGCCCGCCGAAGCGTCGGCGCGTGTAGCAGGCCGGGCGGGCCGACGCCCCCTGCGGGGGTGCACCGATTGGTTGGTAGGAGGAATCACCAGTGTCCAGGTATACCGGGCCGGTTTGCAAGCTCTGCCGGCGTGAACAGACCAAGCTGTTCCTGAAGGGGGAGAGGTGCATGACCCCCCGCTGCGCCATTGAGCGCCGCAACTACCCGCCGGGCCAGCACGGCCCGGGTCGCCAGCGCAAGATGACCCAGTACGGCATGCAGCTTCGCGAGAAGCAGAAGCTGCGCCGCATCTATGGGGTGACGGAGCGCGTGTTCCGCAACTACTTCGCTCGGGCCAACCGCCAGGGCGGAATCGTGGGCGAGAACTTCCTGCGCATTCTCGAGCGCCGTCTGGACAACGTGGTCCATCGCCTCGGGTTCGCCGGTTCACGTTCGGCCGCCAGGCAGCTCGTGGCTCACGGCAACATCCTGGTCGACGGCCGGAAGGTGGACATCCCCTCCTTCCTGGTCAAGCCTGGGATGGTGGTGGAAGTCAACCAGAAGCTGGAGAACAACCCGGGGGTCCAGGAGGCCCTGCAGCGCGCCCGGCTGGGTCACGTTCCGACGTGGCTGGAGCTGGATGCGGTCGCCTCGCGCGGCAAGGTGGTCTCCCTTCCCAGCCGGGGCGAGATCGACACGGCGGTGGACGAGAAGGTCATCGTCGAGTTCTACTCCCGGATGGGCGGCTAGTCCAGACCGCACCCCGGGGACCCACGCCGCTTGCCGCCGGTTCGGGCGGTGGGCGGCGTCGGGCGCTTCCCGGGGACCAGATTCGAGGTGAAGTTCATGCTGGAAACGATGCTGACGCTGGACGTCGTTCCCGAAGTCACGGTGCCCGAGATCCGGGTCATCGGAGATTCGAAGTTTGTGGTCGAGCCCCTGGAACGGGGCTACGGGATCACGCTGGGCAACTCGCTGCGCCGGGTTCTGCTCTCATCCTTGACCGGTGCGGCCGTCACCCACCTGCGGATTGACGGGGTCCTGCACGAGTTCTCGACGATCCCGGGTGTGGTCGAGGATACCACCGAGATCATCCTCAACCTCAAGAAGCTTCGTCTGCGGCTGATGACGGACAAGCGCAAGCTGCTCCGCCTGGAGGTCAGTGGGCC
>DCTU01000437.1:0-2670 GCA_002329445.1 bacterium UBP9_UBA1432
TGGCCTGGCCCGGGGTCCGGAAAAACTGGTGCGGCAGGCGGGCGGGCCTGCCGCACAGGCGGGGGTGGGACCCGGCGCCGGCTCAGAACACGTAGTCGCCCTGGACCATGTTGGTGTGGAACCCCCCCCCGGCGGGCGGCGGGGCGTTGCCGTGGTTCTGCCAGTGCCCGTTGGCGTGGCCTCCCGGCACGTTGCTGTGATTGGGCCAGACCTGGTTGGCGTGGGTGATCCCATGACTGTTGGCGTGGGGGACCGGATCGGTGTTGGCGTGAGGCGTGCCGGGGGTGTTGGCGTGCACCTTCCCGACATTGTTTCCGTGCGGTGTCCCAGGGGCGTTGGCGTGCACCTTGCCGGGCGTGTTGGAGTGCGGCGTCCCGGGCGCGTTGGCGTGCACCTTGCCGGGCGTGTTGGAGTGCGGGGTGCCTGGCGCATTGGAGTGCGGGGTGCCCGGCGCATTGGAGTGCGGAGTGCCCGGCGCATTGGAGTGCGGCGTCCCAGGGGCATTGGCGTGGACCTTGCCCGGCGAGTTGGCATGCACCTTGCCCGGCGTGTTGGCGTGCACCTTGCCCGGCGTGTTGGAGTGCGGGGTCCCGGGCGCGTTGGCGTGGACCTTGCCCGGCGCATTGGAGTGCGGGGTTCCGGGCGTGTTGGCGTGGACCTTGCCCGGCGAGTTGGCATGCACCTTGCCCGGCGTGTTGGCATGGGTCTTGCCCACCACGTTGCCGTGCGGCGTGCCGGGGGTGTTGGCGTGCACCTTTCCGGGCGTATTGGAGTGCGCGCTTCCGGGCGAGTTCGAGTGGGTGGTTCCAGGCAGGTTCGAGTGATAGGCGGCGATCAGGATCGGATGGCCGCTCTGGTCGGTCAGGGGTGCCCCGGGCGTATAGCGCAGGGAATCCGCTCCTCGCACCTCGCGAGCCTCCAGAAGCACCACCTCCGGCGGCCGGTCGGCGGGCATGAAGGAAGCCTCCGAGGAAGACTCCATTCCGGGCGGCGTGAACAGGATCGCCTGAGGCGAGGCCTGGGCGCTTCCCGACAGGCCTCCCAGGACCCCCACCGTGGCCAGGGTGAAGGCGGCCGCCCTGCCCACCAGGGGCAATTCCCAATCGGCAGGCGGCAGGACGGCCCGAAGCGACCTGGACAGGCGGACCCGGATGGGATCCGGTCGGAACCAGGTCGGGCTCGGGGTCAATGCCCGCAGCTCTCCTCGCATGGCCGCTTCGGTCGGCCAGACCGGGCACTCGCCCCCCGCCCCCGGCCCGCGCAGCACCACTCTGAACTGTCTCATCGTCAGGGAACCTCCTGGAATGCGGGGCTTACTTGTAGGGTCGGGTGTCGGTGTTGGTGTGGGGCACCAGGGCCGTATTCGAATGGGGCACCAGGGCCGCATTGGAATGGGCCACCAAAGGTGAGTTGGAGTGGGCCACCAACGGGGCATTCGAGTGAGGCACAAGGGCTGAGTTGGAGTGGGCCACAAGCGGAGAGTTGGAGTGGGCCACCAACGGCGAATTCGAGTGGGGCACCAGGACCGTGTTGGAGTGGGCCACCAGCGGCGTATTCGAGTGAGGCACCAGGACGGTGTTGGAGTGCGCCACCAACGGAGTGTTGGAATGAGCCACCAGCGGCGAGTTCGAGTGGGCCACCAGCGGCGTATTCGAGTGGGCAACCAGCGGTGAGTTCGAGTGGGCCACCAGAGGCGTGTTGGAGTGGGCCACCAACGGCGCATTCGAGTGCGGGATCAAATTCGAGTTGGAGTGGGGAATCAGAGCCGAATTCGAGTGGGGAATCAAGCTCGAGTTCGAGTGGGGGACCAGCGCTGAGTTCGAGTGAGGCACCAGGTTGGTGTTGGAATGGTAAATCGCGGCATCATTCGAGTGCGACATCGTGATGGTGTTGTTGTGGGAGTTCCACTTGGTGACCCAGCCACGCCGGAAGGAATGGGGATGGGGGGCCGAGATGTCGGCCAGCAGCACCTGGCCAGACCAACGGGCCGGCTGGAAGGAGCTGCCCGCATCCCCGGCCAGGGGAACCCCGGTCCGACCGGCCTGAGGGCACGTCGTCAGGGCGGCCAGACCAAAGGTCAACAAGCCAGACACGGCCAGGGCCTGGGCCGGGCGCACCAACGCGGTCTCGTAGCCCCGCACCAGCGACCGGGAGGCCCGACGGGTCCGACTCCGCCGGCCGGGCAGCAGGCGCACGGGCAGAACCGGGAAGCCCTGCACCCCGGGGGCCAGGAAGGCCTGACACTCCCTGGCCAGGGCCTGCGGGGAGACATCCGATCGCCCCAGCAGTCGCAGCTTCCCCTCCCTGGTGCCCACCTGCGGGCAGGCCTCGCCCTCCAGGTCGTGCGCGGGCGGACTCCCCTTGCGGAGCAGGCTGACGCTCAACAGCAGCCGACCCGAGTCCAGCGGATAGACCGAGCCGGCATGCCGGGGCGAACGCAAAAGGGCCATGGCCGCTGCCGCGGCCACCGCCTGACTCAGTCCGAGTGAGACGTCCACTTGCCGGAGACCTCCTTGCCTTCCCGAGCCGCCTCGGGCCCAAGAGAACGTGTTCGACCTGACCGGGCCGGCCCCTTCACCAGCCCACCTCCGGAGCCTCGACGCGGGCTCGAGGAGGGCCGGGCCGACCCAGGTCGGTCACCGGAGCCAGGGGCTCGGCGATGGCGCTGAG
>DCTU01000437.1:2833-3213 GCA_002329445.1 bacterium UBP9_UBA1432
CGGGCCCCCACCAGGATGTTCTCGGCCACCAGGACCTCGTGGGTGCCATCGCTTCGGGTCAGGAAGTTGGTCGTGGGGTCGATCTCGTAGGTGATGGTGACCAGGCCGGCGGGCTCGTCGTCGCTTTCAAAAACAGCGCGCCGGAACTCCAAAACCACGTCCCGCTTGTCGACCCAGGAGGCGTAAGAAAACGAATCCTTTGTCGACTGGCGGAAGTCCGCCGAGATCAGATCCAGGGCCGAGCGCAGATCGCTGCGCAGGACCGAGATGGCCTGCCCCCGCTGGAAGGTCTGCATGCCCCCCATCATCAGCCGCGTCAAGGTCAGGGTGAAGATCGAGAAAAGTCCCACGGCCACCAGCACTTCCAGCAGCGAGAAGCC
>DCTU01000437.1:3227-5552 GCA_002329445.1 bacterium UBP9_UBA1432
GCCTGAGGCGGGTTCCCGTTCCAGGCAGGGTACCCGTACTTGTCGCTGCCGCCCCCCCTCAAGATGGTGTCCGAATCCCAGGTCTCATCCATCAGGCGACTGCTGAAGCCGGGCCCCAGGGAATCCTCTCCAGAGCCGTGGCGCCCGTCGAAGTCCCCATCCGAGGCGATCAGCGGGTTGTGCAGGTCCAGACGCCACAGGGTATTGCCTGTGCCGGAGTAACCCGCGGTCAGCGTCCCCGGGGGGTGGATGGCGACGATCTTGTTGCTCTCGGCGATGAAGCGCCCGGCCGAGACCTGGTAGACGATCAGGATGTTGTCGGTCCCAGTCCGGTTCAGACCATATCCCCGCATCTGGAGAGGATCCGTATGATAGCCCGGAGGGAAGAGGTAACTCTCCCGGTCCTTGACCACGTCCAGGATGCCATCATGAACAACCACCGTCGGCCCGGTATCGTTGATCTCGGTCGCCGACAAAGTGTTGCGGTTGAGCACCGTGAAGTTCTCGGGGAAGGGATACCCCCCGTCCAGGCCCACGATGTGGATGACGCTGGCCCCTGCGGCAGGTCTGGCTTCGGAAGAAGTGCCCGCGAGAAAGTGGCCATCCCGAACCGGCTTAGAAGGCTTGCCTTCGGGGCCATAGTTGCTCCGGTTCAGGAACTCCACATCGAAATTCGGGTCGATGGCCAGCAGGGCCTCGCCCAGCTTCTTGTTGGCCACGTAGGTGACCAGCTTGACCTCGACGGCCCCCTTCTGGGCCAGGCTGTTGGTCCACTGGTCGTCCTGGGCCTCGGCCAGGGTCTTCAAAGGGCCTCGGACCGTGACCGTCACCCGGTACATCGAGGCGAAGCCGCGCCATTGGGTCTTCCAGGACTCTTCGGAGTCAGGGTCCAGGATATGCGGATACTCCAGATACTTGGGGGGCCGCATGTCGGCCTGGGCGGTGCGCGGAGGGGGGGGATCGACCACCGGGACGCAGTGGACCCGGTAGAAGAAGCTGCGCTCGGGCGTCAGGTCTCCGGGGAAGGCCCGGAAGGCCCCGTCGGTGTTGACCTCGGCATAGGTGGTGCCGTCGGGGTTGGGGGCGTTGATGCTTCCCCAGTACATGTCGGGGTCGGAGGGGATGCCGCCGAAGAGGTGGTTGTTGCGCACGTCCTCCAGCTTGCGGGCGGCCAGCTCGTAGGCCGTGGTCTGGGCCGAGCTCTTGGCCGAGGCGGCAAAGCCCATCGGGAAGATCTGGAAGATGGTGGACAGCCCCACCGCCAGCACGGCCACGGCCACCAGGATCTCCAGCAGGGTGACGCCCGACGCGCGGGTCCCCTCCCGGCTCAGCGGAAGCGCTCGTACCATCTGGCCTCCTCGATCTCGGCGGATTTGGTGAGGTCGGTCAGGGCTCCGGTGGAGGTGTCCAAGCGGACCTCGGCGTAGAGCGTGCGCTTCGAGCGGACCTTCCAGTCGGCGCTGGCCAGGTCGGTCCGGTCCAGCACCTCGCTCTCCCAGGACCAGTCCTGGGGGACCTGGCGGACCCGACCGATGGAGACGATCCGGACGATCCAGATATTCGTCGAGCCCGAAGCCTGCTCGACGGTCTGACGGACCTCGAAGGTGCCACAGTGATGGTTGTTCCGCAACCAGGCCTCCGTGAAGTCATACTCGGGATAGAAGGCCAGGTCGTTGATCAGCACCCGCTCCTGGGCCGTCACCCCGCCCCCGATCAGGAGGTTGGAGATCGACCCGGCAGGGATTTGATAGTCAACATTGCTTGCGTCTTTTTCGTTGTATGTGATGGAGGGGTACAGGGCCATGTTGTGCTTGTTCAGCCACATGGCGTACTCCAGACCCGCCTCGGCCAGGTACAGGGTCAGCAGCGAATCCCCCACCGTCTGGGACGAGCGGACGTCCCGAGCCGTCAGGTGCACGAAGGCCGAGGCGATGATCAGGAGGATCACCAGCACCATCAGGCCCGAGATCAGGGCCACGCCCCGGGGGCGTGCAGGCCGCGGCGAGCGACTCATCAGCGGACCTCGATCCTTCCGTTGAGGTAGATGCGAACCGGGACGTCCACCACCCCCGGAGCCGAGACCGTGATGGTATAGACCCGGATCCCGGCCGAGTCGTCGTAGGCCACATCGGACTGGTCCGGGTCCACCCAACCCCGGGGTCCGAAGAGCAGCCTCTTGCCTGGCGAGGACAGCGTCAGGCCCTCCGGGGCGACGTTGACCTGCCGATAGAGCTCGCCGGACCCGGTGGCGGGGTCGGTCACGAACACCGAATACTGCCCCGCGCTGTCCACCTGGACCCAACACTCGCCCTCCAGGTCCATCGC
>DCTU01000437.1:5617-8357 GCA_002329445.1 bacterium UBP9_UBA1432
GCCGCCAGGATGGCGAGAACCGTCATGCTCACCGCCAGCTCCAGGAGGGTGAAACCTGCACTTCGCCGGGATGTACTGCTGGCCCGGATCATCGTTCCTCCCACGCGGGGCAATCCGTGGAACCGCCGGGGCCGGCCCCGAAGACCACTCCCGGTAACCTTAGCAGCCAGGGGCGGGCTCTTCAAGGGTTCCCAACGGTTGCAGGGTCCTTCGAGGCCATCCCCGCCAGCCCTTTCCGCGTCGAAGAATGCCGTCCCGGAGGCGACCGGCAGAGAGGCGCCATCCTCATGGAAAGAGCTCCGACTCCGTGCTAGAATACCTTCATCATGCTTGAGTCCACACAGCAGCCCCCCCCCCGGAGCCGAGACCGTGCCCCCCGTGCCGAGGGGTTCACGCTGGTCGAGATCATGTTCGTCCTGGCCATCCTGGCCATCCTGGGCATGGTCACCCTGGGCCACTTCCGCAGCCTGAATCGGGACGCGGAATTCCAGCAGTGCCAGGCCAACATCGTCCTGATCAACCAGGCCATGGAGCGCTACAAGGCCCAGGCGATGTTCTACCCCGAATCGCTTACGCAGATCCTCTATGCGGAGTACGGGCTTCCCGAGCTTCCCCGCTGTCCGGGGGGCGGCAACCACCCCGTCCACGGCGACTACGGCCTGGCCGTGCCTTCAGGGGAAGGTCTTTTATTTACCCCTGAGCAAGGCTACCACTACGTGATCTACTGCAACGACGAGCGTCACAAGGGCAAGGCCCCGGCAGGCTTCCCCCAGTACAACAGCACGACCAACAAGTTCCTGGAATACTAGGAGACGATGTCGAGGTACGGTTCCACCCACCGCACCGAGGTGGCCTCCAGCCTGTCGGGGGACTTCTGGACCTGGGAATGCAGCCGGTTCAGCGAGGCCAGGGTCAGCGGCCCGCGCTCCTGGCACTGAAGGCGGACCCACAGGTCGTGATCGAAGAGGATGGACTCGCCCAGGGCCAGGCCCAGATGCTTCAGGCAGAAGGCCAGGTCCACCCAGGCGTCCAGGTTCTCGGGTTCCTGCTCCAGGGAGGCCATGAAGGCCCGGGCCGCCGCGGCCCAGTCCCCCGCCAGATATTCCAGGTAGCCCGACAACTCCCAGGTCCGGGGTTCCGGCCAGCGTCGGACCCACTCGACGGCCCGGCGGCGCAGGTCTGCCAGCGCCTCCGGATGGTCGAAGGCCCACAGGGAGACCCCCTGGAACACCGTGTCCTGACGCGCCACGCCTGCCTCCAGGCGATTGGCGACCCGAGGCGGCAGGAGCCACCCCGTGGCAGCCTGGAACTCCGCCTCCAGGACACCCTCCTGAATCCTTCCCTGCATGAGGTCACCTCCGATGAGACGCTTCGACCTGGTCCTGCTGGACCTGGACGGGACCATCCTGGATCCGGGCGCGGATCCCTGCATCGATCCCCGCGTCGTCCAGGCCGTGACCCGGGTCCAGCAGGCCGGAACCCCGGTCACCCTGGCCACCGGCCGAACCCTGGACTATGTCCGCCCCCTGGTTCGGAGCCTGGGCATCCGCCTTCCTGTCGTGGCCTCGCAGGGAGCCGTGGTGGGCTTTGCCCAGACCGGTCAGATCCTCCACGAAGAGCCCCTGGACCGACCGACCAGCCACGAGGTCGTGGCCTGGGCCCGCCGGGCCCGCCACGTGGTGGCTCTGTACGTCCACCGCCAGGGTCACCCCCTGCGGGTGCTGCAGAACCGCGAAGAGCGCGAGCCATCCTACTATGACCCCCTCTTCGGCACGCCCCGCTGCCTGGTGGGCTTCGGCCCCCTGGATCCCGACGAGCGGGTCTTGAAGTTCATCGCCGTCAACCCGCCGGACCAACCCGACATGACGGCCTGGCTGCGCCGGCGCTTCGGATGCCGGGTCGGGCTGACCCGGACCCACGCCGACCTTCTGGAGGGGACCGCCCCCGGCGTGGACAAGGGCTCGGGGGTGGCCCGACTTCTCGAATACCTTGCCATCCCACCCCAGCGGGTGCTCTTCATCGGCGACAACGACAACGACCTGCCGGTCTTCCGCCTGGTGGGAACCGGGGTGGCGATGGGAACGGCCCCCGAACATGTCCAGGAGGCGGCCGCCTGGATCGCGCCGCCCATGGCCCAGGCCGGCGCGGCGGTGGCTCTGGACCGCTTCCTGCCGGACGAGGGCCACTGAAGGCTTCAGTCCTGGTCGAACTGGATCAGGAAGGGGTGCTCGGGGGCGAACCCTTCCGAACGCGCCTGGATCCGGTCCAACTCCTCGCCCTGGTGAAAGACCCGGACCGTGTCGCCCTCCAACTCCAGGGCATCTCCCCGGGCCAGTCGCTGCTGAAGGGCCCGCCCTTCGGGGTCGGCATCGGGATGATGGACGGCCCGGTACTCGATCCGATTCCCCTGCAAGGTCCCGTCCAGCACGAAGTGCTTGCGCTCGTAGAAGACCAGGGCCGGCAGACGCAGGTGGCGGTCCACCTGGCGCACCAGCTCCGGCTCGCGGCGGGCCACCTCGCTGCGCAGCCGACCGGCCAGCTCGCGCGTGGCCGAGCAGTCCCACCGACAAGGCATGTGGTAGATGTAGGAGTAGGTGCGGTCCTTGGTCAGGGGGTTGCACAGCCAGTGCCGGGGCCGACCAAGCGATGCGCGGTGGATCTCCGCCAGGAAGCTGAAGCGGTTCCAATCGTTGCGCTGGCGGAAGAAGCGGATGCAGCACTCGGGGTAGCCCAGCATGCG
>DCTU01000437.1:8442-10475 GCA_002329445.1 bacterium UBP9_UBA1432
TCGGGCCTGCGCCCGGGCCTCTTCCGGCAGCGGAGCCCCCAGCGGCAATCCCAGGGCCACCGTCGAGGACAGGGTGTTTCCTCCCAGGGCCTGCGCCTCGGCCCGGGGACGCGACACCAGGACCTTGGTGACGTCCGCTCGGACGTGCAGCCCGTGGCGCCGGCACATCTGCCGGTAGTCGTCCAGAAGCCCGACCGGAATCCAGTCGTCCATCAACGGCTTCAGGCCCAGCACGCAGGCCATGAACATCAAGAGCTGCGTGCTGCTCTGACGAACCTCGACGAAGTCCCGGCAGAAGCTTCGGGGGCGGCAGGTCGCGAAGAGCGGAGGCTCAGCGCACATCGGGCCGGGTCAGGGCCCAGGGACCAAAGCGCAGGATGTCGACCGTGCCCCCCAGCGGATCGACCCGGAAGGGGATGCCCAGTTCCATCTGCTTGTTGGTGTAGGCAGCCGGCAGGAAGAGATCGNNGGAACCACCACCGAATACCACGGGCCCACCTGCCCCTGCGATCCGCGCTCGCCCAGCTCCAGGTTGACGAAGCCCCAGGGAGCGGCGGCCACCGAGTAGCGCATGTTGACGGTGAAGGTGTGGCCCTGGCCGGTCTGCAACGAGCCGACCTTGGGGAAGAAGGAGAGGACCTGCAACGAATTGCGCACGGCCGACGCCTTCTGGGGACGGACCGAAAGCGAGCCCCTCAGGAAGTTGTGACTGGTGGCCCAGCCCAACTCCTTGCCCGCCCCGTCGCGAAGATTGACCACCACGGCGATCTGGGCGTTCTTCTCCGAGACGGACTTCAGGGCGACCGGCTCGGTCTTCAGGACCAGGGTCTGCTTGCCCTGCACGACGTCCTTCTCCAGAGGCGGCGCCAGGGGCTGGAAGGCCGAGCCCTTGGCCCCGGGGCGCAGGCGGAAGACCCCCACCCGCACCTTCCCGCGTGAGGCCGACTTCAGGGTGCATGAGACTTCCAGGTGGAAGGGGAGCAGCGTGGGGGTGGGCAGGTCCGCTCCAGTGCGGGGCGTGATCTTCTGGATGCGCACGAAATCCTGCCCGGTGTGGCTCTTCTCGCTGCTGCACAGGCCTGCCGAGCTCGCCAGCAGGCTCACCCCGATCGCCGCTGCCCAGACCAGCATGATCCACCGCGTCGTGCGCTTCACACCGCCTCCTGTTCCGACCGTCACCCGGGGCCGTTGGTCCCGACCCGATCGCCGGCCCGTGGGTTCTTTTCCGGAAAGGAGGATTCCTCCCCTGCCCGCCTCGACAGACTGGCTATAATACTGGCGTGAGCCGCGTTCTTCCGCTCTTCCTGCTCCTGGTCGCCCTGGTGGCCTGCACTCCCGGCCGGGTTCCCGAGGCGCCCCACCCACCCGGAGCCCGCACCTCCCCTCAGGGCCCTCTGCTGCTCGAAGAGGTCACCTGGAAGCTGCGCTGGGAGATCACCTGCCGCAACTCCGGGTCCAAGCCGAACTCGGTCCGGGTCGAGATGCCTCTTCCGCAGGACCGCGGAGGCTGGCAGACCGTCCGCCAGACCTCCCTTCAGCCCGCCCCGGACCGCCAGGTGACCGACTCGTTCGGCAATCGCCTGGCGGTCTACGAATGGAGCGAGGTCCCGGCAGGCGCCTCGGTCAGGGCCCAGGTCGAGACCGTGGTCGAGCGCCGGGGCGCCGCCTTCTGTCCGGACGCCAGCCAGGTCCGCTCGCCGGGAAGCGGGCCGGCCCGCTTCCTGGTGGCCGAGCCCGGAATCCTGGCCGACGACCCCGTGATCCTCCGGACGGCCGCGGCCGTGGTGGGCGACGAGCACAACCCCTACTACCGCCTGGTGCGCCTGTATGACTTCGTCCGGGGCCTGGACTACCAGTTGACCCGCCCCTCCCAGGACGACCACGAGTCCCTGGCCTCGCGGGTCGTCCAGTGTTCCGACGCCGCGGGACTGCTGGTCAGCCTGTCGCGGGCCGCCGGAATCCCGGCGCGCTACGTCGCAGGGGTCTTCCTGCGACCCGAGACCCCCCAGCTCCGGATCGCCCACGCCTGGGCC
>DCTU01000266.1:0-167 GCA_002329445.1 bacterium UBP9_UBA1432
GATGGGGGCAGGTCAAAGGTCGGACGGCCGGAGGCCTGTCCGCCTGCCGATGCGCGCCAACATCGCTCCGCCGATCTCCTCCCGATCGTGGAACGCGAACAAGAAGTCGGGCCAACCAGAGCGCTCGAGGATTCGATGGGAACCGCTCTGTCGTTTGAGCCGCCAAC
>DCTU01000266.1:185-4740 GCA_002329445.1 bacterium UBP9_UBA1432
TCCTCGAACTCGATCACGTTGTCGAGTTCGAGTTCGCCGTGAGCGAGCATGTCTGCAACGCGGCTGAGCGCCAGCGACTTGACGCGGGTGGAGGCTTCGGCACGGCTGGCCCCGTATACCATCACGCCCGGAAGCTCCATGACCTCGGCGATCCAGCGGGTCTCCCCTTCGCGCTCGAACTCGATCGTCAACTTCACCGTCTCGGCTCCCTCCCGACAGGATCGCTGCGCTCCTCTGCCATCATACCACGCACCAAGGCCAGGGAGAGGTCAGGGATTCCAAGGATTCTACCCCCCCATGCCCACCTGCCAGGGAGGTGGCCCCTATCGAACGACCTCGCGCTGCCGTGCGTGCTGCAGGATCGCCCCCCGGATCCGGAATGGTTCGCGGGCAACTCCTGCGAAGCATGACGGATTCGACGTCGGCCGGAGCACGCTGGCGCGCGGGTCGAAACGTCAGGCGAACCCGCCAGTACCAGGAGATGGAACCATGACCCTCAAGTCGCGCCGCGACAAGGTGGGCGAGCTTCGCCCCAGCCAACTGCTCTTCACCTTCGGCGTGGGAGCCACGGTGGAACTGCCCTACCTGTCGGTGGTGGTGATGGGCACCGACGACTGGAATCCCGCCTACAGCCAGGAACTGCACGAGCCCCGGCTGCTGGCCGCGGTCCAGGCGCAGCTCGGCCAGGGCGTGAAGCGCATCCTGACTCCCCCGCNNCGACCGAATCGGCGTCCCGGTGGCCGTCTTCCCGCGCTGGGCGCGCTGCCCGAACTGCCAGGCGCTGTCTCCGCTGCGCAGCGGCCTTTTCCAGCTCAAGACGGCCCCCAACCGGCCTGACCAGGCGCGGTACGTCCACGTGAACTGCCCGAAGTCGAAGAAGGCGCCGCCGGTCCTGCCGGCGCGCTTCCTGGTGGCCTGCCCCTCCGGTCACCTCGACGACTTCCCCTGGCACGAATACCTCCACGACGGCGGCCCCTGCTCGGGACAGTTGTGCCTGCGCGAGATGGGGCCCTCGGGCACCATCGCCGCCATGCTCCTCACCTGTGACTGCGGGAAGTCCAAGAGCATGGCCCAGGCCTTTGACCCTGAGGTGAAGGAGCGCCTGGGCACCTGCCGGGGGCGCCGCCCCCACCTGCGCGACTTCGACGAGCGAGGCTGCCAGGAGAAGCTCCGCCCCATCATGCTGGGCGCCTCCAACAGCTGGTTTCCCCTGCGGCTCTCGGGCCTGTCCATTCCGCAATCGGTGAACCTCCTCGAGCAGCTCGTAACCAGGTACTGGTCGCACCTGGAGGAATGCGAATCCGCTCGCGACGTGAAGTTCGCCCGCAAGGGATGCCCCGGCCTGGAGCCCTATACCGACGAGGACCTCTGGGCCACCCTCGAAACGCTGCGGCTCAAGAAGGAGGACAGCGAGGGTGCGGAGGCCGACCTGAAGATCCCGGAGTGGAAGGTCCTCAGCCGTCCGGACCCGGCCCGGAACAACGAGGACTTCCGCCTGAGGGAGGTCCCGGTCCCGACGGCCTACGCGCCTTTCTTCGAGCGCGTGGTCCTGGTCGAGCGCCTCCGGGAGGTCCACGCCCTCCTCGGCTTCACGCGCCTGGAGTCGCCCGAAGACTTCGGCGACCTCGAGGAGCTGCCGAGACACCGCCGGATGCCGCTGGGCCGCACCGCCCCCTCCTGGGTGCCGGGAGCGGAGGTGCGCGGCGAGGGCCTCTTCCTGCAGTTCCGCGAGTCCCTGATCCTGGAATGGGCCACCCGCGAGGCGGTGCGCCGCCGGGAGAACGACCTCTTCGCCGGGCACCAGGCCTGGCGGCGCGTGCGGAACATCGAGCATCCCGAGCGGGCCTTCCCGGGCTCGCGCTACACGCTCCTGCACTCCTTTGCCCATGCCCTGATGCGCCAGTTGTGCCTGGAGTGCGGCTACACAGCCTCCAGCATCCGCGAGCGCATCTACTCCAAGGACCCCAACGACGAGGGCGGCCCGATGGCCGGGGTGTTGATCTACACCGCCGCGCCGGACAGCGAGGGCACGCTCGGCGGCTTGGTGGGCCTGGGCCAGCCGGAGATCCTGGGCCGCCACCTGGACCTGGCCCTGGAGGCGATGCTCCTGTGCGCCTCCGACCCGCTGTGCGCCGAGCACCTGCCGGCGGTCCACGGCCTGGACCTGCACGGCGCCTGCTGCCACGCCTGCCTCTTCTCGCCCGAGACCTCGTGCGAGCGCGGCAACCGCTACCTGGACCGCAACACGCTGGTGGCCAGCCTGGCCACCGACCAGGCAGCCTTCTTCAACCTGGAGGGGACCGGGCCCGCCCCAGCTCTGCCCCCGCCGCGCGAGGCGCCACCCTTGGAGGTGGCCTCCACGGGCATCCCCTTGGTGGACCTGGACGGTTGGACCGCCAGCGGTCCCTCTCCTCTGGGCTTCATAGACCCGAAGGCCGCCGGGATGGAGCCGGCTGAGGGCCTCTTCGTGGCCGGCGTCCAGGGGAAGGCGCTCGACCGGGAGATACCGCCCGGAGCCTGGTGCCTCTTCCGTCGCCTGGGACCAGGGGACCCGATCCCACCGCGAGACTCCATCGTCATCGTGCACGACGAGCGCCTGGGTGGCACAACCGTCCGCCGCCTGTCCTGGTCCGAGGTCGTGGACCAGGAGAACCAGCCCCTGTTAACGCGGGTCCTGCTGAAGCCCAGAAGCACCAACCTGAAGACGCCGATGCAGGTCCTGGAGATATCCGCCCAGGATTGGGAGGCCTGGCGGCCCTTCGCCTGCTTCGTCGGGCTGGTGCCCGGCCGCAAGAACTGACGCAGTGAGGAGTGCAGGCCGATGCCACCCAGGCTGCTGCCGCAGATTTCCATCAACGAGATTCCGACCGGCTCGGAGCGGGTCGTCGCTCGCGCCCTGCTCGAGACCCTGGGCGACGGCTGGACCGTCTTCCATTCCTATAGCTGGCTGCGCCCCGGTCGCAGCCTGAAATCCACGACCCTGCGGGAGGGCGAGGCCGACTTCGTCCTCTTCCATCCCGACCACGGGTTGCTGGTCCTCGAGGTGAAGGGGGGCCGCATCGAGTACCAGCCCGAGACCGGTGCCTGGCTGCAGGGCGGCAAGCCCCTCCGCGACCCCTTCGACCAGGCCCGCAGGAACGAGCACGCCCTGGTGGATCACGTCCGCGAGCGTGCGCAGTTCCAGACCCCCTGCTTGCCCCTCAAAGACCTGCCCTGCCCCTACGGCTACGCCGTCGTGTTCCCGGACTGCAACTTCGACGGCACCCTGCCCGCGGGCGCCCATCCGGACATCCTGGCCGGGGCCGCCGACCTGCCGCGCCTGGGCGAGCGGATGCTGCACGCGCTGCAAAGCCGCGGCCAGGGGGTCCGGCTCCCGGCCCAGGACGCGAAGCAGGTCACCCGAGCGCTGCAGAGCACTTTCCGGCTGGTGGAGGCGCTCTCGAGCAGGCTGGCCCGGGACGAAGAGCGGCTGATCCAGTTGACCGAGCAGCAGGCCGAGGCGCTGGAGGGCCTGTACTGCAATCGCCGGGTGCTGGTCGAGGGGGTGGCAGGCTCGGGCAAGACGATCCTGGGCCTGCGGCGGGCCCTGGCCTTCGCCGAGGAGGGAACGAGGACGCTCTTCCTGTGCTTCAACCGGCGACTGGCCGAGCACCTGGGCCAGGTCGCTCAGCATGAGAACCTCACGATCCGCCACTTCCACGGCCTGTGCCGCGACGTCTGCGTGACCGCACCCGGCGGCTTCCAGGTGCCCGAGGAGCGCGAGGCCCAGGCCCGGTTCTGGAAAGAGGAGGCGCCAGTGCAGATGTTCCTGGCCCTGGACGACCTGCCGGAGCCTCGCTTCGACGCCATCGTGGTCGACGAGGCCCAGGACTTCCAGGCCTCCTGGTGGGACCCGGTCGAGGCGCTGCTGCGAGAGCCGGACGGACCGCTCTACATCTTCTTCGACCGCCTGCAGAACCTGTACGGCGCCGCCCTTCAGTTCCCCCGCACGCAGGCCGTCTTCCAGCTGCGCGTGAACTGCCGCAACACCCGCCGGCTGGCGGAGGCCTGCGGCAGCGTCCTGCGCCAGGAGATGAAGGTCTCGCCCTTCAGCCCCGAGGGCGCCAGCCCCCAGGTACACCGCGCCGAGAGCCCGGAGACCGCACGCAAGACCTGCACGACCTTGCTGAACCGACTGCTCAGCGAGGAGCGCTTCCCGCCCTCGCGCGTCGCGATCCTGGGCCCCTACACCCGCCAGAAGTCCCCTTCCCTCGGCCCGGGGCTGCAGTGGCACAAGCTCACCGAGAAGCACGACGAGTGGCAGGCCGACCGGGCCGTGCTCTACTCCACCATCCGGTCCTTCAAGGGCCTGGAGGCCGACGTGGTGATCCTGGTCGACCTGGGCGACTTCCGCGAGGGCCTCTTCGAGCGCTCGGACCTCTACGTCGCCGCCTCCCGCGCCAAGCACCGCCTGCACGTCGTCACGGACTCCGACGAGATCGAGGAGGCGCTGGGGGTGCGCTAAGGGGGTTCGTGCCTGCTGGCGGTGGCGCCGGCCCCGGCCGCTCTCCCACGC
>DCTU01000075.1 GCA_002329445.1 bacterium UBP9_UBA1432
GGTTCAGGGTCCAGAGGAACGAGGATGGTTCCAGTATCCAAGGCGCCCCCATCATAACACAAGCTCTCCCCCCAACCGACCCCCGGCCCGCGAGCGCAGCCCCTCGCTCACCCCGGCTCGTGGTCCGGGGCGACGACCTCTTCCAGCGGAGCGCCCACCTCAAAGAGGACGTAGCGGCGAACCCGCAGCGGAACTCCGGCCTCGGCGGAGCATTCCTCGACCAGATCGGCCACGGTGCGCGAGACCTCGCGCACCCAGGGTTGGTCCAGGAGGACGGCGGCGCGGAAGAAACTGTTCCGCATGATCTCGTCCGCCAGCGCGTCGGGGCTCGAGCCGCGTCCGGCCTCCCGCTCAAACCGACGCAGGATGGCCTCCCGTTCGAATGCCAGGCGCGGCTCGGGCACATCCTGACGGCAGAGATAGGGCGGCCTGTGGAAGCTGACCTGCAAGGTCAACTCGCGGGCCAGACGCCGCGCCGCCGGGGCCTGTGAACCCGAGACTTCCACCAGCGTCCCCAGGCGGCCGACCGCCCCCGGCCCATGCGAATAGGCCGCCACCACCCCCGGCACACGGGCCTCCATCCGGAGGAAGCGGCGAATCCCGAAGGCCTCTCCGGAACGCAGGATCAAGTCCCCCAAGGCATCCAGCACCCGGGGTCCGCGTTCGGGCAAGGGAGCCTCCAGGAGCTCTTCCAGGGAGTTCACCGGAGAGCGCGCAACCTGTCGAGCCAGAGCCAGCACGAACTGGCGGAAGCGCTCTCCCCGCACGGCCCGACGGGTTTCAAAGGACAGCTCCACCAGGCCGCCGGCGGATCCATCCTCCAAGGCATGGACCGCGACCACCCCGTTCGAGCCCGCGATCCGAGGTTGGCGGGAAGCCGTGGTCAGGGCCTGCAGCTTCAAGAGCGAGGCCGCCTTGTGCAGGTCTCCACCACTGGCCTCCAGGGCGCGACGGCATTCGACCACCGAGGCTCCGGTGCGCCGGCGCAGCTCCTTGACCAGGTCGGGGGGAATTCGGGACATCTCTCCTAATCGCCCAGGCTGCGGGCCAGGGCCTCCAGGGACTCTTCCTCGGCTCGCGCCGAATCCTTCTGGAGCATGCTGCCGAAGCGCTTGACCCGGGCGCTGGAATCCGGCCCGGGATCGCCGAGCATCAACTCGACCGCCTCGGCCAGGCGCGCCAGGCTCTCTCCCTCCTGGCGCGCGGCATGAACGGCTTCCGACAGGGCCGGGTCGGCCTTGAGCCGAGCCACACGTCCCTGCAGCTCCTGCGCCCGGGCTGACAGCCCGTTGGACCGGGAGACTCGGCCCGCGGCCAACTGAGCCAGGACTCCTTGAAGCTGGCGGCCCAGGGAGACCTGCTCCAATTGCAGGGGGAGAAGGCTCCGCTGCCAGCGATAGTAGGCCGCCAGCGGGGCCGGAGGACTCAAGGCCAGGACGCGATGGGTTGCAGCCAGGCGACCCCGGAGCCAATTCTCCAGGCTGCCTGCCGCCAGGTCCGCCTGGCGCTGGTTGAAGGCCAGCAGGTCGGCCCGGGAGGCCCGCCCCCTGGCCAGCAGGGCCACGACCTGACCGACCATCTCCACGCGCGAGCGGGCTGCCCGGCGGGCCGGCGCGGCCACCGAAGCTTCCGCCGTCAGGGCCCGCTGGCGGATCTCCGCTTCCAGACTGCGACAGCGTGACTCGCTGCGACGGGCCGAAACCAGCGCCTCGTCCCCGGCAAGACGCCCGGCCGCCCAATCCTCCAAAGCCTGGCCCGCGACCTGCATCTCCCGCTCCTGGCAGACCAGCAGGCGGGACAGGGCCAGGTCGTCCCGAGCCAGGCGCACGGTCGGACTCGGAGCCGCCTGGGCTGCCCATGGGGTCAGCAGCAGCACAAGCAGGAGCAGTCGGCGCCCCCACATGCCTAGAATCGCCTTTCCAGCTCAGGGATCAGCCACACCGCAGTGTCCCGGGGAATCAGGGCCCGCCCCAGGGCCACGAAGGTGGGCTGGAGACCCTGCACGGACTGCGCCACCGGGGCCGTGTGCAGGGCCATCCGGGTCGGGTGATCCACCAGCGGCAGATGGTGCAAGGCCAGCAGGAAGAGCCAGGCCATGAACAGACCTTTCAAGGCCCCCAGGACGGCGCCCAGGCCGAACTTGACGGGCCGGGGGACCGACGAGTCCTCGGCGTGCATCTGGTCCAGGTGCANNACCATCTTGCAGTTTGGCCCCGAGGCTCCGCTCCAAAGCTGAAGGGCTTCTCCCACCGGCACGAAGAAGCGCAGGGCGACGCCCAGGCCCAGGCCCAGGATCACCAGATCGAAGAGCTCCCGGACCAGGCCCCTTTGATAGCCGCCGAACCCGAAGAAGAAGATCAGCAGCACCAGGAAGATGTCCACCCAGGTCATTCGGCCCCTCCAGCCGGCGGAATCGGCCCCAGGTTCCGGGAACGGCTCAGTCCCGCAGGCGAGCCGAGAACTCCCGTTCGGCCACTTTCAGCATCTTTCGCAAGACGCGCTGGATCTCATCCTCGGTCAGTGTGCGGTCCGGGGCCTGGAGCAGCGCCCGGAAGGCCAGACTCTTGTGTCCCTCGGGCACCTGGGTTCCGCGGTAGACGTCGAAGCAGGCCACCGCCCGAACCAGGTCCCCCCCGGCCTGGGCCATCCGCCCCGCCAGTGCGCCCGCAGGAACCTCTTCGGTGACCAGCAGGGCCAGATCCCGCTCCACTTCGGGGAACCGCGAGATCGGCCGATACCGCGCGTGCGAGCGCAGGCCGGACAGGACGTCCAGATCCAGCTCGGCCAGGGCCACCGGAGCCTCCAGGTCCAGTTCGGCAGCCAAATGGGGATGGATCTCGCCCGCCCAGCCCAACACCTGGTCGCCCACCCGGATCCGGGCGGCCCGGCCCGGGTGCAGCCAGGCCTGGGGCGACGCCTCGAAGTCGAACTCCAACCCGGCCAGGAAGGCCAGTTGCTCGAGGGCCCCCTTCAGGTCCAGGAAGCCCGCCCCCGGGCGGCACAGAGCCAGGCCCAGGCGCAGGGGTTCCAGGACCTCCTGGCCCTGGGGGTGGAAGACCCGGCTGACCTCGAAGAAGCACAGGTCGCGGTTGCGCACGCGCAGATTCCGCCGCACCACCTCGACCAGCGATGGGAACAGCGCCGGTCGCAGGACCCGCTGGTCCTCGCTGAGCGGATTCATCACCGTGGCCGGCTGGACCTCGAGGCGGTAGCGCTCGAGGAGTTCCGGGTGGTGCAAGGAGGGCGTCAGAAGCTCGCTCCAGCCCAGACGGGCCATGGCCTCGCGGACCCACTCTTCGAGTTCATCCCCCCCAGGCATGGCCCCCTGGGGCTCGCCGTGGGGCACCGTCACCGGAAGGTTGTCATAGCCGAAGTGCCGGGCCACCTCCTCGATCAGGTCGGCCTCCTCCAGCACGTCCTGCCGGTGCGCGGGGACCCGGACCCTCAGGCCCTGCTCCTCCGGGGTGCAGGTGAACTCCAACGCCTCCAGCAAGGCCCGGGTCCGCTCGGCGGGGATCTCCACCCCCAGGACCTGGCGCACCCGGGCGGGACGCAGCACGATCTCGGTGGGCGGCTGGGGCGGAGCCCCTCGATCCACCAGCCCGGGGGCGACCTGGCCAGCCAGGGTCTCCAGAAGATGCGCGGCCCGCGCCGAACCGAAGGCCACCCGCTGGGGGTCCATGCCCTTCTCGAAACGACGCGAGGACTCGGTCCTCAAGCCCAGGCGCAGGGAGGCGCGGCGGACATCCCCGGAGTGGAAGCAGGCCGACTCCAGGAGGATGCGCCGGGTCTCGGGGCCGATCTCGCTGTCCAGACCTCCCATCACGCCCGCCACCGCGACCGGCTTCTCGGCATCGGCGATGACCAGGGTTCCGGCAGGCAGTGCATGCTCGTCTCCGTCCAGGGTGGTCAGGCTCTCGCCGGGTTGCGAGCGGCGCACCACGACCCGGCCCCCGGCCAGGCGGTCCAGGTCGAAGGCGTGCAGGGGCTGGCCGGTCTCCAGCATGACGTAGTTGGTGATGTCCACCACGTTGTTGATGGAGCGCATGCCCGCCCCGTGCAGG
>DCTU01000222.1:0-5596 GCA_002329445.1 bacterium UBP9_UBA1432
CCCTTGCAGGGGCAGATTGGGAGGAACCGATGCGCATGATCTCCAGCCGTGCTCTGGCCCTGGTGGGGGCCGTCCTGGCCACCCTCCTCCTGGCGGTTGCCTGCGGGCAGGGTGAGGGAGAGACCCCGGAGATTCCGGCCTTCCTGCTACCCCAGGGGCCCCCCCGCCCCGTCGAGGTGGTCTTCGCCTCGCCGCAAGGCCAGCTCAAGCAACTCCCAGAGGGCGCCGCCGCCACCCTGGTCTTCAATCAACCCATGGTTCCGCTGGAGGGCCTGGGCCAGCCGGGAGCGCCGCCCGCCGTGACGCTCCAACCCCCGGTCGCGGGGCGTTGGGAGTGGAGGGGGACGGCCACCCTGGTCTTCAGACCGGAAGGCGAGCTGCCCCTGGCCACGCGCTTCGAGGTGGGCGTTCCCGCCGGCCTGAAGTCCTTCTCGGGACAGGCCCTGGCGCAGGAGTACCGGTTCTCGTTCACCACGCCCCGTCCCGACCTGGCCCGTTCGATTCCGGCCAACGGGGCCGAGTTCGTGCGCCCGGACGCCTCCCTGCTGCTGGCCTTCAACCAGCCCGTCCAGGCCAGCGCGGCCGCGGAGGCGATCACCCTGCGGGCCAGCAAGACCGACCTGGCGATTCAGGTCCGCCCTCCCTCCGACCTGGAATGGAAGACCTTCCAGGACCGCTCCACCGGCGATGAACCGCCGCCCGAGTCGGCCCGCAGGAATCTGCTGGTGGTCCAACCGGCCTCCCCGATGGCCGTGGGCACCGAGCACACCCTGGAGATCCGTGCGGGCCTGAAGGGGGCCTCCGGAGCCGACCTGGGCCTGGAGAAGACCCGGACCGTCCGCTTCCGCACCCTGAACAAGTTCGCCGTCTCGGGGCTCTCCACCGAGTCGGGGTGGCGTCCCGACGGGGCCCTGGTCCTGAAGTTCTCCAATCCTGTCTCGCCCAGACAGCTCGCGGGCAGCCTGCGCTTCGAACCCGAAGTGCGTCTTCCCGAATGGTACGCCGAGGACGACCACGCCCGGACCGAGATCTACCTCTACCTGCCATTGAAGGCGCGCACGGCCTACCGGGCCCTCCTGGCAGCCGACCTGAAGGATGACTTCGGCAACGCACTGGGAGCCGCCTGGACGAAGGCCTTCACCACGACCGATTTCGCGCCGGCCCTGAACCTCTCGGGGGGGCAGGGGATCCTGGAGGCCCGGGGCGACCTTCGACTCCCGGTGGGCTTGAGGAACCTCCAGCGCCTGAGGGTCCGCATGGCCCGGATCGCTCCGGATGACCTGGTTCCCCTGCTCCAGGACGAGGAAGCCTTCTGGTCGGATCGTCCCTTCACCCCGCCGGGAGGCTACCAGGTCGACGAGGACTGGACGCCGGTCGTCCCGCGGAACCAGATGGTGGATCGCCCCCTGGATCTGTCCCGGGCGCTGGGAGGGCGCCGCACGGGCCTGGTCTACGTCCAGGTCCAGGCTGGTGAAGGGGAGTGGGCATGGGACCAGCGGGTGCTGGTGCAGGTGACCGACCTCGGCTTGACGGGCAAGTTCTCGGCCGAGGACACCCTGGTCTGGGCCACCAGCCTGTCGGCGGCGCAGCCGCGGTCCGGCCTTGTCGTCGAGATCCGCGACGCCGAGAACAGGATCCGCTGGAGCGGCCGCACCGACTCGAAGGGACTGGCCGCCGCACCGGGCTGGGGTGCCTTGGAACTGGACAAAGGCGAGAACTGGGGGCTCCCGGCCCATTACGTCCTGGTCCGCGACGGGCAGGACCTGGCGTGCCTGAGCGCCGAGGGCTCGACCGGGATCTCGCCCTGGGACTTCGACCTGGACCACGAGTGGAACCCCGCAGCCCGGATCTACCAGGCCCAGGCCTTCACCGAGAGGGGCCTGTACCGGGCCGGCGAGCAGGTCCACCTCAAGGGGACGCTGCGACGCTCCAGGGCCGGACGCTGGATCGTCCCCGACGAGATCAAGACCTTGGAGTATGAGGTCTACGACTCGCGAGACCAGAAGATCGGCAACGGCACCACGTCGGTCTCGTCCTTCGGATCCTTCGACCAGACCTTGACGCTGGACCAGAAGGCGCCCTCGGGCTTCTATCGGGTGACGTGGAACCTGCCGCCCAAGATGCGTCAGGCCGCGGGCATCCAGGAGGGACTCGTGGAGACCACCTTCCGGGTCGAGGCCTATCGGCCCGCCCAGTTCGAGGTGACGGTCGAGTCCCAGGCTTCGGCCTTCGTGCAGGGGGACTCGGCGCGCGCCACGATCCGCGGGCGCTACCTCTTCGGGGCCCCCATGTCGGGAGACCTCGTGCGCTGTTCGGCCCGCCTGGAGCCCGCGACCTTCCAGCCGGAAGCCTGGGAGGGTTTCCAGTTCGGCACCTTGCGCCTCTGGGGCGAGGACCAGCGCGACCAGGAGCGGATCCTGCTGCGCGAGGAGGGCACCCTGGACGAGCAGGGGCAGCGCGAGGTCACGGTCTCGCTGGAAGGGGTCTCGTTTGAGGGCCCGGCCCGGCTGGTCGTGGAGGGAACCGTCACCTCGGCCAGTCGCCAGGCGATCTCCGGACGCACCTCTGCGATGGTCCATCCCGCCTCCCTGGCCCTGGGTCTGAAGACGGGGGGGAGCCTGCGCCAGGCCGGCGCCCAGGTTCCCGTCGACCTGGTGGCGGTGGATCCGCAGGGGAAGGCCGTCCCGGCCAGCCAGGTGCAGGTGCATCTGCTCCGTCGCGAGTGGGACTCGGTTCGCAAGGCCGGAAGCGGCGGGCGCTATGAGTGGGTCTCGCAGGCCCGCGACACCCAGGTCTCCAGTCAGACCGTCGGGGTCGGCGACAAGCCCGAGCGCCTGACCTTGACCCCGCCGCGGGCCGGTCTGTACGTCGTCCGCGCCCTGGCCAGCGACTCGGAGGGCCGCCAGACGGTGGCCGAGAGCATGCTCTACGCCTGGGGCGGGGACTACGTGGCCTGGGCCCGCCAGGACGAGGACCGGATCGATCTGGTCCCGGACCAGAAGCGCTACGTTCCGGGACAGTCCGCCCGGATCCTGGTCAAGTCCCCCTACGAGAAGGCTCGAGCCCTGGTGACCGTCGAGAGGGAGACGGTCCTGGACCGTTTCGTGGTCGACGTGGAAGGCACCGCGGACACCGTCGAGGTCCCCATCCGCTCGGATCACGTGCCCAACATCTTCGTCTCGGTGATCCTGCTGCAGGGTCGCCTCTCCGACGCGGGGTTCGGGCCCGATGGCCTGGACCTGGGCAAGCCCTCTTTCAAGATCGGCTACGTCAACCTGCCGGTGGAGTCCACCGAACGGCGCCTGGAGGTCCAGGTGACCCCCTCCAAGGAGGTCTTGGAACCGCGCCAGCAGGTCCGCCTGCAGGTCCAGCTTCGCGATTCCCAGGGGCGCCCGGCCGCCGGAGAGGTGTGCCTGGCGGTGGTGGATGAGGGGGTCCTGAGCCTGATCGGCTACGAGACGCCGGACTACTTCCCGGCCTTCTACGGCCCTCGACCCCTGTCGGTGCGCACCTCCGAGGCCCGTCTGGACGTGATCGGACAGCGTTCCTACGGGGCCAAGGGGGCCGACCAGGGCGGAGGCGGCGGGAGCCTGGTGGGAGACTACCGGGAGGACTTCGTGGCCACCGCCTTCTGGAGTCCCCGGCTTCTCACCGACGAGTTGGGGCGCGCCCAGGTCGACTTCCAGCTCCCGGACAGCCTGACGCGCTTCCGGGTCATGGCCGTGGCCCAGACTCGGGACGGACGCTTCGGATCGGGGAAGGCGGCCCTGGAGGTTCGCAAACCCTTGCTGCTGCAGCCTTCGGTTCCCCGCTTTGCGCGTCGAGGGGACCGCTTCCAGGCGGGCGTTCTGGTCTTCAACCACACCGGCGGCTCGGGCGAGGTCCTGGTGGAGGCCGAGGCGGCGGGCGTCTCGCTGCTCGAGCGCAAGTCGGCCCGGGTCCGGCTGGACTCCGGCCAGAGTCGGGAGGTGCTCTTCGACTTCGAGGCCCCCGGTCCGGGCGACTCGGAGATCGGCTTCCGGGCCTCGCTGGGATCGCACCGTGACTCCCTGAAGGTGCCGCTGCCGGTCCACCTCTCCCAACGCCTGGAGACGGTGGCCACCAGCGGGACCGTCGAGTCCGACTCCCAGGCCGAGCAAGTCCGGGTTCCCGGGGGCGTGCTGCCGGGGACGGCCGTCCTGGAGACCACTGTCTCCTCCTCGGTGCTCTCGGGGGTCGAGGAGGCGCTCAACTGGCTGGTCGACTATCCCTACGGCTGCCTGGAGCAGCGCCTCTCGCGCCTGGTCCCCCTGCTTCTGGCCGGAGACCTGCTGACGGCCTCGGCTCGGACGGATCTGGACGAGCAGGCCCTGAAGACCCGGGTCCAGGCCGAGCTGGACGAGCTGGCCTCCTTCCAGGTCGAGGGGGGAGGCTTCTCGCTGTGGGCGGGCGCAGACCGCGTCCACGACGAACTGACGGCCTCGGCCGTGCGCACGCTCCTGGAAGCCCGGGAGCGGGGCTTCCGGGTCGAGGAGGCCATGCTGACGCGGGCCCGGGCCGCCATGAAGAAGGCCCTGAACCAGGAACATCGCGACTATCCGCTCAGCCCGGCCGAGATCCTGACCGTCCGGGCCAGCCTCCTGGAGGCCCTGACGCGGATGGACTACCGCGACCCGGCCACCCTCTCGGCCCTCTTCAAGGAGCGCGACCAGCTCTCGCTGGACGCCAAGGTGCACCTGCTGCGGGCCGCCTGGAGGATGGACAACCAGGCCGTGGTCGGCGAGCTGCGCCGGGACCTGCAGAGCCTGGCCCGGGTGGAGGCCCAGACGGCCTGGTATGAAGATCCGGTGCCTCAGCCCTGGCTCTTCGCCTCGTCGGTCCGGACCACCGGCCTGGTCCTGGAGGCCTTCCTGGAGCAGGGGGAGGCCCCCCTGGCCCCCCGGATGGTCCGCTGGCTGATGGAGGCCCGCCGCGACGGTCACTGGGGGACCACCCAGCAGGACGCGGCGGCGCTGCGCGCCCTGCTGGCCTACCGCTCGCGCTTCGAGAGCCGGGACCCCGACCTGGAGGCCACCGTCCAGGTGGCGGGTCGGGAGATCCTCCAGGCCCGCCTGAACTCCAAGACGCCTCTGGCTTCCAGCCGGACTCCCCTGGAGCAGGGGAAGGTCGGGGAGGCCCTGGAGGTGCTCTTCGGGCGCCGGGGCCGGGGGACGCTGCACTACGACCTGAGGCTGCGCTATGCCCCCGAGAAGGATCCCCCCGCGCGGGACGAGGGCTTCACGGTCTTCCGGACCGTGCGGTCCCTGCAGGGAGCCAAGGTCCATGTGGGCCCCTTCCAGGCCGGGCAGACCTATCGGGTGACCCTGACGGTGCTGACCCCCCACGAACGTCGCTACGTCGTGGTTGAGGAACCGGTCCCGGCCGGATTCGAGGTGGTGCAGACCACCTTCGAGACCGAGAGCGACGAGTTGCGCCAGGTGCTGGCGCAGGCCGGGGTCGCCAGGCCCTGGATGGGGACCTTCAACCACTTCGAGATCGAGGACTCTCGGGTTCTGCTCTTCGCCGACGGCCTGGCGCCCGGCGAGCACACCTTCGAGTACCTGGTCCGCGCCATGCT
>DCTU01000222.1:5603-5962 GCA_002329445.1 bacterium UBP9_UBA1432
TTCGGGACCACGCCGGTCCAGGTGGTCGAGGTCCGGCCGGGGCCATGACCCGTCGCAGGCGGGGCCGGGTCCTGGCGCTGCTCCTGCTCCTGGTGGGGGTCCTGGTGGGCTGGCCGCTTCCCGAGGAGCTGGCCCGGCCCCACCAGGAGGCCTCGCTGATCCTGCTGGATCGGCACGGCGAGGTGCTGCGGGAGGTGCCCTCCAGCCGCAACGGCGTCAGCCGCTGGGTGAGCCTGGACCAGGTGGCTCCGGTGCTCGTCCAGGCCACGATCCTGGCCGAGGACCGCCGCTTTCACCTGCATCCCGGCGTGGATCCCCTGGCCCTGCTGCGGTCCGCCTGGATCAACCTGCGTGCGGGC
>DCTU01000005.1 GCA_002329445.1 bacterium UBP9_UBA1432
TAGTTCCTGTCGGCCAGGATGGCCAGCGCCTGGGTGCAGGCCAGGAATTCGCCTTCGTCCAACAGACGCAGGGGCACCTCGTAGGCCGCGTACAGGTTGTCTTGACGGGTCAGGCAGAATTTCACCTGGGGGAGGTCGCCGTTCAGCTTGAGCACGTGCTGATAGAAGGAGGCGCTGGCGTTGGCCGGGACCTTGAAGAGCGGGACCAGGAAGTAGCAGAACTTCCCGCTCTGCAGGATGAGGACCTGGGGGGTGAAGTTGGACCCCTGGGCCTCCACCTTCCAGGTATCGGGTTTGGGGTGGGTGTGTTTGAGCCCGGCGGCCTGAAGCGTCTGGGAGAACCGGGAGGGCGGGAGCGGGGCCTCGGCGGCTGCCGGGGCCGCCTGGACGGCCAACCCGATCAGCAGGAAGGCCACTGCCAGGGATCGGATGGAGATCACGAGTCTGGACATCGGAGGTAGCTCCTTGCGCAGCCGTCCAGAGGACTTCCCGCGACCGGCAGGGATTTCCTCCCCCCCCCTCAGGGTCGCGAGGGAAGGTCAGGACCTGTCTTTGCCTCGTCCGGCTCCTGCGTCTCCCGATTCCGGCGACGCTGCAGAAGGCCGCGCACCGTCTGCACCGAGAAGACCAGGGTCGCCACGCACCACAGGGCGCCCGTGAGGACCAGACCCGTGCTCCAGAAGTCTTCCATCCCGGGGCCTTCGCCTGTCGGCTGGGGATTCCCACCGCGGAAATGATTCAGCAGCGGTCAGCCCTCTTCTTGGACGACCACCTTGCCCATCTTCCGCAACTTCTCGATCAGCAGGTGGACGATCAGGCTGCGAGGCAGGACACCCAGTTGCTTGAACTCCAGACCCTGGTTGCCCAGGTTGCGGGCGCCTCCCACGAAGAGTCGGATCATGTCCGCGCTCTTCATCATGCGGCAGATCTCCCCCACGCACGACCCTCCCTGGTAGTCTTCCAGGTCTTCTTCGAGGATGTTGTAGATCTGGTTGAGCGTAACGGCGCCCTCGGTGACCAGGTCCACCCCGGGGATCTGATAGGTGGGAGGTGAGGCGAATGAGGTGGACAGCTCCAGCACCTTCAGGGGCTGCCCGGTCACCCGGGCCACGATGTCGGCGGTGGTCGAGCCGCACACCACCTTGCGCCCCTCCTGGGTCATGAAGCGCTCGACGAACTCGCGGTCGGCCCCTTTGATGCGGGGAGGCCCGGTCAGGAGGTTGAGGACCTTCGCCTGTCGGCAGGAGAGGACCGCCATCGTGGTGTCGTCGCCATGCGATCCGCCCGACAGCAGACGGGCCTGTTCCAGGATCTTCTCGGGGAGCTGGTCGGGACGGACGCCCCGTTTCAGGGTCGCGGTGATTTCGGCCACCACGCGTTCTTCCCCCCAACCGGTGCCCTTCACCCGACCCAGGCCTGCCTGGGTCACCCCGTCAGTCATGAGGACCAGGGCCTCTCCATGCCGCAGGTGCCCCCCCGACTCCGCCACCACCTCGTGCCCCCGGGTCAGGAAGCTCTGGGAAAGCGATTCGGCGGCGCCTCGGCAGACCAGGACCGGGGCGGGACTCTCATAGGAGACCACGGTGTACTGACCGTTGTTGAGGATGTGTGCGACGTTGAAGGCAGCGAACGGGATGCCCACCTCGGTTCGCGCGCGGTGCATCATCGAGACGACCATCTCGCTGGCCCGACTCAGCGGAATCCCGTGGGTCAGAAGGTGCATCAGCCGATGGGCGCACATCGTCGCGGCGATGTTGGCGCGCACCCCCGACCCGATCCCGTCGCACAGGATGAAGTAGGTCTCCTCAAAGGAACGGTGGCACAGATGGTGGTCCCCGCACACGTTGTGGCGGTGCTTGCGGACCTGCCCGACGCTGTCCCGGATGTACAGCAGGCCAGAGACCCGGCCGGTGGGCAGGGACCGGGTCGACGGCTCACTGGTCATGGATGCTCATCAGCCTCTCGACCAGTTCTTCGCCCCGGGCCGTGCTGTCGCCCAGGAACCGGGCCATCGTCTGGGCCATCTGGATCTGGTGCTCGAGCAGTTCGCGGGCCTGCATGACCGTCTGCTGCTTGATCGAGTCCAGGCGGGCCCGGGTCAACTGCAGGCCGGTCACGTCGGTGTAGATTCCGACCAGTTGTCGATCTTCGGGCATCCGATAGGCGATCAGGTGGAATTGCTTGCCATAGCACGAGACCATGGCGTCCACGCGTTCGGCCGATCCGGTCTGCAGCTTCTCATAGGCGCTGGCATCGGCAAGATACGAGATGCGGCGGCCCAGGACGGCGTCATTGCAGGTGAAGTAGGCGCGGAAGGAGGGGTTCATCGAGAGGATCTTCAGGTCCTCGTCCAGGGTCACGATGCCGTTGGGGCTGGTCTGGATGATCTTGTCGGTCCGTCTCTCGGCCAGGCGCCGGGTGTAGGGAACGCACATCTCCGAGCTGGCCATGCCCCGGACGACGGCCATGGCCATCTCGCGGCAACTGCCATAACCGCACGCCCCGCAGTTGAGC
>DCTU01000329.1 GCA_002329445.1 bacterium UBP9_UBA1432
GCTCCCCATCACGAAGCGCCCGGGTGGCACCTGGACCAGCACGGTGCCAACCCCTTCCACGCGGACCCTCTCCAGGCCCTGGGCGTTGCGCCCAAGAGGCGTCAGCCCCTGGGGAACGGCCGGGATTGAGGGCGGAGAGGAGGGCGCGACCTGCACACGGGGAGGGGCCGGCCTCGGCGCGGGTGGCGCAGGCGGCGCCACGGGTCGCGTCCCCGGCTGCTGCGAGGCGCCCGACAGCGCCTCCAGCACCTGCGCCGCCGTCCACCTCCGCCGCGGGTCCTTCACCAGGCAGCCCCGCACCAAGGCGTCGAAGGGGGCCGGCAGGTTCGGAGCCAGGTGAGGCTCCCGGCTCAGCACGGCGGCCGCCAGTTCACCCACCGAGGAAGCCTGGTAGGCCAGCACGCCCGTCAGGGCCTGCTGCACCATCACTCCCAACGACCACACGTCCACCGACGGGCCCACCCGGCCGGCAAAGGCCTCCGGCGCCATGTACAGGGGCGTCCCCTTCATCCCGGAGGCCGTCACCTGACTGCTCTCCACCGGCCGGGCCAGGCCCAGATCACCCAACTTCCAGCGTCCGCTTGCGAAGAACAGGTTCGCCGGCTTCACGTCCCGGTGCACCGCCCCACGGGAGTGCAGGTAAGCAAGCGCGTCGGCCAGGTCGCCGCACATCGTCCGGACCTCCTGCGCCGTCATCCGCGCGGGACGCTCCAGCCGATGCTCCAGGGAATGCTCCGCCAGCTCCATGGTGAGATACAGGCTGCCCCGCAGGAACCCCTCCTCCAGCGACCCCGCGCTCCCATACCCCACCAGGCCCAGGTGGTTCCGGCTCAGGGCCGCCATCGCCCTCATCTCGCCCAGCACCGAGGCCCTCTCCTCGTCATTGCGGGGACGCAGCAGCTTCAGGGCACACAGACCTACCGACTCCCCGCCCACCAGTTCCTCCGCCGCATAGACCCAGCCGAAGGCGCCCTCGCCCAGGAATTGCGCCAGCCGATAGCGCCGGTCCAGGACCTCTCCCACCAGAGAACGAGGATCAATCACGGATTCCTCCTTGGCGAGGGCACCAGGGACCAGCCCCGGGACCTCGCGAAGTCTCTCCACCCACAACTCACCGAACCGCTGCCTTCAAGACATCCCGGGGAAGAGGTGCTTTGAGTGGTGCAGGGACTTCGGCTCGGAGGCTGTGCAGTCCTATGACACGAACCAGCCAGCCAGGACCCAGGTCCAAGAGATTGAAGGGGCCTCCCGCCTCAAGAGCGCCTCCTGACGCGCAGGGTCGCAGCCGGCCTCCCGGGCGAATGCCCAAGTTTCGGTTCCAGCGATTCCGGGAGGAGGACTCCGAACGCGAAGCGAACCTCGATGTATTGACAGCGAGACCGTAAATTCTTGTCCTCTCGCGTGTTTGTCGCCAAGCCCGGTATATCATGCTGAGGTCTCAACCTGTGTGCGGAGAGCCCGAGGAATGGCGAAGTGCAAGGCCTGCGGCGGTTCGGGCGCTGCTTCCAGGAGGGCGCAGGTAGGGCCTCTCGGGTACGCTGCGGAAGGAGAAGCGGATGCTCATCTTCGAGTCCCTGAAGGTGGCCCTCACCAACGTCCTCATCCTGGTGCTGATGGCCTACGCCCTCCTGCTGATGATCTGCGGTCCCAGGAGGGCCGGCGCCGTCATGTCCGCGGCGATCGGAGGAACCCTCCGCGGCGGCTCACTCCTGGCCTGGCGGATTGTGCGCTTCGTCGTGATGGGCATCTTCAACACGGTGGCCCTGGTGCTCCGCCTGACCGCCAACATTGCGAATCCCCAGGGCAGGGCCGAGGCCATGGCCAGCTACGTGGAGCGGATGGGCGACCTCCTGTTCAATTAGGGGGCGTCAACCAGAGGGGGCGAAACAGAACACCCGTTCCCGTCTCGGCCTACGCCAACGGCAGGTTCGTGCTGGCCCCCTCCCGGCACTGCTCCTCGCCCTCCTCCATCTCCGAGTCGGCGGCCTGTGCCGCCCGGCAGACGCGCCACAGCAGGTACAGAACCACGGCCAGCAGGGCGGTATTCATGAGGTGCAGGGCAATGTTGCCTCCCTGGCGCAGGGCGCCGGCCGCCAGGTACCCGAAAGCATAGAGCAGGCCGACCCACAGCAGGGCCCCCGTGGTGTCGTAGAGGAGCCAGCGGGCCACCGGGAAGCGGGTGCTGCCGGCCACGCACGGGAGCAGCGCGCGCAGGGGCGGGGCGTAGTGATAGGCCAGCAGGAGCCAGGTGCCCTCCCGCTCCAGGGCGAGGCGGACCCGCCGCGCGGCAGCCTGCTTGCGGCGGAGCAGTCGTGAGCCCCAGAAGCGGCCCAGGAAGTAGCTGGCATGATCACCTCCCGCAGCTCCCGCCCAGGCGGCCGCCAGGGCCAGGGCCGTGGGCAACTCGCCGAGGCCGGCCAGGTAGCCCGCGGCCACGACCACGGCCATCCCTGGAAACCACATCCCCGTGAAGAAGAAGGTCTCGGCGAAGAGGCACAGGGCCACGCCCAGGAGGCCGTGGGACTGGAGCCAGGGACGGCCGACCTCGATCAGGGGGGTGAGGAGGTCCGGAACCTCAAATGGAAGACCCACGTCAATCCTTGGTGAGAGACCACTGGTAACGGCTGCCCTGATTGTCCACCCCATCGCCGGACGCGCTCTGGCCGTCGGAGGCCAGGTATCCGGTATTGGAACCCCGGGACCAGCCGCCAGTCCGGCTCTCCTTCAGAATCCGAGTCTCCTTGAAGTGTACCTTGTGACGGCCGTCCGACTTGGACGCCATGTTGCCCTGCACCTCGAGGCGGCATGTGTAGCCAGACTGCCCTTGCACGTCCAGGGTGCCAGCGAAGGTTGTACCGCTGCTGGATGCGACGCGCAAAGTGATCTCGTTCCGGCCCAACGTGCCGGTCCAGGTCCCCACCATGGCCTCGGCGATGCCCGCCGAGTGCGTCGGCGTTTTCGCGCCGCCGACAAGGATCGCCAGGCAAACCATCCCGATGACCGGCAGGGCCAGGATCGCCGGGCGGAGGCTTCGCATCCCGTAGGCCGGCGCGATGGTCCAGAAGCCACCGGCTGCCCCGAGGACACCGCCGCAGAGCATCCAACCCGCCCAGGGGTCGCCCGGAAGCAGGTGCGCGGCCATCAACCAGTCGGCCAGGACCAGTGCGCACAGACAGAGCGTGGTGAGACAAACCCAGGCCAACGTCAGGAGGAAGGCCAGGACATACCCCACGACGGCCAGGATCACCCCGATCGCGATCGCGGGGCCCAGGATGTATCCAATCGCTTCGTCCATGGCCGATTCCCTCCCTCAGGCGTCGCTCTTCCGCCAGGCCAGCAGGGCGACACGCCAGGCGGCGTACCCGAAGCCACCCAGGATGGCCGTCGCCACGAGGTAGTTGAAGCCGGGGAACCCCCAACTCATGGTCTTCGACCAGTAACCGGTAAACGAGTAATCCGCAAAGCTGAAGGCCTCGTTCATTCCGAGCATGGCCACGATCCAGCGGGGGAGGCCCAGCAGAATGCCGCCTGCCGCCATGCCGGCGGTCACGCGCAGCACCGTCGCGGCCACGGGCGCCACCACCCGGAAGGGAAGAGGCACTCCTCCCCCTTCGAGCTCCACATAGCCCCCCTGCAGCCGGAGCATGGCCACCTGGGTGCCGCCGCCGGACGTGCCGGTGCGACCGTCCAAGGTAAACCGCAGAACGCCTGAACGTTCAGAGAGCGCCGGGGTCTCCAGCCCCAGACCAGAGGGTGCGGACTCCAGGCGGAAGGCGCCCAGGGGCACGCCGGCTCCCTCGACCCGATAAGGGATCTCGACAATGTGGACCTCGCCGTAGGGGACGCTGAACTCTCCGGCCCCACCCGCCCGTTGGATCTCCACGCGGAGGGGAGGCAGGGAGGGGTCGAGACACCGGAGGACCATCTCGAAGGCCGGGTAGGAGTGGTCCTGCAGGCCTTCCGCCACCGCACGGCACCGGGAGGCCAGGTCGGCCATGCCCCTCTGTCGCATCCAGGCGTAGAGCACGCCGCCCTGCCACAGGTCGAAGGATCGCCGGTAGACCTCCGGCATCCCCACCAGCCAGTCCAGTCCGGCTCCCAGCGAGAGCCGCGCCACCTCTCCTGGAAGGCGCCCCGCGACACCAGGGGAAAGGGTGTAGGGGCGGTCCGGTTCCAGGGCCCAGCCGAGCTCTTGCATGCGCACGGACTCGGCGGATTGCCGGACGAACCTCACGGCCTCGGCCGCAGGTGGTTCCGGTTGAGTCTTGCCCAGAAGCCACATCTCGAGCTTCGTGAGGGTGTCCTCGGAGGCCAGAGCCCGCGCCCTCGTCTCTCCGCGCAGGACCATCGCCTCCGCGGCCCGGAGCCACTCCGTGGCGGTGTAGACCTCGGTCCCGTCGGGCATCCGGTAGGGGCGGGCAGGGTCGCAGTAAAGGATGGCCGCGAAAAGCACCAGGTCGGGTTTGCTCCGATGCTTGTCCCGGACCCGGCGGATCTCGCGCACCACCGCGGGGTCCAGGGCGCCGATCCAGTTCATCAGGACCTCTCCGCCGAGCAGGTCCTCCAGGGCCTCCTCGGGGTCGCGGGCCATCCCCTCGGCCAACCCGGGCAGGTCCACCGGTTGAGAGTTCGGGAACTTGTAGGGATTGCTGGCCCGGGCAAGCTCGTAGGCCTGGTCCTCCTGGATGCGGCGGCGGTCCTGATCGGTCAGGCGGCCCTCCCTCCACCGCTGGACCTCCTCGGCTCCCCAGCGGTTGTGCCGGTTCCGGATCAGCAGCCCGCCCAAGAGCAGACGGATGGGCTCGGGCAGGGTCGTGGGGATCTCGACCCGGTTCCCCTGGAGGTAGAAATCGAAGAGGTCTGGGAGCTCGCACGTATGCAGGCTGGTGGTGCCGACCATGAGTTCCAGCAGGGTGACGCCCAGCGAGTAGTAGTCGGCCGCCCGGGCGACGCGGGCCTGCCTGCCACCGGCCCGATCGTCCACGAAGCGGGGGAAGGCCTCCGGCGCGGTGTAGCGCCAGGTCCCGGCGGCGCGAGCGGTATCGCGCGAAGTCCGGCTGCTGGTCAGGACCGAGGAGATGTCAAAGTCTCCCAGGAGCACCTCTTCCCCGCGCGCGCTCTCCCGAACGTAGAGGTTCTCCGGCTTGATGTCGCGGTGGACGATCTCGTGTGCGTGAAGATACGAAAGGCCGGCGGCCAGGTGGGGCAAGACGGTGCCGCAGAGCCACTCGAGGTCCGGGCCGGGGCCCCCGGGCCGGGGAACGCGGTCGGCCAGGGTGCCTTTCGAGCAGTATTCCTGGACCTCGAAATGGAAGCCACCCTCCACCACGGTCCGGCAGGTGCGCAGGACATGTGGATGCGAAAGGGTCGCCAGGCGGTTCCACAGCTCGGGCTCAGGAGGGTAGCGGGTGGCCGCCACCTTGACCACCACGGGCCCCTCCGGCGCGTCGCACAGGTAGAGCCCGGGTCGCTCGGTCTCGTGGGGATGAAGCGTCTGGCGGACCTGGCAGTCCGTGCAGAGCACGGCACCGGCCGCCAAGACGCCCAACGGAAGGTGACGCTCGACCCCAACGGCGGGAGCAGCGGACATTTCCTCCACGCGCAGCGTGCCACCCCGGCCTGGTGACGCCGGAGGCTCCTCCTCCACTCGCCGTGTGCCGCCCCGGCCAGGTGACGCGGGAGGATCCTCCTCCACTCGCAGCGTGCCCCCCCGGCCATTCGGCCCAAGAAGAGATTCAGGGGCAGCCAGATTCGTCAATACGGGAGAGGCAAGAGCCGGGTCGGACGCCCCTGAGGCTTCATCCAGACGTGAACTCCCCCGTTTGGAAGGGCTCATGGTCAGCAGGGCCAGCCGGGGGGCCTGCTTGGCGCGAGGAGGATCCGTTGCAGCAGGAACGGGCTCCTCGCCCGCAATCCACCGGTCAAGCTCGGCCGCGCCCCAGCGTTCGCGAGGGACGGGGTGGAGCAGGCCCTGCAAAGCGATGCGCAGTCGCCCGGGAACGCTGGAGGGAAGGCTCGGGCCCCGACCTTCGGCCCACCGCGATCGCCAGTCTTCCTGACCGTCCTCCCGGCCGGGGAGCGGCCCGAACAGCATCTCCAGGGCCACAATCCCCAAGGCGTAGAACTCCGCGGCGGGCGTGGGCGGGGGCGGTGCCGCTCCGCCCAGGGCCTCTGGGGGAAGCCAGGCCCAGGGAGCCGAGGCGGGCAGGTCCGTGCCCTGGGAGACGAGGGTCCGGGCGAAGTCGGCGAGGACCACCGTACCCCGCTCATCGGACCGCATGAAGCAGGAACCGGTGTGCAGGCCGCCGTGCAGGATGCCAAGATCGTGCAAGACCTTCAGGCCCCGGCACAGGTCCGGAACCAGCACCTCCTCGACCCAGGACTCGTTCGCCGGGGTCTGAACCTCTCCCGGCAAGGGCAGCAGGTCCTCCAGACACGAATCGGGCACCGGGTCCTGCACGACGTAGGCCAACCCATCCTCTCGCTCCACGCGCCAGACCTGTTGCAGGTTGGGGTGAAAGGCGCCGACCAGGCGTTCGAGGGCCGGGGCATCCTCCTGTCCCACCACGTCGACCCTCACCCGGCCTTCCGAGGACCGGCAGAGGTAGCGCCAGGGGTCCTGCACGGACTCGACGACGCAGTCCCGGCAGAGTTGGTCCCCGGGGACCGGCAGGTTGTGCACTGTCTCGAGACTCAAGGCTCCTCCTCGTGCTCGATGCGCACCAGCACCGCGGTGGCATTGTCGCTGCCGTCAGCCTCGGCGGCCAGGGCCAGCAAGTCCTGCACGGTCCGGTCCAGGTCGCCTCCTTCCCGGAGTCGCTCCTGCAGGGCGCGACGGCCCAACCCGCGGCCCAGGCCGTGGAGTCCGTCGCTGGTGAGCAGGAGGACGTCGCCCGATTCCCAGGTCATCGGTTCCCCCACCTCGACCTCGCCGCCCGGCCGCGCCCCCAGGGACCGCAGCAGGCGGTCGCCCCCCGGCACCTGGGCGGCCTGTTCCTCGGTCAGACGCCCTGACGCCACGTCCGGTCCCACCGGCGTATGGTCCACGGTCAGGGCCCTAAGGAACCCCGCCGAGAACCTGAGCACCCGGCTATCCCCGGCGTGAAAGATCACAAGGCAGTCAGGCGCTGCCAGCACCGCGCCTGCCAGTGTGGTACCACCGTCCGCCAGGGCGGCGTCCCGCCCCAAGGCGTGGGCCAGGGTGCGACGGGCCGCCTCGAGGGAACTCGCCAGGCGCTGGCCCAGGGCCTCGGGGCCCGGCAAGGGTGTGGCGTAGAAGTGGGCCGAAAGAGCCTCCAGGAGAACCTGGCTGGCCAGGGCCCCACCCTCGTAGCCACCCATCCCGTCGGCCACGGCCACCAGCAGTCCCTGGTGGGCGAAGAACGCCGACGAGGCATCGAGGAGCAGCCCGGTAGACGGCCCGTTCTCCACGAAGGGGCCCACACAGTAGTGGTCCTGGTTGTCGGGTCGGACCGGGCCGCGGCTGCTGCAGGCGGAGACGCGGATCCTCACGGCGCGCCACCTCCAGGGAGGACCACCCGGAAGACGTCCAGGGGCAGGGCCACCAGCGCGCCCCCCTCCAGCGGGATCTCCTCGTCCCCCGAGTACTTCTCGCCATCCACCTTGATGAAGTTGGTGTCTCCCACGTGCTGGACATACCAACGCTTGCCGCGCCGCCAGAAACGGGCCATGCGGCTGGACACATAGTCGGCCTTGGGGGTGCGCTGGAGCTGGACGTCGGCGTCTGCGGTGCGGCCCACCACCTGCCCGTTGCCGACCGCAAAGCGCAGGCGGGGGTCGGAGACGAGCTCCAGGATGACCTCGTCCCTCCCGGTGGGCGCAGTCGGGGCGCATGCGGCAGCCGCATCGGATGCCGGAGCGCGTGCTGGAGCTGGGGGAGCCTCCTGTCCCCGGCGAGGCTCCACGGTCACCATCGAGATGTCCTCACCGTCCTTCACGCAGAAGGCTGCCTGTCGGGGGTTCTCGGCGCCGCAATGGGGGCAGTACCTGACGAAGTTGAGGTTGTTCATGCAGGAGGTGGCGCTCCCTCGAGGTGGAGTTCATAGCGGGGGCCGGTGCCATCCCGGGAAGGGATCACTCCGGCCACGGCCACGCGGCGTCCCTCGAGCCCGCCCTGCTCGACCTTCAGGCGGAAGAGGTGCCGCGCCAGGGGGTTCACCACGGCGGCCTCGCAGAGGTTGCCGACACCGCGGGCGCCGGAGCCGACGTCCTGCATGGCCTCAGCCATCAAGAGGTCGACCACCGCCGGCGCGAAGTCCACCTGCACCTTCCAGAGCTCCCGGACCTGGTTGCGGATGGAGGGCAGGACCTTGGATTCCAGGATCGACCGCATCACCGAGGGACGGATGAAGTCGAAGACCACGATGTTCTGGCCGATCCGGTTGAGCAGCTCGGGACGCCCAAGGTAGTGCTTGAAGTAGGACTGGACGCCCTCGAGAACCCGGGTCCGCACGGTCTCGTAGTCCAGGTCGTCCGTCGGGTCGATGGTGGGGATGGGGCGGCCGGTGACGGGGTCGATCTGGGGGCGACCGGTGACGGGATCCAGCCGGTAGATACCGGCGTTGCTGGTGAAGATGAGGATGCTCTCGGAGAAATAGACCGTCTGGCCGCGGCCATCGGTCATGCGGCCGTCCTCCAGGATCTGCAGGAACTTGTCGAGGATGCTGGGGTGGGCCTTCTCGATCTCGTCAAAGAGGAGTACGCAGAACGGGTTGGCCTTCAGGCGGTTGGTGAGCTGGCCGCCCTCCTCGTAGCCCACATAACCCGGAGGGGCGCCCAGGAGCCTCTGGTCGGCGTGGGCCTGGCTGAACTCGCTCATGTCGAACCGGACGCAGGCCTCCTCCGAGCTGAAGACCAGCTCCGCCACGGCCTTGGCCAGCTCGGTTTTACCCACGCCGGTGGGACCTGCGAAGAAGAGCACTCCTCGGGGACGGGTGCGGCTGGAATGCTGCACCCCCGAGAGATGGAGGCGAGCCCGGCGCAGCACGTCGGCCACCGCCGACACGGCCGGCGACTGGCCCAGCACTCGGCGGGCGAGGTGGCTCTCTGCCTCGGCCAGGCGATCCCAGCGCACGCTTTCCCAGTGGCTTTCCCGGCGGCCGTAGCGATAGAAGTCCACCAGCTCGCGGCTCTTGAGGCCATTGTTCTCCGGGCGCCGCGAGACGGTCCGGATGGACATCAGGTCCCGATAGGTCATGCCGTCGGTCAGGTCCAGGAGTTCCTCGTCGACTCCACCGAGGTACCTGTCGAGGAACAGGCGCCGCTCGGCCGTGCGGGGAGGCTGCACCTCCACCGCGCCGGCGAAGGGATTGTTCAAGTAGAGCCAGGGCGGGAGGTCCGTGAGCTTGTCGCACTCCAGCAAGAGCAGATTCTGGCGCGGACTCTTCAAGCCCCCGCGCATCGCCGAGGCCATCTGCGCCTCCCGAGCGGACTTGAGGAGCTGCAGGAAGATCATCCGCTCGTTCTGCGGCAGGTGGGTGGGGCTGCCCAGAAGCTGGGAGGCGTTCTCCACCACGAACACGCACGGGTGCTCCCGGTTGGACAGACAGCGATGGATCAGGCCCAGGGCGTGGTGGAAGGGGTCCTCGACCCGATGGGCCCGGGGAGCCCGGGAAGAGGAACGCTTCACCTCCCGGTCGGCCTCCTGCTGCACCTGGTCGAAGAGCCCCCCCATCCGGGCCTCCTCCAGGTCATCGGCGAAGACCATCCCGTCCAGCAGGTTGTAGGCCGCCACGATCTCGTAGCCCAGGCTCGGGTCTCGAAAGCGCTCGAAAAGCGCCGAGCGCAAGGAGCCCAGGGTCCACGGCACCTCTCCTTCGCCGGCGCAGGGGTAGTAGGCGAGGTCCTTGGTGTTGCCATACAGGTAGACCTGGGTGCGAGACTCGACCAGGCGATCGAGCTCCTCCAGCCAGCGGGGTCGGCTCACGGTCCCACCTCCAGGGATCTGAGCGCCTGGGCCTGCCGGGGCGGTGCCGCCTGGCTTGACCGGAGCGCCACGAGGCGCAGGGTCTGACCGGCGGGGAGGGTCTTGCGGAACCGTTCTTTGACCCGGACATCCCTGGCTCGCAGGGCGTCGAACACCTCGTCAAGCAGGCAACAGACGCTCTCCTGGGCTTCCGGCAGGACCTCTCCCGCCGGTGGGGCCGTGGCCACCATCTCGGTTTCCAGGCGCCCCCCCTCCGAGGGCCGGAAGGCCAGGCCGGTCCCGCGGCCGAGCAGGGCAACCAGGCCTCCTTCCTCGGGCGTGGCCACCTGGTAGCCCATGGACAGGAGAGCCTCGCCAATCTGGAGCGTGAGGTACTCGCGCTCCACTCTCTCACGAAGGATGCCACCACACCTTTCGAAGAGGAGTTGAGCCTCCCGGCTTAGCGCCTCCAGCCTCTGGGGGGCGTCCTCGGCGTCGAGGGCCGGGGCCACCCGGGCCAGGATCTGGCGGGCCGCAGCCACCTGCTGAGGCAGGGTCTCCTGCCGGAACACCGCCTGGGCGCAGGCCAGGACCTCGCCAACCCGTTCGCGGAGAAGGCGGGCGCGGGCCTCGCGCCGCTGGTGGGCCTCGCTGCGCCGGGCCAACTCGCGCCGGACCCTCTGGCCGAGGAGGTGCAGACCCTGCAAGGCCATCCGGTGCTCCGCCTCGGGCAGGGCCTGGAGGCGCTGCAACTGCTCGAGCAGCTCCGGCGCGGGGCCGAGGTTGGCCAGTTGCTCGTCCAGTTCTTCGGCCAGGGCCCGGACCTGGAGGAGGACGGCGACTGACGGTCCCGGACGAGGACCGGCGGTCGGCGCCGGCAGATCGGCCGCAGCCTCCAGGCACCGGTCCAGCAGTTCGTCAGCGGCTCCTTGCCTGGCCAGCACCCGGGCGAGGAGGTGCCGGCACCTCTCGGCCTGGGGGCCCTCTCCCGCCTTCAGAACGAGCCGGTGCGCCCTGGCGGCCAGGAAGTCCCAGGTCGGGTCGGGGCCCGGAGTGAAGGCTGTATGGGAGGCCAGGGAGGAGGCCGCAGCCAGGGCCTCGGCCTGGCGGACCGAGACCTGGTGCTGTCGAAGATCCTCAGCGGCTTTGCGGGCCTCGAACGCCTCCCGGGCCGCCTGGTAGTCGGACTGCAACTGGTCGGCCAGGGCCACGGCGCCCTGGAAGGCCAGGACCGGGAGGGCGACTGCAACGACTCCGGCCGCGATGACGGGTAGGGCCACCGAAGTCTCTGCGTATCCACATCCGCTCATCGGGGTACCTCCGGGGAGTTCAGTTCCATCAGCCCCTTCCTCCCCGGCAGAGCCCTGGCGAGTCCGGGTCCGCTGCGGCCTGGAGTGGCGGAATCCTCACGCGAACGGGCTATCCTCCGCTGCATCCGGTTCCTGGATGGTAACCTCTGCCCCGTGACAGACCTGCGAACGAGCGTCAGCGATTCCTGATGGAACGTGGCCTGGCGACAGCCAAGGATCGCCAGCACCGAAGGTCGCGGACCATTCACGGCTGCCTGCCCTTCCAAGAGACCTCACGACAAACCCGGAGCCCCACAAGTCCACACAGTCCGAATCTCGAAGATCCGCGGCTACCGAAATATCGCGAAGGAACCAAACACACGAGAGGTTCAGCATTTTCGAGGCCGAGACCAGGCATTCCTGTCGCATTTCGACAACTCAAAGTTCAGGGCAATGCGCTCTGTTCAGCGGGCGCACGAAGGCCACACTCCATCAATCCGCCCGCCAAGCCATTGAGCAGGCTGACGTCCAGGCCGGCAAGAAACACTGATTCTGCGGACCGCGCCATTCCGAAGGGCGAACAGAAGCCCTTGTTCCCGAGTCTGCCCCGTGCGGCGGAGCGAGGATCTAGGATCCGACCGGCTGGGTCTTGGAACCGCTGCGCAGGGAAGACTGCGAGCGCACGGAGTTGGAGTCCAGGTGTGGCAGGCAAAGATGCCGCCCCTGTCAAAGAGCCATCCTTTCCCGAAGCCACCCCAGGAGTGGTCGGGACCGTGACCTTGCCCTGGTGGGAGGCTAGTTCAACGCGGTGACCCCCGAGAGAGCACTGACGGTTCTTGGCCTGACCGAGGACGACACCGTGGAGGCCGCCGTCCGCAGCCATGATGAGCTGGCGGGGCACTGCCGGCGACAGGTGGCGGAGCTCCCTGCCGATTCCCCCCTGGCCAGACGCTGCCAGGAGAGTCTGGAGATCCTCGCCCAGGCCCTTCAGGCGCTGCTTGCCTTGCAGGACTCCCATCCGGAACCCGATCCGCTCACGCAGCCAACCTCCCGCCGCAATCCCGCGCCCCCCCGTCCTCGCCGAGAGGAGCCCCGGCCGCCCTTCTCGCCGTTGACGGTTCCCGAGACCGCAACCATTGAAGGCCCCACGACGACGGCCGCATCCGAGCCCAGACAGGACCCCACCGAAGGGCAGGGATTCGAACCTGGACCAGTCGCCGCCCTCGAACCGCTTTGGGCCGAAGGTCCCGATGCAACGGACCCGCCCATCTGGCCGCAAGAAACCCCTTCCCAGGAAGATGTCGCCTGGGATTTGCCCCCCGCGCCCGACGGGCCGCCTGCTCCCGTCCTGGGCCTCCCCGACCCGGCCCCCGAGACCGAACCTTCCCCTCCCCTCGGCGAGGCCACGGCAACTCGAGAAGCGCCTGTTGAGGCGCCTGCCTCGGCGGAGTCCCCGCACCCGACAGAGGCCTCCGCCCTCCCAGGTCCAAGACGCGTCCCCCGGAGGCTGCTCTTGATTGCGGGCTCTGTCTTGCTCATGGTTCTGGGCGCCTGGGCCACCTACGGCCATCTCCTGACGGGGGGGCTCCGAATCACGTCCAAGCCAGAGGGTGCCCGAATCTGGATTAACGGCGTGTCTTCGGGCCAGGTCACCCCCGCCACCATCAAGGGGCTGTCGCTCGGGGCCCATCGAATCCTCCTGGAATTGGACATGTACCAGACGGAGACCTCGGAGCTAAGTGTCCTTCCCCTGCGAGTCCTGACCCCACACCCCGCGATCCTGAAGCCGGCGGGCGGTCGAGTCATGCTCCAGGTCGCCAGCCTCAACCCCGACCTGCCCCCGCCAGACCAGGTCTTCGTCGCCTTCGACGGGGTTGGCAAGACAGGCGTCCGCCCTCCTTGCCGACTGCCGGTATCCGCTTCAGGGGGCTACCAAATGACCGTGGAGGCGCCCGGGTACAAGCCCCTGAAGCTGCCGGTGAGGGTCCCAGAGGGCTCGGAGGTTCCCGTGAACGCGGTTCTCGAACCCCTACCCGCACGAGTCACCATCGTGGCCTCCCCTGCCGAGGCACTCGACGTCGAGCGGCAGACGGAATCGGGGGTGCAAAGCCTCGGCAAGAACCTGGTCTCGGGCGAAGAGTTCCTGGCATCCCCAGGGAGCGGCATCCTCGTCGTGAACTCGGAAGGCTTTCGCCCGTGGAAGTCCGCCGAACCTGTGCGATGGGCCCCCGACCAGAAGGCACGAATCGAAGTGGCCCTGGAGAGGGAGTTGGGGAACCTGGATGTCCTCAGTCAACCTGCAGGCGCAGGCGTGTTGATCCGTGGACCCGTCCAACTCGGAGGGACGACTCCGGCCCGTTTCGAAGGTCTACCCTCAGGCCTCTACAACGTGACCTGCGCCCTGGTTGGCTACTGCCCCGAAGCCCGAAATGTCCGCATCTCTGACGGACAGAACAGCTCCACCAGCTTCAGTCTTGACCCGATCCCAGTTGGGGCACCCGCCGGGACCCCGGCCGCCCAGGCCATGTTCCCCCACTCTCCGGGCCAGGCCCGACCCACTCCAGCACCATGACAATGCATCGGCCGACTCTGGAGAGACAGATGGACTCGTGCCGAGAAGCCGCCCAACCGCAAAGTGACCCTATGCCACTGCAGCCCCTTCTCGGCAATCTACGGCTGGGAATTCGATTCCTCAGTCTTACCAAAGCGGCCTTCTTTCGTGCTCCTGAATGGGAATCTCGTTCAGGTCCTGACGGGCCTGGGCCGTAGGTTTGGGCTCGCACACCAAGGAGAGGCAGGCCCCGGAACATCAAACCCGCAAGGAAATCATGAGAGCCATCAGGCGGGGAGAAGAGACATCCATTCAGCTACGACCAAGTTGGCTTGACCCTCTTTCAATGCAAACACTTCCAGGTTCGAATCACGGCAACACCAGGGGAAGGACAGCGAGATGGGAGAAATCAAGACCGTAATCCGTTTGGCCCGAGCCATCCTGGAAATCCTGGAGCAACGCTATGGGCTTGGGCACAACCTTTGCCAGAACGGTTCCGCAAGAGAGACGGTCCTTGGCGAACTGCTGCCCCGCCCGGAATCCAAGCTCAGGGCGGCGGCAGAGAACGACTGGCGGGCTTTCTTCCAGATCGGGCCTCCAGCCCAAAGGGACGACATGGTCTGCATCAAACTGGTGCATGGTTTTGGTGTCCTGCAAGACGCCGCATCGAGCGGCAGACTGCTGGCGAAGAACCACGGCTCCTTCCAATCTTCCGGCGTCTACCTTTGCATCGATCAGATTCCGGACAAACCTTTCCGATTCCTGACGCTGGAATCTACCGCCCGCTATCCCGCCAGCCTCCCTGTCGAAGAAATTGCCCGCATGATTCACCTGTCCACGGTCGATGCCGTGGCCGCGGCCCAATCCAACATGGGCCCTGGAGTTCGTGTCTTCGGCAATCATGCCAGCCTTGCCTCAACGCTCCCTGCCAGCCTGGAAGTGCAGTTCCAGGAGCTTGATCCCGAGACATTGGATATCGCGGGACGGATCCTGGACCGATTGAGGGCCAAATTCCAGGTGGAAGCCAAACCCGTTGCCTCGCAACCACAGACCTGGCGACTAGCCCCAGGAGGAAGTGCCAACCCCAGGGCCTTGGGATTCTCGAACGCCGGGGCCCAAATCCGCTTCCGTCGCCGCGTGGGAGTCGAGGATGCGCTGTACCTCGACCTGCAGGTTGATTTCGCCACCCTGCTCGACCCGAACGTTGCGGAACGCCTGCTGGAACTGAACCACCTTGGATTTGAAGGGACTTCCTGCTTCTCGAGCCTCCGACCGGCGGGTGGCGGAAGCCCGGGGGACCTGTTCCTCGAGGCCACCCACCGGTTCCCGATGAACATGCCCTGCGAAGACGTTGCGTGCGTCCTCGACCAGGTCCTGCTGGACATGGCCTCCACTCTGGCCATCGAACCCAGGGGCTCACTCCGAGAGGGGCTTCACTTTCGAGCTCCCGCCTGCAGCGTTCAGGAAGCCGGCCCCGCCAAGCAGGCGACTGCACCTCCGACGCCCGGACAGGATTCGACGGATGCGTCCGTTGGCGCTCCGGCCGCCTCGTTGCAAGCCCCCGTCCTCACCTGGTCGGAAAACGCGACACCACAAGCCGTCGTTCCATCCCCGCCTTCCGGTCTTCCTCCTGCGCCCCCTCCGAGCATCATCCCTCATTCCTGGGCAGGAGAGGAATCGCCTGAAGCCCCCCCAGCGAATGGTGACCACCCGCCGCTTATTGCTGTGAACGAAAGCGGTCCCGTCAATTTTGGAACGTTGATGGCCCTTATTCTATTGCTCGCGCTCCTGGGCCTCACGGCCGTCGGCATGACATTTGGAGTGGGAGGTGTCCGATGGGAAGTCCTGCTCAGCGGCCCCCGAAACCCAGAGCCAGCCCAACCAATACCCCTACCGGCCACCACTGAGGCCCCTGTTGCACTCGCCGAATCGTCCCCTCCCGATGCGCCGACGGAGCCTGCCGCGGATCCACCACTGGCGGCCACGCCCGACACCGCCATGGACAGACCTCAAGCCGAGGCCCGCATCCGCGACAAGATCAGGCAGTGGAAACAGGCCTGGGAATCCGGGAACATCAACTCCTATATGAGCCTATATTCCCAGGACTTCAAATCGCTCGACAAGGGGATGGACTACTGGAGCTACCGCAGCTATAAGGGTTCATTGTTCCGCCAGAACTCCTACATCAATGTGGAGTTGGGTGCTCCACAGATGACCTGGGACGGAACAACGGTCCGCGTTCGATTCCACCAGGTCTATCGATCCTCGAGCTATTCAGACTCCGGCACCAAGATCCTCTCATTCCGTCTTCAGAACGGAGACTGGACGATTTACCGCGAAGACTTCCAGGCGGATTGACCTGACCTGAGGCCCTGGCCGACCCGAGGCCCTGGCCAGAGCCATCCTCGGCCCGAGTGGGTACCAGGAGACACAAGAAGGCTCCTGAGACGATCCGACAGCCCTTGAAGCGACAGGGTCTGGGTCAACAACACCGGTGTGCCTCCTCTGAAGCCAGGAGGGGGCCAGGTGCCGGCCCTGGCGACGAGGCCCACTCACGGCCTGGCGGCCTCCTCCGCAACAGGGAAGGTCAAGGCGACTTTGAGGGCCTCTCGATTCTCCATCCACAAGACATCACCATTGCCAGAACGCAGTTCCAATGTAACTGTTGGGATGGCACGATCAACGCCGGCATAAGTACCGAAGGAACCTGGCGTCTCATAGCCGATATCAGTCACCACTGGATAACCATTGGCGACCCCCATTGCGTTGGCCAGATCGCGCGCCGGACCATCGAAATTGACCACGCCGTAAGGGCTGTGCACAGTCACGATCCGGTCCGGACGGAAGGTCTCAATCAATCGGATAACCGCTCGGGTCTCCTCCTCCGAGGCTGCTTCGGGGCCTCCCCAATAACGGGGCTCGCGCGGGGTTTCCTTCCAATTGGAGGCTGGAAAGTTCCGGTTGATGTCCACCCCTCGAGAATTCTCCCTACTGCCCAGAATCAGGCCATCTGGATTCACCGATGCACAGAGCACGGCCCGGTGGCCTTCCAACAGGCGAGGATTCTTGCGCAGATATGAGAGAAAGCGCTCCAGGACCACCTGGCTGGCCGGCTCGTCCCCGTGAAACGCCCCGAGGAACAGCGTCCTGGGCCCCTTCGCACCAAGAGAGGTGGCCTTGATTTCGCGGCCTTCCGCGGACCTTCCGGCCACAAAGACTTCCTCACGCAGTGCCTGGAGCGACGGCGCGGGGGAAGGCCGCGGAGACGGACGCGCCAGCACGGGGCCGGGAGAGCCAACATGGACTGCCTCAGGGTGCGACGCGGCGGGCAACGGCGAGGAAACCGCCAATCCTGACCCGACCCCGGTGCCGGGATGCCCGGAAGGTGAGGCCTCCACGACCACAGACTTTGACGAACACCCGACCAGGAGCCCGCCAAGGCTGGAAATCAGGAGGAGGCAGGAAAATAAGTGTCCGAAGGATCTGGTATTCATGGTGTGTCCTTCCGAATCGTTGGCCAGCATTTGTACAGCGTTCCTCTGGACACCTTCTGACGCCAAACATCCTGCTGCCGCAACCGAACCTTCCCGAGGAAGGGTTGGTGGGCCACATCACGAAACTCGTGGTTCCGGGGAAGGAATCCGATTGATGCATCGTCAGTGCCGAGGGTGTCCAAGGATACTGGGAGCAGTCTTGCTGGCTGTATCAGTTCTTGCCCTCGCGGCGGCACCGAGGGCCCGCGAGATACCACTTGCGCTGCTGTCCCGGGAAGGGCCTCCTGCCGATCCCGTGACAAGCTTGGCCTTGCCGCCGTCCCCCCTGCGAACGACGGCAGTCGCCGAACGTCTCAACTCGGACGCTCAGCCAGAATCGACGCCGCAAGCAATCCGGCGCGTGGGGAGCGGCCCCGACATCACCCTGTTCCTGGCCATGAACACTCAAGGAGCAGAGATCCTGACCAGCCTGGCCGACGAACTGTGCGTGTCCCAAGCGCAGCTCGCGGGCCGTTCGGTCCTGTTGGTGGCCCTTCCCTCCCTCGGCGCTTCGTCCTCACCCAAAGCGTGCCGGCTTGCGCTCAGTACCGTGCTTCCTGGCCAGACGACCGAGAGGCTCTCCGACGCATTCCAAGGTTTGCTCCATCTCATCAATGAGAAGCCCCCCTCCAAGGCAATCCTTCTGCGAACCCAACTGGATCGGATCGAGTACTCGGGAGACGCCGAGAGCCTTGCCTTCAGTTTCTCGCTGGACCTGCGCCGGGGAGTCCGCAAGCGCCCCGTCGAGCGTCCAGTCCGAAGCCTCGAGGCTTGGCTGGGCCAGTCCCTGGGGATACCGACCCTGTCGCTGGGCTGCCCCACGGAGGCCAGCGCCTCGGAGCGAAAAGCCCTGGTCCTGGCCCTGAAAAGGCTGCTGTCCCCCCCCAACCCAACCCACCTTCAGCGCTTCGAAGATTTGGCCAGGAAGGCGCAGGGTCAGCCCTGGTTCCTGGCCGTGGATGAGCAACGCCAGACCCTGGCGCTGTTCCGCCAAGGCCATCTGGAGGGCCGCTTTTCAGTGGCCACGGGAATCGCCGGGTGTACCCCCGAAGGCCGCTTCCGGATCATCGACAAGGAGAGGAACGTCCGGACCGAAGAGGGGCGAGTCCTGGAACGAAGACTGAAGCCAGACCTGGGAAGCTTCTGGATGGGCATCGACTGCCGGCACGAGGTCACGGGCGTCCCCTTCGGCCTGCACGGAACCGACCAACCAGAGACCCTGGGCCAGGCCGCCTCCCGAGGCTGCGTCCGCCTCCGGGACGAGGACCTGGCGACCTTCTTCTTCGACATCCCGGTGGGAACGGAGGTGGAGATCTATTGAGGTGCATACAGCCCGACCGCCAAAGGAACGGGCAACAGGCCTAAACCAGCAAACCGTGTGCGACAGGGGAAAGGGCGAACAACATGGTAGACCAACAGGGGCGGCTGGTGATCGCCAACAGACTCCTAAGAGTCCTATCCGACCAATACGATATTGATGGCCGCCTGCTCGACACAGAACCTGGAAAACCCATAATCGGGCTTCTGGATCCTCGAATCAACTCTATTTTGGCAGTGGCTTCGAAGAATGGCTGGAGGCCCTTCTTTGCACTCGACTACTTTGGCGACGAGAACAATGAAGCTTACATTTTCGTGGGCTGCGGGGTGGGGTACCTGAAAGAACCCACCATGGCCCAAGAACTACTGCGATCGAACACTGGCTCGTTCCTCTCCAGTGGCATGTACGTGGCAATTCTCGACGGCAGAATCGGAAATTTCCTCGCAGTGGGATTAGAAGCCCGCCTGCGGTACCGAGACACAATTCCAATCGAAGAATCCTGCCGGATGTGCCACCTGGCATTGATTGACGCTGTGGCCGTGGCGCAGTCCGATCCAGGTCTTGGAATCGTCATCCTCGGCACCGGCAACACCGCTCCTCCAAGACGCCCCCTGGCCTTCCTGGAACATGATCCTGAGACAGTGCAGCGTGCCACGCAGATACTGGACTGCCTCAAGAACAAGCACAACTTTGATCATGAGGCCCTCCCCGGCCTTCCACAGACTTGGCGTCTTGTGCCTCAGAGTCTCTTGTTCGGATGGAATGCGTCCAACAATATCCAGATCCGAATTCGTCGTCGCAGCGGACTCCATGCGGCCTTATACATAGATGTCGAAATCGAATTTGCAGAATTGGCTGACGCAAGTATCTCAGAGGAGCTCCTGCAGCACAACCTCCACGGGTTCCTCTTCAACCATCTCTTCTTCGGAATGCGCACCTCAAAGGAAGGACGAGACACCGTCAGCTTTGTAACCACCGAAAGATTCCCCTTCGATGTCTCTGCCGAGGACGCTGCCTCGGCTATTTCTGACACGTGGCTGCAATACTCCATCGCCAGCGTCGTACATTCTTCTCTTCCCGAGCACTTCTCCCGCGCAGTCAAGATATATGGCGTAAACGAGCTTTCTGAGGAACCTGCCGACACGCCCCCACCTAAAGGCCCCCCATCGACTCCGCCTGCGCCCCAGACTCTGGAGAATCGGACCCAGGAACTCCTCGATCTCTGCATCCAGTCCTCGGTCAATTTTGTCGACGTGCTCGAAACGGCCACGAGAACCGGGACTCGGGTGGCAGAAGCCTGGCCAGCCTTCAAATTCCTCGCGGGACGTGGTCCCCGGGAGGCCGCACAAAACTGGTCTCTGGTGGGAACCGCAGCGGGAGCCTGGGTTGCATTGATGGGCGCCAGGTTGAACGGCAGCGAGGAACCTCTCGACCAGATTTCCCAGGCCACCAGACAGGTCCTGCGATGCTGGAACCCAAACTCTCTTGCCATATTTGCAGATCTTGAGGCCAGCGAGACATCCAGGGACCTGATGCAACTGACCGACGAAGCAGAAATGTGGGCCGGACTCGGTAATGCCCCCATCATTGCTTTGACAAAGGTCAGTGGCAGCAATCTGGGCGCGGCGATCTCAAGCAAAGAGAAGTCCAGTTCCTTCGTGTCACTCTGCATATGCCTGGGAATGGTATTCGAGCGCTCATTGTGGCACTTCTGGGCTCCGCCAGGCGGGTGGAACGAATTCCCTGGCGAAAAGACAGATCTCCGGGTTTCGGGCGCC
>DCTU01000377.1 GCA_002329445.1 bacterium UBP9_UBA1432
CCGAGGCGGCAGCACCCGCCCCGGGGATCGTCCCCAGATCGGTCCAGCCTGAGTTCCAGGAGATCCAATCGTCGGATTGGTTGGGTTTGGGGCTCTCCAGGACCTGGGCTCCTGCCGTCGCCTGCTCGTTGGCCTTCACGATCAGGTTGGCGGAGGTGTCCTCCAGATGGGTCACCCGGACCGAACCCTCGACCACCTGGACCGTCGTCGTCTCGGTGAGGTCGCTCTTCTCGATCTGGTTGACCGAGAAGCGGGTTCCCACCGGAACGATGTTGACGAACTTGGTCTCGACCGAGACATCGCTGTCGGGGCCCTCGCTGACGAAGACGCGACCCCGGTACAGGATCAGATGGACCTTCTGACCTTCGCCCTGGGCCTGGATGGAGACCAGCTTGATGCTGGTCCCGCGGTCCAGGCGGATCGAGCCCCCGTCGGTCATGGCCAGGACGTTGCGGTTGTCACTGCCGGTCTTGAGCAGGGTGCCGGCGGAGACCGTGCTGGGAAGCGACAGCGTGGCCCAGTCGGCCCCTGAGAGGTTCTTGCGGACATCCCGGCCCACGCGAAGCTCGAGGTCGGAGTCGTTGATCTGGGCCGGAGTGCGGTTCAGGTTGGTCCAGATCGCCAGGATCGCCAGCAACAGGACGGCACCGCCCAGGGAGCCGAAAAGGATCCGCCGATCGACGTAGACCGGTTGGGAGGTCACCTGGGAGGGAGGGCGATAGTTGACGGGAGGTCCAGGCCTGACCGGGGCCGCGATGGCGGAAGGAGGAACCCGGGGCGGGATCGGCCGGGTGATGGGTATCGGCCTGGAGGGTGGGATCGGAGGATTGAATCCGCCAGGCGCCGGACCCTTCGAGGAAGGCTCCTGAGGATCGGTGGGGTCAGGTCGATGATTCTCCATGGGGTCCTCTTCGTACTCGTCTGGCCTCTCGTGGGCCGGGAGGCCTGCGCGGTAGATTATAGCACCCGATCTGTCGGACTGCATCCGCATCCTATTCCCTGGAATCCGGACCGGCGTCAGGAATCCAGGTCCTCGGGTCCAGGGGCAGGCCCGCGGGGCCGGATCGTGGAGCGTGGCCTGGGGGGGCGCCTGGCAACGGGCTGTGCCGGCATGTGGCTTGCGGTTCAGGACCGCGGGATCCGGTTGTCGAAAGGCTTCGGGTGTGTCATGTTTGTTCGCGTGACGAGCCGCCCCTTCCCTCGAAAGGACTCCAGCCCTGGCGTCGGGCATTCCCGGACAGGCCCGGTCGCGTTGCGTGGGCCGGTGCTGGAGGGTGGGCGACCTCCCCGGGATCCGTGCGACGAGGTCGCCCCATGAGGCTCGTCCTGCTGATTCCGGTCTACAACGAGATGCTGCACCTCCCCGGTTTCCTGACCCGACTTCCCGGCGAGGCTGAAATCCTGTTGGTGGATGACGGCTCCCGGGACGGCAGCGGGGACTTCCTGGCTGCGTGGGCTCGAACCCGTCCCGGGGTGGAGGTCCTGCACCTCCCGGTCAACCGGGGCAAGAGCGCGGCCCTGGCCGCCGGGCTGGAGAGGGTCGCCGCGCGCGTGGAGGAGGGCCTTCTCCAGGCGGAGGACGGCCTGGTCCTGCTGGATGGCGATGGCCAGCATCCCCCCGAGGTCTGTGCGGAGCTCAGCACCGAGCGGGTGCGTCGGAGACTGGACATGCTGGTCGCCTGCCGGGACTTTTCGCTCTACCCGTTCTGGAAGATCCTCGGCAACCGCCTGCTGACGCTGCAGGCCAGGCTTCTGACCCAAGTCCTCTGGCAGGACACTCAGTGCGGGATGCGGGCCCTGTCCGTCGGACGGGCCTCTGAAGCGGCGGCAGTCCTGGGACGGGAACGCTATTGTTGTGAACAGGAATGGTGCGTGGCCCTGCCCTTGCGCGGCTGGAAGGTGGCCAACGACTTCCCGATCCAGACCCAGCACTACCGCTCCAACAGCACGTTCCTGGACGCCTTCTTGATCTTCATGGCCGCCCTGCGCGTCTGGGCCCGGCATCGCCTGGAGCGAGCCTGCCGGGCGGTCGACTCATCCCCTTCGAGGTCCTGAGTTCAGACATCATGGATTTGATCTTCCGCTGGACCCAGGCGCTGATCGGTCATCCCGAGTTCAGGACGCCGGCCGAGGTCTTCCTGGTCCGGGGCACCTTCCCGGTCTTTGTCGTCCTGCTGGTCCTGACCCTGTTCTTCTGGCTGCCCCGCCTGGCTGATCTCCGCAGGATTCTGGGGGAGATGCCTCGGGGCGTCCAGATGGCCCTGGGGTGTGTGTGTCTGCTGGGGGCGGGACTGCGCCTGGGATGGGCGCCGCACGCTCCCCAGGTCTTCTTCGATGAGTTCAACTTCATTGAACTTGGCCGCGGGATGCTCAAGGAAGGGGAGGCCCTGCTTCCGGGGTGGTTCGGGGCAGGTCCTGCGCTGATCCCCATCCCGGCAGCCTGGTCCTTCTTCCTGGCCATGGTCTTCATGGTCACCGGGCCAAGCCTTGGGGCGGCGCTGGGGTTGGCGTTGACCCTGGCCATCCTGAGCCTTCCCCTGGCCTTCCTGCTGGGTTGGAGCCTGTTCCGGCGTCCTCTGCCGGCCCTGGCCCTGACCCTGCTGCTGGCCTTGTTCCCGGTCCACCTGCGGATGTCCGGCAGTCTGGCCTTGGAGACCGGGTCCTTGTTCTTCCTGCTGGCCGCCTGGGTCGCCCTGCTTCGTTACCAGGCAGACCGCCGTCCGGTGTGGCTCTACTGCGCCGGGACGGCGGCGGCCTGGTGCGCCAACTGGCGGATGGAGAACCCTTTCGTGGTCTTGCCTCTCCTGGCTGCGTGCGTCCTGGTCCTGGACCCCCAGGGCCTGCGGGCGCTGCGCGAGAGGCACGTCTACGTGGTCCTGGTGGGGGTCTTCCTGTTCTCGCTGCCCGGCCTGGTCAGCTACGTGCTGGGCACGGGGCAGGGCTTCTATCTCTTCTATGGTCCGGAGGCCATGCGCCTGGAGCAGGTGCGGATGAACCAGGTCAACAACCTGCTCTATTGGGTCGAGGGGCGGATTCACCCACCGGAAATCACCGCTCTGGCCTTGCTGGGCGCCCTGGCCTGGCGCCCCCGCCGCGCGGCCCTGGCCTGGACCTTGTGGGTGGTCGCATTGCAGGTCTTCTACTCGCGGATCCCCTCGGCGGATTTTGGTCTCCATCACGCCCTGGATTCCTGGCGCAATGCGATCCAGCCGGCCCTGGGGTTCATGGTCCTGGCCGTCGCTGGTCTGGAGGTCCTGCGCGAGGGCCTCGGTCGGCGGCTCTCAGGGGGATGGGTGGCCGTCGTGCTGGGGGTGGCGCTCCTGGCCCCCTGCACCTGGCCGATCCGGTATGCAGACTTCGTCCACTCCAGGCACGTCTGGCAGGAGGAGTTCTACTTCATGCGGGAGGTGGCTGCCCGTCTGCCCGAGGGGTCCCGCCTGCTGGCGGAGGGACATCGCGACCATCTGCGCAGCCCGGAGCTGCATACCGCGGAGTTGGGCTACGCCTCGGGTCGGGACTGGCAGCGCCTGGAGCTCTCCGAGGAGGCCTTCGATCGGCCGGGTGTCGGCGCCCCCCCCGTTCTCTTCGGAGAGCTGGTCGACTCGGAGAAGGCCGATCAACGCACGTTCCTCTATTATTTCGGGATGAGGGGCAGCGACTGGGACCACCGGAGACGGACTTGGCTGCATGACCATCTGCAGATGCGGGTCGTCGCAGGAATCGCCTTGCCCGCGCCGGGGGTCTGTCTGACGCTCTACGAGGTGGTGGGCCTCTCCGAGCAGGGTCAGGCCTGGCTCAAGGCCTTCCCGGGGCCGGGCTCGGGGAGGTCCTGATGCGCATCCTCCTGGTGTGGCCCTCGCAACCGCACATCATCTCACCGCCGCACATGAAGGTGATCCAGGAGGGCCTAGGGCACCTGCCTCCCATCGGCTTGATCTGCCTGGCCACCTGGTTGCGCGAACGCTCCGAGCATCAGGCGGAGGTCCTGGACGCCCTGCTGGAGGGGATGTCTCCCGAAGAGGTGGCTCGCCATGCGGTGGCCACGGGGGCCCAGGCGGTGGGCCTCTCGGGGATGACCCACACCTGGATGGACTGCCTGCTGCTGGCCCGGGCGATCCGCGCTGCGGCTCCACAACTCCCGATCATCCTCGGCGGTCCCCACGCCACGCTCTTCCCCATGGAGAGCCTGGAGCATTCCGAGGTGGACTACGTGGTGGTGGGCGACGGGGAGGTGCCCCTGACCTCCCTTCTGGACCGTCTGGCCCAGGGTCGGGAGGACACCGATGGCCTGCCCGGAGTCCTGCGCCGGGGCGACCCTGCCGGGTCGCGCTACGTCCACCCCGACATGGCGGACCTGCCGATTCCCGACCGAAGCCTGACGCCCTGGCGCCGCTACGCCAGCGTGGTCAGCCGGCGCCCGCCCACCACGGTCGTGATGTCCAGCCGGGGCTGCCCTTATCGCTGCTCGTTCTGCTCGACGGCGGGAGGCAAGAAGTTCCGGGCCAACCCCGCCCACCGCGTGGTGGACGAACTCGAGCACTGCGTCGGCCTGGGGATCCGCGAGTTCCTCTTCTTCGACGAGCTCTTCACCTTCGACCGCTCGCGGGTTCTCGAGATCTGCCGTCAGATTCGTGAGCGGGGCCTGGACGTCTTCTGGGACGTGCGCTCCCGCGTCGACCGGGTGGATCCCGAGATGCTCCGGGCCATGGCTGCGGCGGGCTGTCAACGCGTTCAGTATGGGATCGAGTCCGGCACCGAGCGGGTCCTGGGCCTGTATACCAAGGATATGACCCCGGAACAGGCCCGCCAGGCCGTGCGTTGGACCCGCGAGGCCGGGATCTCGACCTACGCCGACTTCATGATCGGCGCCCCCGGCGAGACCCGCGAGGAGATCCTCGAGACCCTGCGGTTCGCCCACAGCCTGGACCTGGACTTCGTGCACTTCTCGATCACCATGCTGCTGCCCCGCACGCGCCTGTATGCCCAGGCCCTCCGCCAGGGCCTCCTGGCGCGGGATGTCTGGAGGGAGTATGTGTTGGAGCCGACCGAGGATTTCCATCCGCCCTACTGGGAGGAGGTCCTGGACGCCAGCGAGCTGGAGGCCCTGCTGCGCCAGGCCATCGGTTCCTTCTACTTCTCACCCCGCTTCCTGTGGCGCAGCCTGGCCAGCCTGCGCTCCCCGGGGGAGCTGCTGCGCAAGGCCAGGGCGGGCCTGAAACTGGCGCTGGGCTTGTAGCCGGGCCGTGCTGACGACCTTCTTGATCGACGGCGGCTATGCCAGCATCCTGGGCTGGCATCTGATGGCCCTGGCCGCGGTCAGCGCCTGGTCGCTTGTGCGTTGTGTGCGAGGGCTGGGGCGGGCGGCCCTGGCGACCCTTCTGGGCCTGATCCTCTTCGGGATCCTGGGGGCCGGCCGCATGGAGGCGCGCCCCTCGGTCTACTACGACGAGTTCTTCTACGTGGCCATCGCCCGGAACATGGCCACCACCGGCCGGGCCGAGCCGCTGGTCTTCGAGGGGCTGCCCCCGCGAGTGCAACGGGTGGGTCACTTCCAGCCGCCCTACCCCCAGGGTTGGCCGTATCTGCTTTCCCTGGCCCTGGATCCAGCCTCGCCACCCCAGCCCGGCCTGTTCGAGGCGTCCTCATGGGAGCAGGCCCTTCTGGTCAGCCGTATGCTGTGGGCTGGCTTGCCACCCCTGTTCTTCCTGGCCGCCCGGCGGCGCTTCTCGTTGCCCGTGGCGGCGGCCTCGGCACTGGCCCT
>DCTU01000224.1:0-797 GCA_002329445.1 bacterium UBP9_UBA1432
GCCGCCCTGACCCGAGTGGAGGGCGAAAGGGATACGGTCCTGCGGTTGCCTCTCCGAGACGCGGTCGGCACGCGCCACTGGATCCGCCTGAAGATCCTCAACACGGCCTCCTCGGGCAGCCCCCAGGTCCTGCGCCGCATCCGCGCCGTGGCCATCCCCGATGGCTTGGAGTTCCACTTCCGTTCAGACCGGGCCCCCGACTCTGCCGAGGTCATCCTGGAGTTCACCCTGCCCTCGGGGCTCCCGGTCAGCGACTTCCGGCCCTTCGAGGACCTCCAGCCGGTCTTCCGCGAGCTGCCGGGCGTGGCCGAGATGGCGTCCTACCTGCGTGCCTGCATGCACCAGAGACGGAACCAGTTGCAGATCCTCAACGATCTGGCCGAGAGCCTGCACTCGGCTCGCGTCCGCGACGCCGTGAGCCGGATGCGCCAACGGCGCATGGCCGTGATCTTCCAGACGGAACCTCTGGCCCTCCTCTCCGAAAGACTGGCTGCCCGCCGGGTCGAGATGTCGGCGACCATCCTGGGCGCGGCCTGCCTGTCGGCGGAGCTGGAGGCGGGCACCCTCGGACTCGACCACCTGACGGTCCTCTTGGAGGAGGCCATTCCCTATGAGCCGCAACCCGGTGTCCTGGAGCGCTTCGAAGAGATCCTTTTCCGAACCGCCCTGGGTGTCCACGACGAGACCGAACTGGACTCGCCGTGCGAGAAGGCGCTGAGCGAGGCGGCTCGGGCCCTGACCCAGGATTCGGCCCTGCGCGTGCTCACAGACCTCTCTTCCCAGAGCAAGGCGGGAGC
>DCTU01000224.1:805-2533 GCA_002329445.1 bacterium UBP9_UBA1432
TCTGTCCGACCGCTCCCAACTGGCGTTGCGGCGTCTCCTGTCGGCCCGAGGTCGCTCGCTGTCGCGGGGCACCATGGCTGCCCTGTGCCTCTTCGTGGAGGCCGAATTGGGCCTGATCACCGCCGAACAGGTTGAAGGCCTGATCGATTCGCGGGAACGTCCTCCCACCACGCCCTACACCCTGGCGGCCGTGGGAGGGGCCTGCGACTTCCAACTGCGGGGATTTCGGGTACCTGCCGAGCAGGTCGCCAGCCTGGTCGCCCTGGCCGAGGGCCAGGCCCTGATCCAGGTGGGGCGCGACTTCCTGACCCCCGACGAGGCCCCGCCGCCGCAGGCTCCAACCTGCGTCCTGGCCCATCTGCCCCTGCTGGAGAACCTGCACACCCGGGACCTGGAGGTGCTGGCCCAGACCGGCCTGCCGGTCCACGCCTGTTATCGGGCGACCCAGGAGCGGCAGCTCATCTGGTCGGCCAGCCCCGAACCAGAGGCCGCCTTCACCAGCCGGGCGTTGGGACGGATCCTCCCGGCGACCGTCGAGGAGTTGGAGGGCCGGGAATCAGTCCTGACCACGTGGGCGGATCTCCGAGGCCGAATCTCGTTCCGCTACCACTCCCGGTTCTCCGGGGAGGAGCTCCTGGCGCCTCCCCCGGACCTCCGCTGGACGGGCGAGATCGTCGAATTGCCTCCCCCCGGTACGGTACCTCCGGTTCTCTGTGAGATGGGACGTCAGGAGTTGTCGACCCTGGAGGACCCCCAGCTCTTCCCGGAATGCCTGTCCGAGCTCCAGATCGCCCTGGAGGGCTTGCGGGACGAGGCCATGTCCTCGCTCCACGACCACCCCCGCCTGCTCTCCCAGATTCGTCTGGGGCTGGTCTCCGCCGCCTTCATCCGTCTGACCAGCGACACCATCGAAGGCGAAGCCCGCCGGGAAATTCTGGAGGCTGCCCGGCATCCCGACGGAGTTCGGGAGGAATTGCTGGCACACCCCGCCCTTCTGGCCATGCTGGATATGGCAGAGACTTCCGAGACCGGACTGCTGGCAGCCGGCACGGCCCTGGCCCCGCCTCTGGAGGCACGCGCCCTGGCCGCCCGGCTCCTGCCGATCCTGCGAACCCACGCCGCTTCCTCCCAGACGACGGTCCGCTGGGTCGTGGCCCGACTGCTGGGGACAACCCTGGGAGCGCTGGCCCCGGAGGAATCCCAGGACATCCTGGGCGAGCTTCGCGCCGATCGAAGCCGCGGGGTCTCGTCTGCGGCCAGCGCCTCGCTGGTCACCCTGGCCCTGGCCCCGGTCCGACCTGTTCCCCACCTGCTTGAGGTGCGGACCCGGCGGGCCGACCGGCACACCCAGCGCGCCGAAGAGTCCGCCCGCCTGAGCGCCCAGGTGACCGACCACGTCCGGGGGTTCCTGATCTTCCCCCAGGACCGCAGCCCCGGCGCGCGCTTCCTGGTGCGCGACGACCCCCCCCGACCCCGCCCCTACCGGGATCGGATCGAGGCCCTCTGCGCCCTGGTGGCGGGACTCAACCTGGCCTTGCAGGCCGATCCCCGCCCCTGCCTCCTGGAAGTGCGCCCTGCCCTGGCAGGAAGCGAAGACCTGCGATTCCCCCTGGTGGCCGGAAACGCAGCCGGACCGTGGCCGGTCTCCGGAGATGGTGCGGGGATGGCGGACCGCACCCATTTTTCTCCCTTCTTCGAGCACCTCTGCCAGGTGGCCGACCACCTGCC
>DCTU01000224.1:2545-13540 GCA_002329445.1 bacterium UBP9_UBA1432
GGAGACTCCAGGATGGCCATCCCGGAGGGCCCCGAAGTCCTCCGTGAAGCAGCTCAGCGCCTGGTCCAGCGCCTGGGCCTGGCCCGCGAGATGGAGGAGGCGGTCATCCGCCTGTTGACCATGCAGTGGCGGACCCTGCGACCGGACCCCCGTCGTTGAACCGGCTGTGGGCCCGGATCCATGGGAGGGTTCAGGGCGTCGGCTTTCGCTGGCACGTCCTACACCGGGCCCGAACCCTGGAGCTGACCGGTTGGGTCCGCAATCGGGCCGACGGTTCGGTCGAGGTGCTCGCCGAAGGCCCCCGGCACGCCCTGACCTGCCTGCTGGAAGTCCTGCGCAAAGGGCCTGCGGGGGCCCGGGTGACCCGGGTGGAGGAGGTCTGGGCCGAGGTGCCCCCACAACACGACGGGTTCGAGATCGACCACTGAGCGACGCGCCGACCCTACGGTTGGGGGTGTGGCCGGGCACCGGCGCCTCGCGCCAGGTCTCAGGGTTCAGGCGTCTCGGGAGGCGGCGGGGGGGTGAGCGCCCTCCTCCTGACGTGGACCCGATGGGCGGTCAGGTGGATGCACAGGATCTGGACGAGCAGAATCCCGAACTGCTGGTGAACGGGCAGAACGGGGATCAGGTCCTGCTGCCCCAGCATGATGGGATTGAGGCCGCTGAGCAGATCGACCATGGGTAGGATTCCTGCCCAGGAGGGGTCCTCGGCGTAACGCCCCAGGAGCCACCCCAGAAGCGGAAAGGCCAGCAGGCTGGCCACCAGGGCCACGGCCGGCCAGTGCATGCGGGGAGCCACGATCTTCAGGACCTCCACGACCCACTCCTCGCTGCCCTGATGCGCCCGGGCGGCCTCTTCGACCTGGGCCTGGAGGCTGGGGTCCAGCAGCATCGCGATCTGGGCATCGACGCCACCGACGAAGGCCCAGAGCAGATAGACCCCGGCCACCATGGCCAGGGAGACCTGAGCGTAGACCGACAGATTGCGCAAGGTCGATGACGGGCGCGGGGACTCGCTCATTCCTGCCAAGCCGCCGGCACGTCACGGCAGTGTCGGTCGGCCACCCGAAGGATCATCACGCAGTGCAGGCTCCTTGCGCTTCATGGAAATCGGCCCCGACCTTCCGCAAGCGCGGCGGGGTTCCTCCACCCGGACGACGAACATGGGTGCCATGCACAGACGTGAGCTTTTCCAGAGGACCTGGCGGGAACTCGCGGCTCGTGGCGAGCCCGAACCGATCCTGAGGGAACTCGAAGAGCGCTGGTCGGAGGGACACCGCCTCTACCACAACCTCGAACACCTGGATTTCTGCCTGACCGAGCTCCAGGGGGTGAGCGAGCTGGTGGAGAGGCCCGCCGAACTCTTCTTCGCGGCCTTTGCCCACGACGTGGTCTACGATCCCCGCAGCGGCGACAACGAGAGTCGCAGCGTTGAATGGGCCCTGAGGGTCCTCGAGGAGGCCGCGGTCCCGGCCGCGGCTCGTGAGCGCATCGCCTGGCTGGTGCTGGCGACCCGCCAGGACCGGATTCCCGCAGAGCTTGAAGCCCAGTTGCTGATGGACGCCGACCTGGCCATCCTGGGCCGCTCCCCGGACGAGTACACCGACTACGAGCGGCGGATCCGCAAGGAGTATCGCCACCTGCCCCGGCTCCTGTACCGGGCGGGACGGGCCCGTGTGCTCAAGCGCCTGCTGAAGCGGCACGCCATCTTCCTCAGCGAGGCCTTTCGCAATCGCTACGAGGATACCGCCCGCTCCAACCTCCGGCAAACCCTGGCCCGCCTGAAGTCCCTGCGAGGCCGCGTGGGCCTCTGACCCCGGACGCGGGCCCCGGATGTCTGTTGTCATACAGGCGCGCGGACGGTCCTGCTAACATGGCCCTGGGTACCTCTGGATGAAAGGGGGACCAGGCCATGATCGGACCAGAAGAAGGCGAACTGGACCTCGAGGAGTTGGAAGTCCTCTGTCCCCTCAACGGGCATGAGGCGCGGATTCAGGTGCAGACCAACGAAAAAACCTTCGAACAGGCGCTGGTCGCCTGGTGTCCGAACTTCGGCGACGAGCCGATCACATGCGGACAGCCCTGCCTGCACTTCCAGGAGGTCCCGGAAGCCTGAATCGGAGGCGGCCCTCAGTCCTGCCCGGCCTGCTCCGCCCGCCAGGACTCAAAGACCTCCTGGACCGCCTGGAATCGCTGGGTCCCATGGGGATGGGTGCGGTGCTGCTGGAAGGCCGTACCGGTGTGCTGCTCGATTCGATCGATGAACGCGTACCAACGCCGGAACCCCTCCAGGGTGTATCCGGCGTGGAAGGCGACCAGGGCGCCGGCCCGGTCCGCCTGCAACTCCTTGGCGGGGGCCAGGCGATAGTTCAGGTGTTGCTGGATCTGCCCCTCCAACACCCAGGGCGGAACCTGGCCTCCGTACCGGTTCTGCAGCCTCAGCCCCTCCTCGATCTTCTCTCGGGCGTGCCCCAGATAGCAGTGGCTCAGTTCGTGGCAGACCCAGGCGGCCAGCATGTCCTCGAAGATCTCCTCCGCCCGTCGCTGGGCCTGGAAGGTCAGACCCGGCGGAGGCGGGATGCGGTAGGGGTTCTCGGGATCGATCCGGGCGCGATCGCGCAGGGGAGCTCCGTAGCCCCCCTGGGTCCCCAGCATCCCGATGAAGGCCGCCAACTGATCCACATAGGAATTCTCCAGACGCCCGTAGACCGCGACGGCCTCGGCCACCCGATGAAGTGCATCCAGAAGCAGGCTGTCCAGGATCACCACGCGGTGCCAGGCCACCCCGTTGAAGCCCAGGTTGGAGAGGAAGACCCCGTAGGTGACCTCTTCCTCGCTGTTGGGAAACACCTTGTGCAGTTGAGCATTCACCCGATTCCCGATCCGCGACAGGACGGCTTCGTAGCGCGGATCGGCGGGAAAATTCAGGATGTAGTAGCGCCGGACCATCTCGTCCCGGGCCAGCAGGGAGGCCTGGATGGGGTCGGCAACGGGTGGGCCCCAGCCCTGCGCCAGGGCAGACCCGCTCCATGCCAACAGGAAGACCAGAGCCAGGAGAAGGTTTCGCCCCCTCCAGCCCCACACCGGTTCCGAGAAGCTCCGGTTCATCCGCGTGGCGAGCCTCCTGGGTCTGAGGAGAACCTCCCCCCCCTCGTGAAACATCCTAGAGGGCAGAAGGTTCCGGCTGGAAAGCTGCCCGCACCGCCTTGGAAGGGCTCAAGAGGCCGAGATGGGCAACCCCGTCGTAGTGCCGCAATCCCGTCAGCCCTCTGGCCAGCAGGCGACGAGCCACCTCCGCCGCGTCCAGGAGCGCGGGGTCCAGGGTGGTGGAGGCGGTGGCGAAGGCCCAGTTGGCGTGGAAGGAGGGGATGGAGGCCACCATCGTGGTCACCTTGGGGAAGACCCGGGCCAGGGCCTCCCGGATCCTGCGATGCCCGGCCAGGTACAGGAAATCCCCGCGGCCGGCCTGCATCGAGAGGATTCCGGGCTCGGCGAGGCGGGCGCCTACCAGGCGGAAGAAAGCCTCGGAGAAGAGGCTCCGGGACGGGCTCTCGGGGTGGGGATCGGTCAGGTCGCTGATCACCACGTCCAGGTGTCCTTCAAATCCCAGGAGGAAGTCGCGAGCGTCCCCAAAGACCAGCCGGGCGCGAGGGTCCTCGAACGCCCCGGAGGCGTACTCCGGCGCGTGGCGCCTGCAAATCTCCACCACCTCGCGATCCAGGTCCACCAGCCACGCCTCCTGGACGCTGGGATGGCGCAACACCTCTCGCAGGGTCGCCCCCTCCCCTCCTCCGAGGATGGCCACCCTTCGAGGCTCGGGATGGGCGATCATGGCCGGATGGACGATGGTCTCGTGGTAGATGAACTCGTCGCGAGTGGCGGACTGGAAGTCGCCGTCGAGAAGCAGATAGGTCCCGTACAGGGAGTTCCTCAACAGAGCCACTTCCTGGAAGGAAGTCTGCCCACGGAAGAGTTCCTCGTGCACGCGGTGGCTCACCGCGACCTCCTGGCCTTCCCTCTCGACAAACCATGCCGAGTCGGACAGACCTTCCGGGCCGGAGAGCAAGGGTTCCAGGCGTCCGGTCATGATCCGACGGCAGCCAGCCTGGCCTGAGGCAGCTCGTCCTCGCTGCGGAGCGAATGCCCAAAAGCCCCCCCGGGTCGAGGGAGCCCCCGATCCAGGGTGGTCAGGGTCATCTGCCTGGAGCCGAGGAACTCCGCCAGATAGCGACAGGCCCTCTCCGGATCGGTGTGCAGGCCACAGGTGTAGACGTCGATGGCGGCATAACCGAGCTCGGGCCAGGTATGGATCGACAGGTGCGATTCCGCGATCACCACGACGCCGCTGACGCCTTGCGGAGAGAATCTGTGGAAGGCCACTTCGCGCACTTCGGCGCCAGCCTCCTGGGCCGCCTGGACCATGGCGTTGCGAACCAGGTCGAGGTCAGCCAACCGATCCTGCCTGCATTGAGACAGTTCGGCGATGATATGGGTTCCCAGAGCGATCATTGCAAATCTCCATTCCCGGAGTGATTTGCGGAGTCCCACCTCCAAAACGCCCCGCCGGGATGCTTGGATCCAGGAGGGGCCGCGGCCAGGATTTGCCGACCATGGCATTCTATCGAAAGGGGCCTGGGCTGTAAAGCGCGCCGGGGAAACCCCGAAAATACGACGTCTTCGGCCCCCACAGCCAACCGGTCAGGCCTGTCGGGAAGGCTCCTCCCGGGGCGTTCCTCAACCCTCAGGGCTGCAACAAGCCGGACGCGGCCTGGTGGCCTCGACTCCGGGCGATCTCGAGGGCGGTCCGCCCCTGGTGGTTGCGCAGGTCCCGGGAGGCTCCCGCCTCCAGAAGGGCCTTCACCACGGCCGGGTTTCCCTGGGCCGCGGCCTTCATCAGGGGCGTGGAACCGTCCCGGGAGGCATGATCCACGCGAGCGCCCAGCTCCAGCAGCAGCAGGACCGGACGGGACTGACCCGCCGCCGCGGCCAGGTGCAGGGGGGTCAAACCCTCGGGGGTTTCCCCATCGACGGGCACGCCGAGTTCGACCACAGTCCTCATCGCCTCCAGATGCGCGCCCCGAGCCAGAAGGTGCAGCACGCTGGCTCCGCGCATCCGGGCGCGGATATCGGCGCCTCGGGCCACCAGGAGCCTCAGGACTTCGGCGCGACGGGCCTCGTCCAGGCTGCCGATCTCGGCCACCGCGTGCAGGATGGCGTAGCCGCCCTGGCTCCGAGCGTCGGGGTCGGCCCCGGCATCCAGAAGCCGGACCATGGCCTGGAGATGCCCGTTGGTCGAGGCCCAGTCCAGGGGAGTCCGCCCCGAGCCATCCCGGGGGTCGACCGAGGCCTTGCGGGCCAGCAGGTACTCCACCACCTCGAGCCGGCCCCGGGAGGCCGCCTGATGCAGGGGCGTCTCTCCCAGATAGCCCCGCTGATCGACCGGGACTGCCTGAACCTCCACCAGTTCCCGAACCCGGGCCAGGTTTCCCGAGGCCGCCGAATCATGCACCGGTCCCGCCAGGGCCGGGAGACCGAGGGCGGAGAGCAGCAGGACCACGAGGAGGATTGGAAGGCGCATGGGGAGGACTTCGTTCCCTCGGCCGGCTCGACCTGTGCCTTCCGAAGCGTGCCGCAGGATTGCCGACCTCCCGAAGGAAGCAGGTCCGACCCCCAGAACATGTCGGTTCCCGCTTGTCGGATTCCACCCCAGGAGGACCGAATGGCAGACCACAAGACAAACGTTCCCCGCATGACCAACGCGGTCGGCGCCCCCGTGGCGGACAACACCCACATCCTGACCGCCGGCCCCCGCGGCCCGCAACTCCTCCAGGACGTCTGGTTCCTCGAGAAACTGGCCCACTTCGACCGGGAGGTGATCCCCGAGCGGCGCATGCACGCCAAGGGGAGCGGCGCTTTCGGCCACTTCACCGTGACCCACGACATCACCCGATACACCCGCGCCAGGCTCTTCTCGGAGGTGGGCAAGCAGACCCCCGTCTTCATCCGCTTCTCGACGGTGGCCGGAGAGCGCGGGGCGGCCGACGCCGAGCGGGACATCCGTGGATTCGCCATCAAGTTCTACACCGAGGANNGAGGGCAACTGGGATCTGGTCGGCAACAACACGCCGGTCTTCTTCCTGCGCGACCCCCTGCAGTTCCCCGGACTGAACCGGGCGGTCAAGCGCGACCCCCAGACCAACCTGCGCTCCCCCCAGAACAACTGGGACTTCTGGACGCTGCTTCCCGAGGCCCTGCACCAGATCACCATCGTGATGTCCGACCGCGGCATTCCCGCCTCCTATCGGCACATGCACGGCTTCGGCAGCCACACCTACAGCATGATCAACGCCGCCAACGAGCGCGTCTGGGTGAAGTTCCACTTCAAGACCCGGCAGGGCATCAAGAACCTGACCAACGAGGAGGCCGCGGCCCTGGTCGGCAAGTGCCGCGAGACCCACCAGCGCGACCTGTTCGACGCCATCGAGCGCGGCGACTTCCCGAGCTGGACCCTCTACATCCAGGTCATGACCGAAGAGCAGGCCAGGAACCACTACGAGAACCCCTTCGACATCACCAAGGTCTGGCCTCACGGCGAGTTCCCGATGATCGAGGTGGGCGTCCTGGAGCTCAACAAGAACCCCGAGAACTATTTTGCAGATGTCGAACAGGCGGCGTTCAACCCGGCCCACGTGGTGCCCGGGGTGGGCTTCTCGCCCGACAAGCTCCTGCAGGGGCGTCTTTTCTCCTATGGCGATGCCCAGCGTTACCGTTTGGGGGTGAACCACGACCAGATCCCCGTGAACGCCCCGCGATGCCCGGTGCATTCCTACCACCGCGACGGCATGATGCGCGTGGACGGGAACCTGGGCGCCACGGTCCACTACGATCCCAACAGCGAGGGCCAGTGGACCGACAACCCCGAGTTCCGCGAGCCGCCCCTGGACCTGGAAGGCGCCGCGTGGCACTACGACCCCAAGGACGACCCGACCGACGACGTGTTCAAGGCTCCGGGCCGGCTGTACCGGCTGATGACCGAAGACAAGCGCTCGGCGTTGATCGCCAACACCATCGCCGACATCATGCCCGTGACCGAGAACGTGAAATACCGCCACGCCTCCCAGTGCTACAACGCCGATGTGGAGTATGGGACCCGCCTGGCCGAGGGCCTGGGCCTGGACCTGGCCCACGTGAAGAAGCTGGCCGCCATGAGCCACGCCGAACGGCGTCAGGCGACGCTGAAGTAGCCTGCCCGGGCGGGCGCTGAGACGAACGAGGCCCTGCCGGAAACCCCGGCAGGGCCTCGTTCCTGGATCCGAAGTCGATTCTTCAGATGAAGAGCGTCGTGCCGGCGTTCTCGTTGGCCGCGATGTAGGCGCCCACCCCGCCGTACTCGATCCCGTCCAGAAGCTCCTCCTGCTTGATGCCCATCAGATCCATCGACATGGTGCAGGCGATGAAGGTCACGCCCAGGTCCATGGCCTTGCGCATCATGACCTCCAGCGAATCGACGTTCTTCGCCTTCATGATCCCCTGGATCATGGCCTTGCCCAGGCCGGCCATGTTCATCTGCGAGAGGCTCAACTTCGCGGCCCCCCGAGGCATCATCCAGGCGAACATCTTCTCCACCATCGTCTTGGAGACGGGAGGAGCCTGTGCCTTGCGCAGGGCGTTGAGCCCCCAGAAGGTGAAGAAGACCGTCACCCGCTTCCCCTGGGCCGCCGCCCCCTGGGCGATGACCATGGCGGCCAGGGCCTTGTCGAGATCGCCGCTGAAGAGCACAAGGGTGGCGTTCTCCTGGGTCGCGGCGGTCCCGGAAACCTCCAGGCCGGTGCGCGCTCCCTTGACGATCTCGGCGATGTGCTTGTTGCCCTCCTTGGACAGACTGGCCAAGGTATGCCCGTTGGTCCGACACCAGGACTCCACGTCCTTGACGAATCCGGGATCCGTGGTCACCACCCGCACGCGGTCCCCCTCCGAGACCTCCCGAACAGCCTGATAGGTGGCCAGGAGGGGGCCGGGGCACTGCAGGCCGATGGCATCGACCTGCCTGACCGGACCGGAAGGCTCCGGAGTCCCGGTCGGGACGGTCTGCCCGGTGACTTCATCCACCTCGACGGGAGGCTGACAGACCGCCGAGGTGCCGGGCTGATAGGCGTAGGCCTTGTAGGTCGAGTAGCCGCCCGAGACGTTGTACAGGCGGGTGAAGCCGTGCGCCTTCAGGATCAGGATCGCCAGGTAGGCCCGCAGGCCGACCTGACAGTTCACGTGGATCGGCGTGTCCTTGGGGACCTGGATCTCCCCGATCCTCTGGCGCAACTCGTCCACCTCGATGTTGACGGCCCCGGGGAAGTGACCCGTGTTGAACTCCAGCGGCGTGCGGACGTCCAGGAAGAAGGCACCCTCGGAGGCCAGACGCTCGATCTCCTGGACCCCGACCACCCCGTACTCCTTCTTGAAGACGTTCTCGGCGATGTAGCCCAGGATGTTGACCGGGTCCTTGGCGCTGGAGAAGGGGGGGGCATAGCTCAACTCCAGGTCGGCCAGGTCCTGGACCTTGGCCCCCAGCTTGATGGCCGTGGCGATCACGTCGATGCGTTTCTCGGTGCCTTGCTGACCGACCGCCTGGGCCCCCTGGATCTGGCCGGTTTCCGGGTGGAAAAGCAGCTTCAGGGCGATATTGGTGCTGCCAGGATAGTAGCCGGCATGGTTGCCTCGGTGGGCGTGGACGGCCTGGCAGGGGATCCCACGCGAGTCCAGATTCCGCTGGTTGTTCCCGGTCGAGGCCACGGTGAGATTGAAGACCTTCAGGACCGAGGTCCCCAAGGATCCCCGATACTCGACGTCGCGTCCGTGAATGATGTCGGCCACCAGGCGGGCCTGCCGATTGGCCGGCCAGGCCAGGGCGATGGCCGTGTCCTGCCCGGTCACGACGTCCTTGACCTGGATGGCGTCCCCGATGGCGTAGATGTCGGACAGCTCCTGGCCCGTCTCGGCATCCAAGGTCCGCAGCCTGGAACTGGTGACCACGTGGCCGCGAGGCCCCAGCTTCAACCCCGCCGCCTTGGCCAGGGCGTTCTCGGGAGTCACGCCGATGGACAGGATCACCAGATCGGTCGGGAGCTTCCGTCCCGACTCCAGGTGCAGGACGTGCCCCTTCTCGGTGAGGTGCGAGACCCCGTCCCCCAGGACCAGCTCGACGCCGTGGGACTCCAGCTCCTGGTGGACCATCTGGGCCATCTCGAAGTCCAACGGAGCCAGGACCTGAGGCATCTTCTCGACCAGGGTGACCTTCAGGCCTCGCTCGACGAGGTTCTCAGCCATCTCCACGCCGATGAAACCGCCTCCCACCACCACGGCGTGGCGTGGGCTGCGCTCTTCCAGGAAGCCGGTGATGGCGTCGGTGTCCGGGATGTTTCGCAGGACAAAGAGGTTATCGGCCTCCGAGATTCCCGGAATCGGAGGCTGGATCGGGCGAGCTCCGGGAGAGAGGATCAAGACGTCATAGCTCTCGGCATAGGTCTCACCGGTCTGCGTCCGGCGAACCGTGACGGTCCTGGCCTTGCGGTCGATCCCCGTCACCTCGTTGAAGTTGCGGATGTCCAGGTTGAAGCGTCGGGACATTCCCTGGACGGTCTGCACCAGCAGTTTCTGGCGATCCTGGATGATCCCGCCGATGTAGTAGGGCAGACCGCAGTTGGCGAAACTGATGTACTCGTCCCGCTCAAAGAGGACGATCCGGTCTTCCTCGCTGAGCCGACGCAGGCGCGCGGCTGCCGTGGCGCCGCCGGCCACGCCCCCGACGATGAGGATCTTCTTCATCTCAAGCTTCCTTTGAATGCATTCATGGTGGTGGCCCCCGCCTCTTCTTGGATGCTGGCCAACCCACAAAGGTTCAGAGTTCACGCTCCTCCCACCTTTCGGAAGCCAGGAAACCCGATCCGGAAGGATCCCAGGCGGTCACGGCGCACCAGGGCAGACATGTCCACTGAGGATCGCGCCCGGGCCCGCATCCTGCAGCGTCTTTTCCGAGGTCGAAGGGATGTCCACGCCCGCCGCCGGATCGGAGAAGGTTGGGACGTCGTGCCCGGACCCGTCCGCCTGGAAGACCTGCAACGACACGTTCGCGGCGAGTTGGAAATCGGCCTGTATGCCCGGCCCGGATCGCCGGACTTCGTGGTCCTGAAGGCCCCCGACCTCGAGGGGGCTCGCGCCCTCCAGGAAGCGGCCGGTCTCCGAGGAGTCCCCCTGGTACCCGCCGGCGACGGACTGCGGCTGTGGGTGCCCTTCTCAGCCCCGGTCGCGGCCCGGGCGGCCCGGGACCTGGCGGGGCACCTCCAGACAGCGGCGGGACTGCCGAGAAGCGCCTGGGAGCCGAACGCCCCCCACGTTCTGCCCCCCGCACCGAATCGGCCCGAGACCTGGAGGGCTCTCGAGAGCCTCGAACCCATGCCTCCCTGGCGTCCCGTCCGGGTCCTGGCGGAACGACTGGACCGCGAGTTCGCTCCCCTCCCCTTGTGGCGGGACACGCTCCCTCCCTCCAACCGCCCGGCCTCCCTGCATGTGGTCCTGGGTGCACACCTGGAACTGCGGGGCCCCATCCCTGCGACCCTCCACCACCTGCTGGAGCACACGCGGATGGCCCGCACCCCTCGGGGCTGGGTGCGCTGCTGGGGGCCGACCCCCTGGGGCATGGTCACGGCGCCCCAGGTCTGGCCCGACCTCCAGCACGCCTTGGATCGCCTGGGCTGCTCCTGGCGTCTGGAGGACCACCGGCTGACGGGTCCGGCACACCCGCCCCGGCGTCAGCCTGCCCTGCGCCAGGAAGAGTCCGCGCTGCTGGCCACCGTCCTGGAGCAGGACCGCTGTCGGCTGAACCTCCAACCTCCGGAAGCGGCGCGCCGGGTGGCCCTGGCGATGATCGCTTCCCGTGCCCGGCCCACCCTGCTGCTGACCGGACAGGTCCAGGTCTGGAAGGCGGAAGTCGAACGTGACCTG
>DCTU01000224.1:13725-24161 GCA_002329445.1 bacterium UBP9_UBA1432
CCGGTCCGCCCGGAGGTGGAGGCCGTGGCTTCGGTCGCCGCGAGGCGCAGGCGCCCCCGCCGGTCGGCCGACTCTTCCGAGCAGTTGCTGTTGTTCGAGTAGGAGCCCACCAGGGCTCGAACCCGCCCTCGGTGAAGGACCGAAACCAAAGGAGCGATGACGATGCCGCGCAACGCAAGTATCCTGCTCGGGGCCGGTTGGAGCCTGATCCTGATCGGCCTGGGCCTGGCCCTCTACGACTTCCTGGCCTACGACACGACGGTCCAGGCCCAGGGGCTGGCCTCGATCGTCAGCGAGATGGTCCAAGGCAACCGGGTCCACAACCAGGGGCTGATGAACAACCGACTCGTCGGGGTGGTCCTGGGGACCGGCCTGGCCCTGCTGGGCGGAATGCTGCTGGTGCTCCAGGGTCTCAGCGAGTCCGCCTCCAGCCAGCACCGGATGGTGGTCCTGCTGACGGTCCTGGCCAACAAGCAGGGGGCCAACCAGCAGGATCTCGAGAACGCCCTGGGGAGGTAGGACCTCGCTACTCGGCCGGCCGCACCCGGTTGCGCTGGCGATCCTCGAATCTCTGGAAGGCCAGGCCCACCAACCGGTCCAGCAGCTCGGCGAAGGGCACCCCGCTGGCTTCCCAAAGTCGGGCGAACATCGAGATCGGGGTGAAGCCGGGCATGGTGTTCACCTCGCTGATCCAGATCCGCCCTTCCGAGTCCATCAGGAAGTCGACCCGGGCCAGTCCATTCAGGTCCAGGACCTTCCAGGCTTGAGCCGCCAGATGGCGAGCGTGCTCGGTCTCGACCGAGGTCAGCGGAGCGGGAATCGCCGGGGGCGGATTCTCGTGGGTGAAGTACTTCGTCTGGTAGTCGTAGAAAGGCCCGCAGTGGCGGATCTCCCCCACCACCGAGACCTCGGGGACGTCGTTGCCGATCACCCCGATCTCCAGCTCCCGAGGTGTCTCCACGGCCTTCTCGACCAGAATCTTGCGATCGAACTCTGCCGCGTGGTGCAGGGCAGCCAGCAGCTCCTCGGGCGTGCGCGCCCGTCGGATGCCCACGCTGGACCCCAGGTTGGCGGGCTTCACGAAGCAGGGAAGACCAGGATGCTCCAGACAATCCGCGAGAACGGCCTCCGGCTCCAGGCCCAGGCGCTGGCGCAGCACCACCCGGTCCGGCAGCACGGGCAGGCCGGCGGCCCGCAGCAGACCCTTCATGAGGGCTTTGTCCATCCCCACGGCCGATCCCGAGACNNTCCTCCCCGTAGGTGCCGTGGAGGATCGGGAAGACCACGTCCAGGCCCACGAACTCGGGAGTCGTCCCATCAGCACCTTCGCCGCTGGAGACCAGGGTCCGCTCACCCGCGCCGGGGCACAACGCCAAGGCACCGCGCAGACCCTCGGCACGACCCGCCTCCAGGGCGGACCGAGAGGAACCGGGCGAGAGCCAGCGGCCCTCGCGGGTGATGGCCAGGGGGATCACCTGATAACGCCGGGGGTCCAGACCGGCCAGGATGGCCCGGGCCGAAAGCACGCTGATCTCGTGTTCGGCGGAGCGGCCACCGAAGAGGAGGCCGAGGCGAATCTTGCTGCTCATGGGCCGAGCATTCGCAACCGGTGCGCGGGAGCCTGCCCCTTCGCCCACACAGGAGCCGGGCCAGTCCCCGCGAAGCCCGGGGCCGATTCCGTCCCCCTGGAGGCCTGACCATGTCCCGATCGATCCTGGTGGCCGTCGCCTGGCCCTACGCCAATGGCCCACTGCACCTGGGGCATGTGGCCGGCTGTTACCTGCCGGCCGACGAGTTTGCCCGCTACCACCGGATGAAGGGGGACCGGGTCCTGATGGTCTCGGGCACCGACCAGCACGGCACCCCCATCACGGTCCGCGCGCAGTCCGAAGGGATCACCCCGGTGGAGGTCGCCGAACGCTACCACCGGATGATCGTCGATTCCTTCGACCGCCTCGGCATCCGCTGGGAACTCTTCACCAGCACCCACACCGAGAACCACCGGCAGGTGGTCCAGGACCTCTTCCTGGATCTGTACCGCAAGGGACTCATCGTCCTCCAGCCCCAGACGCAGCTCTACTGTCCCCAGGAAGAGCGCTTCCTGCCCGACCGCTACGTCGAGGGGCGATGCCCCCACTGCGGGCACGAGAAGGCTCGAGGCGACCAGTGCGAGGCCTGCGGCAGAACCCTGGACCCCGAGGATCTGGGCAGTCCCCGCTGCAAGACATGCGGAAGCACGCCCGCTCCCCGCCAGACCGAGCACTTCTTCTTCCGCTGGTCGGCCTTCAACGACCGCCTGGCGGAATGGCTTTCGGACAAGCCCAACTGGCGCCCGAACGTGGTGAACTTCTCGCGCCGCTACCTGCAGGAAGGCCTCCGGGACTCCGCCATCTCGCGCGACATCGACTGGGGCATCCCCGTCCCCGTCGAGGGCTATGAGGGCAAGCGCATCTACGTCTGGTGGGAGGCCGTGATCGGCTACCTCTCGGCCAGCATCGAGTGGGCCACCCGCCAGGGCCGGCCCGAAGCCTGGAAGGACTGGTGGGAGGACCCCGAGGCCCGCACCTTCTACTTCATCGGCAAGGACAACATCCCGTTCCACTCGATCCGCTGGCCGGCGGTCCTGATGGGCCGCGGTGGGCTGAACCTGCCCGACGACGTCCCCGCCAACGAATTCCTGAACCTGGAGGGTCGCAAGTTCTCGACCTCCGAGAACTGGGCCGTCTGGACCAACGACTTCCTGGACCGCTACGACCCCGACCCGTTGCGCTACATCCTGACCGCCGCCGCTCCGGAAGGCTCCGACACCGACTTCTCCTGGAGCGAGTTCCACCGGCGCAACAACGACGAGCTGGTCGGCTGGTGGGGCAACCTGGTCCACCGCAGCATGACCTTCACGGCCAAGCACTTCGAAGGACGGATCCCGGTCGCCCACGAGACCCCCGAGGACCAGGCCATCCTGGATCAGGCCCGCCAGGCCTTCGAAAGGATCGGCGGCCTCCTGGAGGCCTGCCAGTTCAAGGCCGCCCTGGCCGAGGCCATGGAGCTGGCCCGGGAAGGAAACCGCTACTTCGACACCCAGGCGCCCTGGAAGCTGGTCAAGACCGACAAGGACCGGGCCGGAACGGTCATGGCCACCATGGTGCGCCTGATCGCTGCCCTGCGGGTGCTCCTGACTCCGTTCCTGCCCAACAGCAGCGGGGTCCTGCACTCCGTGCTGGGACTCTCCGGCGACCCCGAGGCAGGCCCCTGGGCCATGCCGGAACTCCCTGAAGGGCACGTCCTGGGCGAGCCCCGCCCCCTCTTCAAGAAGCTCGACGAGAGCCTCATCGAAGAGGAGCGGGCCCGCCTGGGCTGAGAACCGCGGGAGGGCGCTACTTCTTCAGGGTCGAGATGTCGATCACGAAGCGGTAGCGCACGTCCGAAGCCAGAACCCGCTCGAAGGCCTCATTGATCTTCTGGGCCGGGATCAGCTCGATCCGCGGGGCGATCCCGTGCTCGGCACAGAAATCCAGGACCTCCTGGGTCTCGCGGATGCCGCCGATCAGGGAACCGGCGAAGGACCGACGCTTCATCAGAAGCGAGAAGACCTGGACAGCCAGGGGCTCGGAGGGCGCTCCGACGTTCACCAGCGTCCCATCCACGGCCAGAAGCGAGAGATACGCGTTCAGGTCGAGTCGGGCGCTGACGGTGTTCAGGATCAGGTCAAAGGTGTTCACCAGCTTCTTGAAGGTCTCCGGATCGCTGGTGGCGTGGTAGTGGTCGGCCCCCAGGCTCAGGCCATCCTGCATCTTGTTGAGGGTCTGGGACAGGACCGTCACCTCGGCGCCCATGGCATGCGCCAGTTGCACCGCCATGTGGCCCAGGCCTCCCATCCCGACGATGGCGACCTTCTTGCCCGGGCCCGCACCCCAGTGACGCAAAGGCGAATAGGTCGTGATCCCCGCGCACAGGATCGGCGCCGCCACGGACAGGTCCAGCCCATCCGGAATCCGCACCGCGAAGTCCTCGGGCACCACCAGATGGGTGGAATAGCCCCCATGGGTGAGTTCGCCGTCGCGGTCCACGCTGCCGTAGGTCATGGTGGCGCCGTGATGACAGTACTGTTCCTCGCCCTTCTGGCAGGAGGGGCAGGTGCGACAGGAGTCCACCATGCAGCCCACTCCCACCCGGTCGCCCACGGCGTGGCGGGTCACCTCGTCCCCCACGGCCGCCACCACCCCGGCGATCTCATGGCCAGGCGCCACGGGGTAGGTCACGCCCCCCCAATCCCCGCGGACGTGGTGGATGTCGGAATGGCAGACACCGCAGTACTTGATGTCGATCAGGATGTCGTGAGGACCGACCTCGCGACGGGAGATGGTGAGCGGCCCCAGCGGGTCGGTGGCCGAGAAGGCGGCGTAGGCGTGAACGTCGTGCATGGTTCCTCCAGGTCAAGATGGCCTCGGGGCTGCTCAGGGCGGGCGCTCCCGGGCAAGACATGGTTCGGCCTGGACTCCGCCTTCCTGCTGAACCGCCCGGCGGCCGGGAATGAAAGAAGACCCACCCGCAAGGGGTGGGCCTTCTTCAGCGAACCGACGCGCGCTGGACCAGAAAGCCTATCCGCCAGCAGCCTGGCTGGCCGCCACCTGCTGCTCGAACATCATCTGCTGGACCCGCGGATCGGAGAGCAGGGCCGTCTGGAGCTCGACCAGCTCGCTGTAGACCGGTCCGGCGGAGGGGTGGGTCTTGAGCCCCTCCTCCACCTTGAGGTACTCGGCCGCCTCGGCGCCCTCCGGGTCCTGGATGGCCGAAGGCATCAACTCCTGCATCTGCTGGAGGGTTCCGGCGATGCTGGGATCGGCCATCAACTGAGCCTGGAGTTCCTGGACCCGGGCGCTGATCTGCTGGATCTGCTCATCGTTCAGGCTGGGCGGGGCCTGCGAGGCGGCCGGCGCCTCCGGGGCAGCGGTCGCCTGCTGCGGAGCCGCGGCGGTGGCGGGCATCGCCGGGGGGGCCGGAGGCGCAGCCTCCTTGGCAGCCTTCACCTCCGGCGAGCCCGAAGGCACCACCTGCGGCTGGTCTGCCGTGCCCGAAGCGGCCTGGTTGGCGGCCGGCTTGTCCTTGGCAAAGATGTTCTTGAACTTCACGGCGATCTTCCCGCCGATGGCCTTGAGGGCCCCGCGCATCCCGAAGACCATCGAGCCCAGCCCCAGAGCCACCGCGCCGACCGCCACGACGGCCGGAGCGCCCAGGGCGGCGGCGATCATCGCCCCGCTGGAGACGATGCTGATGCCGCTCATGATCGCCTTGTCCCGGGCGCCCTTGACGATCTCGTCGATGGGAACATCGCGGACACCGGCCACCATCTTGCCTTCTTCGTTGCGGACCGGCACCTGCATGGGGATGCTCTCGGTGCCCTTGGCCTTCAATCCCTCATAGAAGTGCTTGGCGTCCAGGGCCTCCTTCAACTGGTCGGCCCCCGTCAACAGGCCGATGGCCCCGCCGATCCCGGCCATTTGACCCGCCATGGCCGCCGGGATCCCCCAGGACCCCCAGCCCGCCAGGCTGTAGACTCCGACGCTGCCGGCCATCTGCCCCAACCCATTGACCACGCTCTTGCCGCGGGCGACCTTCAGGCCTGCCGGCGAGTCGCCGACCTTGGGAAGCATGCCCTCGGGCAGGGTCTCTTCCTTGATCTGGCCAACCAGCTTCTGGACCTCGGCCTGGTTGGTGATGATGGCATCCTTGGGAAGCAACTGGACCTCGAAGTCGTCGATGGGCATCCGACCCGTCTTGGGATCGACGACCAGCATGTCCCCGGGGACCTGCAGCGGAACGTTGACCTCCGTCATCCCCTTGGTCTGGGGTGAGACGGCCGGATTGCTCTGAATGTTCATCGGTCAACTCCTGGGCGTGGGATCCCTGGACGGCGTCCCCCCGAAAGGAGCCACCACCGCAGCGTGGTATACGACAAGACCATATTAGTCCGAGGCACGGCCTGCAGCAACAAAGAGATGTTGCTGGCATGTAAAACGAGGCCGTCCCCCGACCATTGGAGGCTCCGTGACCGATCCCGAGATGACCGGACAGACCGCCGAGAAGCGCCTGGAGGAGGCCGGCGAGGAGTTGGGCCGCGTGCTGGCTGCCCTCCCGCCCGAGGTCAAGGCGATGGTGCGCGAGATCAAGCAGAACGTCGAACTGGAATTCGAAGAACAGCGCAAACAGGGGAACTACATGGATCGCTCGGTCTTCTTTGCCGCGGCCCTGATCGGGCACGAAGACCTCCGCGACGAGAACCTGATCCGCGCGGCTGCCAACTACGTGGACGCCGACCACGCCTACATGAAGGCCCAGCAGGCCTGATCCTCGCCGGGTCTGGCTATTCTGCCTCGCGCAGGCGGGCCGCCAGGCCCGGCAGGACCCAAACCCGCAGCACCGACTCTCCGATCCCGACCCGGGTCCCCGACTTGACGGGTGTGGCCTCGGTGACCTGGCGGCGACCCAGGCGGGTGCCGTTGTGGCTCTGAAGGTCCTCCAGGACCACCTTGCCGTCCTCGGTCACGTGCAGTTTCAAGTGCAGGCGGGACAACCCCGGGTCCACCAGGCGAATATCCGACTCCGGTCCGCGGCCGATCACCACGCCCTCACAGGAAATGCCCCAGAGCCCACCCCCGGCGGGTCCCTCCACCCCTTCCACCATGCCCAGGGCGGGGATGCCGCGGCTGTCGGTCCAGCGAACCTCGACGTCCTCCAAGCCCGCCTCCGGGCCGACCGAACGCACCTCGAAGGGCCCCAATGTGCGGAATCCCCGTTGCTGCATCTCGGTGGACACCAGGCGCAGCACCTCTTCGGCAAATCCCTCGGGGACCTCCGCCAGGTCCGGGAAGGGAACCAGCACCAGGTTCGGTACCAGGGTCATGCTGCCGCAGCGCCGGCGACTGTCCAGGAGGGTCCGCACTGCGGCCCGCGAGGCCTCCAGAGCGTGCATCTGCACCCCAGGACTGCCCTCCAGTCGCTCTTCAAGCACCCGTTCCAGACTCCGCAGCCAACCCATGGCATCAACCTCCCGCGCTGAATGCAGGCGTGTTCTCAGCCCGAGGCGCAGCGCCGACGTTTCGGCGAATCTCCCGGAGCCGGAGTTGCCCGCAGGCAGCGTCGATATCGGAGCCCTTCTCGCGGCGCACCGTGCAGCGCAGTCCTCCCTGCTGGACTCGCTCCTGGAAGGCCCGCACCCGAATCTTCGAGCTCCGACGGAAGGACGGATGGTCGACGGGGTTCCAGGGGATCAGATTGACCAGGGAGCGCAGGCCGCCCAGCAGCTCGACCAGGCGGTCCGCCTCCTCCAACGAGTCATTGACCCCATCCAACATGACGTATTCAAAGGTCATCCGGCGCCCCGTGGCCGCCTGATACTCCCGACAGGAGGCCAGGAGTTCGGCCAGGTTCCAGCGCCGGTTGACGGGCATGAGCCGATCCCGGAGTTCATCGCGGGTGGCATGCAGCGAGATGGCCAGCTTCAGGGGCAGCCTCTTCTCGGCCAGACGGCGGATGGCGGGGACCACGCCGGAGGTCGAGATGGCGATGTGGCGCATCCCGATCCCCAGACCGTCCCCATGATTGAGGATGCGGATGGCCCGCAGAAGGTTCCGGAAGTTGTGCAGGGGCTCGCCGATGCCCATGAACACGACATTGGCCACCCGCTCGCCGCGCGCATCGACCCGGCGCTGGATCGCCAGGACCTGGTCCACCATCTCCCAGGCCTGGAGGTTGCGTACCAGGCCCAGCTTGCCTGAGGCGCAGAACTCGCAACCCATCGCACAGCCGACCTGGCTGGACAGGCAGACGGCCAGGCGCCCCGGTCCGAGGTGTTCGAGATACCGCATGCGCACGCTCTCGATGGGGTTGCCGTCGGGCAGGGTGAACAGGAACTTGGTGGTGTCCTGCAGGGACTCCTGAGGAGAGGCCAGATGCAGCGAGGGCAGGACCGCCACCGCCTCCAGGAGCTCGCGGAAGGCTCGCGACAGATCGGTCATGTCAGCGAACGCGCCGACCCTGCGGACGTACAGCCAGCGAATCAGTTGCCGCGCCCGGTAGGGTGACTGCCCCAGGAGACGAACGAAGGCCTCCAACTCGGAGGGCAGCAGATCCTTGAGGTTCACCTTCCCCTCGTGAAGGTGATCGGGAAATGCGCGGGCCAATTCCTCTGGACAGCCGACCATCAGAAGAGGTCCATCCCCGCGATTTGCCAGGATCCCTCCACCGGGCGCATCACGAAGCGGCCCAGGCGCAGGCGGATGGTGGCCGAGGTGCCGTCGGTATCCTCGAAGGTCATGGCCTCGGTGCCGATGATGGGGACGCTGGAGAGGACCTCCACCGTCCCATCCGGAAGGGCCTTGAACTCCGCAAAGCCGGACTGGAAGTCCTGCAGATGGTAGTCCTCGTGGCGGAAGATGTCCTCGTGGAAGGCCCGGAAGGCGTCCCGAATTTCCTCCGCCGCCCCTTCCTTCTCGGGATGACGGGCCTGATACTCTTGAGCCGTCGCCTCGATGGCCAGATGGATTCGCCCCAGCACGGCCTCCAGGTCTCGGGCCTGGTAGGCCGCGTGAAGACCTTCAAGGACCTCCAGGATGGCTGCCTGCTGCTCTGAAGAGACCTCCAGGGCCTCAGGCGACGTCGACGCGTCCGACGAAGAGCCCGGCGAAGCGACTGGAGCCGGTTCATCATGCCGGTCGCAACCGGCGACAAGCAGGAACGCGGCAAGCAGGGCCACGGCACAGCGGAGAAGCATGGAGATTCCTTTCCAGGGCATCGGGACCCGCACAAGGGCCCGGGGTGATTATACCACCGGGAGCAAGCCGACCCGATGCCCTGGGAGCTGAGCGGCCTCAGTTCGAGCCGAAGCGCTCTCCGGGCCGCAGGCCGCGCCCCTGGACGAAGGCCCAGCCGTCCATCCAACCCTTCCCGGCAGGCTTGAGCTCCTTCAAGAGGACAGCTCCCTGCCCGGTGGCCACCACCGGGCCCTTCCCCTTCTCGAGGCGCAACACGGTCCCAGGCGGGCCCTGAAGATCGGGCTGGACCTCGGCACGCCCCAGCTTCACGGGCTGGTCGCGCCAGAAGGTCAGGGCTGCCGGTTCGTGGGCCAGGGCGCGGAGGAAGTCTCGGACCCTGGAGGCGGGAAGAGCCCAATCCAAGACCAGGTCTCCCTTGCGCAGGGGTCGGGTGTAGTCGGCCTCTGAAGGCTGAGGTCGGCGGACCAGGTTTCCGGCCTGCAGTCCGCGCACGGTCTCCACCAGCACCCGGGCCCCTTCCCGGGCCAGACGGGCCGAGAGCTCCTGCCCCGTCTCCTCCGGGTCGATCGGGACGCTCACCTGCATCAGCAGATCCCCGGTGTCGTAGCCCTCGTCCATCAAGAAGGTCGTCACGCCGGTCTGGGCGTCTCCGTTCATCAGGGCCGCCTGGATGGGAATGGCGCCTCGATAGCGCGGCAGAAGGGAGGGGTGCAGGTTGACGCAGCCCAGGCGCGGCAGGTCCAGGATGGCGGGTGGGATCAGCCTGGAGTAGGCGGCCACCAGGATGACGTCGGGAGCCAGGCCGGAGAGTGCCTCCAGGAACCCGGCCTCGCGAACCCGCACCGGCTGCAGGACCTGCAGACCCAGCTCCAGCGCTCGGGCCTTGACGGGAGTCGGCGTCACCTTCAGGCCTCGGCCACGGGGGCGGTCGGGCTGACTGACGACGGCGCAGACGTCAAAAGCCGCGACCAGGCCCTCCAGGGAGGGGACCGCGAACTCCGGGGTGCCCATGAACACGACGCGCATCCGAGCCTCCAGACAGGGGATGCCGGCGCCTTCGCCTCCTGCCGCCAGGGCCCTGCCCGCCGGAGGAACGCGTCAGGCCGAGCGCGCGGTCTGAGCCCGCGGGGCGCCTTCCTCGAGGTCTTCAGCAGGCTCCTCAGGCTCGTCCTCGGTCGTCACCGGGCGGATATCGCTGGCTTTGTCGACGAAGAGGACCCCATCGAGGTGGTCCACCTCGTGTTGAAAGGCCCGGGCCAGGAAGCCCTCGGCCTGCAGTTTAAGGGGACGCCCCTGCTCGTCCAGGCCTCGGACGGAAATCCGCAGGGAACGCCAGACGTCGCCCACGACTCCGGGGATCGAAAGACACCCTTCGGTGGCCAGTTCCTCCTCGTCGCCCAGGAGGGTCAGCTTGGGGTTGACCACGCGGATCGGTCCCTCCCCGATGTCGACCACGATGACCCTCTGGGAGATGCCCACCTGAGGCGCCGCCAGGCCGACTCCCTGGGAGGCGTACATGGTCTCGAGCATGTCGTCCAGCAGTCTCTGGATCCGCGCGTCGACCTGGCTGACGGGGCGCGCCTTCCGGCGCAGGACGGGATCAGGAACGAACTTGATATCCAAGGTGGCCAAAGCCTACCTCCCTCCGCCGTCCTGGCCTTCCGG
>DCTU01000224.1:24167-25641 GCA_002329445.1 bacterium UBP9_UBA1432
TTGACCTGGATCCGGTTGTAATTGTACCAGACGGGAGGCTCGGGCGTGAAGTCGACCTGCGCTCCGGGCCGCATCAGGCCGATGGGATGGACCCACTCGTGGACCACCTCGTTGGCCAGGTTCATCAGGCGCAGATGCAGCGTCACCTTCTCCAGGGGCTTGTCCGAACCGTTCCGGATGCTGGTCGAGGTCCGAACCTCGCCCACGAAACTGGTCCCGGGAGTCGTGCTGTCCGAGAAGTCGGTCTTGAGAATCTGGATCGGTGAGAGCCGATTGGTGCCGTCGGTCTCGACCATCCCGGGCTTGTCCGAAGAAGTCGAGGCGGGCTTGCCGGAATCGGCTGCCGTCGTTCCCCCAGAGGCGACCGGCGCGTCGGAGGCTGCGGGCGTCGCGCGGACCTGGATCCGAGAGACCGGGACGTTGAGGTCCGCGATGCCCAGGGCCGGGGTGGGGCGGTACGAGAGGTCCATGACCCGGGCCAGGTCGACCAGGGACACGAAGGAGCGACCCTGCACCTCGACCAGGGACAGGGCCAGGGGCTTTCCATCCAGGCAGGGCTGCAGACCGGATCCCGTCAAAACGGGGCCGCCGCCAGACCTGCGGGAAATCTCCACGCGGGTTCCGTCGACGGTCCACGAGTATCCGATGGCCTGCAGGAGGGAACCCAACTCTGCGTGGAGTTGACCACCCCGGGTCAGGGTGGCTCCCTGGAAGGGGCGATTCTTGACGTACAGTTCCAGGTCTGCGGCCTGGACCGCCGAGCTGACGACGAGGAGCGCCAGGCCCATGACCAGGGCTCGAAGTTTCCAGTTCATTGAATCCCTCCTCATACTTCCCCTTGCGGTGAAAGACCGTGAAGAGGGAAGAAGTTTCCCTCCAGGTCCCCGACCCGGCTACATCAGGCTCTGGGGGTCCGGATCCGCAAGGATCTGGAGATCCGGGCCCTCCGGCGGCCGCAGATAGTTCCGCACTCCGTCCATCAGTTCCTGCACTTTCGAGCCCTTCAACAGCAGGTGCCAGCGATGACGCCCGCGCACGCGCTCCACGGGGCAGGGTGCCGGCCCCACCACCCGGGCATGGCGCAGACGGGCCGAGAGGAGACTCCCGATCCGGGTGGCCTCCGCCTCCACCCGATCCGGATCGGGGTGGCTGACCAGCAGGCGGACCAGGCGACAGAAAGGCGGGTAGCCGGCCTCCCTGCGGATGTCCAACTCGCTGCGAGACATGGCCGCATAATCGTGTGTCGCGGCAGCCACCAGACACGGGTGTTCGGGGTCCATGGCCTGGAGGAGGACCTCGCCGGGACGGTCTCCCCGACCGGCCCGACCGGCCACCTGGGCCAGCAACTGGAAGGTGCGCTCGGCGGCGCGGAAATCCGGCATGTGCAGCTCGGCATCGGCCCGCACCACCCCCACCAGCGTGACCGAAGGGAAGTCCAGGCCCTTGGCGATCATGCGGGTGCCCACCAGGACCC
>DCTU01000224.1:25750-25960 GCA_002329445.1 bacterium UBP9_UBA1432
CGATGTCCCTGGCAGGCGGGACAGGTCTCGGGAGGAGGCTCCTGATGCAGGCAGTAGTGGCAGCGCACCAGCCCCCGGGCGCGATGCCAGGTCAGGGAGATGCTGCACTCCGGACAGGTCGGCACGAAGCCACACTCCTGACACTGAAGGAAGCTGGCGAAGCCCCGCCGATTCAGGAGCAGCACCACCTGCTCGTCCTGGGCGATCCGG
>DCTU01000415.1 GCA_002329445.1 bacterium UBP9_UBA1432
ATCGACCACGCCGAGCGGATGCGGTCTGCCCTGGCCAACGAGGTCGCGGCCAGGATGCCCAAGGAGGCCGGCAACACCGCGAGGTTCATCGTCCGCATCACGGGCGACAACGACGAAGGTAAGCGGGCGCTCGACGACTTCATCCACCCTGAACGCCGCTACCCGGTCATCGCCACCACGTCGAAGCTCCTCACGACCGGCGNNCCAGACCATCCAGTCGATGATCGAGTTCAAGCAGATCGTCGGTCGGGGCACCCGCATCCACGAGGACGCCGGCAAGCTCTGGTTCACCATCATGGACTTCAAGAAGGCGACCGAGCTGTTCGCCGATCCGGACTTCGACGGCGAGCCGGAGGTCATCTACGAGCCCGGCGGGGATGAAGACCCTGTGCCCCCCGATGACGACGACCAGGACGAGGGCGACGATGGCGGCGACATCCTCGTGGACCCTCCGCCTGGGGGGAGCACGAAGTACGTCGTCAGCGGCGTGCAGGTGATGGTCCTTGCCGAGCGCGTTCAATACTACGGCAAGGACGGCAAGCTCATCACGGAGTCCCTCACCGACTACACGAAGGAGACGGTCAGGGAGCAGTACGCCACCCTGGACGACTTCCTCCGGCACTGGACCGAGGCCGAGCGCAAGGCCGCCATCATCGACGAGCTACGCGAGCAGGGCGTGCTGCTGGAGGAGCTGCGAGAGAAGGTCGGCAAGGACCTGGACGCCTTCGACCTCATCTGCCACGTCGTCTTCGACCAGCCGCCCATAACCCGCCGCGAGCGGGCCGAGAACGTCAGGAAGCGCGACGTGTTCACGAAGTACGGAGCCGAGGCCCGGGCCGTGCTGGACGCCCTGCTGGAGAAGTACGCCAACGAAGGCTTGGCGCCCGTCGAGGACCTCGGCGTGCTGCGCGTGCAGCCGTTGTCGGACCTCGGCACCCCGGTCCAGCTCGTGAAGCACTTCGGCGGCAAGGCGGGCTACGTCGCGGCCGTGCGAGAACTCGAAGCCGCCCTCTACGAACGAACCGCCTAGCAGCACCCAGGAGAGGTCAACCTCGTGTCCCTGAACACCACCATCAAGTCCATCCAGGACATCATGCGCAAGGACGTGGGCGTCGATGGCGACGCCCAGCGCATCGGCCAGCTCGTCTGGCTGCTGTTCCTGAAGATCTGGGACGACCGCGAGCAGGAGCTGGAACTTCTGGAGGACGGCTTTCGCTCGCCCCTGGTGAACGTGCACTGGACCGACGCCAACGGGGAACTGAAGCTGGCCGCGGACCTGCGCTGGCGCACCTGGGCCGCCGACCCCGAGGGCGACACCGGCGACGCGCTGCTGGCCTTCGTCAACGACACCCTCTTCCCGGCCCTGAAGGGGCTGGAGCCCGGCCCCCGGGCGCCGCGCGACCCCGCGGCCGAGTCCCTGCGCCGCCGGCGGGCCCTGGTCCGGAGCGTCTTCGAGGACGCCTACCAGTACATGAAGTCGGGCACGCTGCTGCGCCAGGTGGTCAACAAGGTCCAGGAGGCCGTGGACTTCAACGACTCCAAGACCCGGCATCTTTTCGGCGAGATCTACGAGCAGATCCTCAAGGGCCTGCAGAGCGCCGGCAACGCCGGGGAATACTACACCCCGCGCGCCGTCACGCAGTTCGCCGTGCAGATGGTGGACCCGCGCCTGGGCGAGGTGGTGCTGGACCCCGCCTGCGGCACGGGCGGCTTTCTGACCTGCGCCATCGAGCACGTCCGGCGGCAGGACGTGAAGACCCCCGAGCACGAGGCCCGCCTTCAGGCCAGCGTCCGGGGCGTCGAGAAGAAGCCCCTGCCGCACCTGCTGTGCACCACCAACATGATCGTCCACGGCCTCGACGTGCCGACCGGGATCCGGCACGACAACACCCTGTCGCGCCCCCTGCGGGACTACGGGGCCAAGGACCGGGTGGACGTGGTCGTCACCAACCCTCCCTTCGGCGGGATGGAGGAGGACGGCATCGAGCAGAACTTCCCCGCGGACTTCCGCACCCGCGAGACGGCGGACCTGTTCCTGGTGCTGATCGTGGAACTCTTGAAGGAGGGTGGCCGCGCCGCCGTGGTGCTGCCCGACGGCACCCTCTTCGGCGAGGGCGTGAAGACCCGCGTGAAGGAGCGCCTGCTGGAAGCCTGCGAGCTGCACACCATCGTGCGCCTGCCCAAGGGCGTCTTCGCCCCCTACACGGGGATCCAGACCAACGTGCTGTTCTTCACCAAGGGCCGCCCCACCAAGGAGGTCTGGTACTACGAGCACCCCTACCCGCCGGGCTGCAAGTCCTACTCCAAGACCAGGCCCATGCGGATCGAGGAGTTCGAGGCCGAGAAGGCCTGGTGGACCGACCGCAAGCAGACCCGCCAGGCCTGGCGGGTGACGATGGCCCAGATCCGCGAGCGCAACTTCAACCTGGACTTCAAGAACCCCAACGCCCCCGCCGAAACCCACGAGGACCCGGACGAGCTGCTGGCCCGCTATCAGGAGGCCAGGACCGCCGCGGATGCCGTGCGCGAGGAGCTGAAAGTCGCCCTGGCTTCGGCCCTGGCGGAGACTGCGGGCGTCCTGGCGTGAGCCCTCGCTTCCTGCTGGACCACTTCGACCTGCTGGCCGAGGCCCCCGGCGGCGTCGCCCGCCTGCGCGAGCTGGTGCTGCGCCTGGCCGTGCGGGGGAAGCTGGTGCCCCAGGACCCGACGGATGAGCCGGCGAGCGAGTTGCTGAAGCGGATCGCGAGCGAGCGGGCGCGGCTGGTCAAGGAAGGGACGATCCGGGCCGGGAAGACGCTGCCGCCGGTGGGGGCGGACGAGGCGCCGTTCGAGGTGCCGGAGGGGTGGGTGTGGTGCAGGCTGGGGGATGTGACCTCCAAGATTGGCGCCGGGAGTACTCCCCTGGGCGGCGCACGAGCCTACGTCCCTGTGGGCACCATGTTCCTTCGCTCGCAGAACGTCTGGAATGACGGACTCCGTTTGGAGGACGTCGCCCGTATCAACTCGGAAACCCATGCGAGGATGTCCGGGACCCACGTGTCTGGAGGCGACCTGGTATTCAACATCACAGGCGCCTCGATTGGCCGCTGCGCCAAAGTGCCACGTGACTTCGAGTCGGCCAACGTCAGCCAGCACGTATCGATTGTTCGCCCAACTCTTCCAGAAATTCAATCATATCTGCATTTGGCCCTGATTTCGAACGATGTACAGGATCAAGTCCACGCCCAAGAAGTAGGCATCTCGCGCGAGGGTCTGAGCGTCGGCAAGTTGGCGGTCTTCTGGGTCCCCCTCCCCCCCCTGGCCGAGCAGCACCGGATCGTGGCCCGGGTGGACGAGTTGATGGCGCTGCTGGATCGCCTGGAGGCGGCCCGGGGCGAGCGGGACACCACCCGCCTGGCCGCCCGCGACTCCGCCCTGGCCGCCCTGCGGGACGCCGCCGACGCCTCCGAGGTTGCCGCCGCCTGGCGCCGCCTCGAGGCGCGGATGGAGGACCTCTTCAGGACTCCCGAGGACGTGCCCCCCCTGCGCCAGGCCATCCTGCAACTCGCGGTGCGGGGACGCCTGGTGGCGCAGGATCCGGCGGAAGAACCGGCTGCTCTTGCGCTTGGAACTCCACTGGGCGATGGGCTCGGAGACCTCGAACCCTTTGCCTTGCCGCCTAACTGGCTCTGGACCAGAATGGAGTCCTGCTTTGACATCGGTGGCGGCCTTCAGAAATCAGGGAAGCGGATGGGGCAGGGAACTGCGGTCCCATATCTCCGGGTGGCGAACGTCCAACGTGGCAACCTGGATCTTGCTGAAGTCAAGAAGTTCGGCGTGTCCCCGGAAGAATTGACGCGCTGCTGCCTTCAGCCAGGGGACCTTCTCGTCGTCGAGGGGAACGGAAGCGAGAACGAGATCGGAAGATGCGCGCGGTGGAACGGTGAAATCAAGATCTGCGTCCACCAGAATCATCTGATCCGCTGCCGCCCCAGACTGACCGGCGTTGAGAGATATGCGCTGACCTACCTGAATTCTCCCGACGGGACGGAGACCATGAGGCGACTTGCGGTGACGACCATCGGGCTCTACAACCTCAGCGTTGGCAAGATCAAGAGCCTGCCCATCCCCCTCCCCCCCCTGGCCGAGCAGCACCGCATCGTGGCCCGGGTGGAGGAGTTGATGGCGCTGTGCGACCGCCTCGAGTCCCGCCTGGCCGCCGCCCGCGAGGCCCAGACCGCCCTGGCCGGCGCAGCGGTCCACCACATCGCGCAACCCGACTTCGCCGCCTAGGAGGCACCGTGCTGCAGTCCATCCATATCGCCGGTTTCAAGTCGATCCGGGAGCAGACCCTGGAGCTCGGCCGCGTCAACGTGCTGATCGGGCCCAATGGCGCAGGCAAGTCGAACCTGGTCTCCTTCTTCCGGATGCTCGAGTGGTCCAT
>DCTU01000414.1:0-2572 GCA_002329445.1 bacterium UBP9_UBA1432
GGTGCCTCCGACGGTGCCGTTGGTGTACATGAAGTTCCCCACGCGGTTGGTGGTGGACTGGAAGGGGGTGCCTGCGACGGATCCGCTGGTGAAGACGGAGTTCCCCACCCGGTTGGTGGTGATCACGATCGCCCGGCCGTTGACCCAGACGGTCCGGGTCGAGACCTGGGCCAGGGCCTGGCTCGACAACCCGAAGGCGAGAAGCAGCGTCACGGTCAACCAGATCCTGTTCATTCGGGGCTACCTTTCACGAGGGGGCCTCCGGGGCTCCCAGACCTCCATTCTAGAGTTCCCCCCTGACAGGGCGTGTCATGGCGCCAGGAGCTCCGAGAATCTGCGCGGGGTGGAGGAGGAGCGGGGCTCAGGGGAGGCTGGCGCGGTGGTTCCAGATCTCGGGGTCTTCCGGCAGATACCCCGCGGCCCGGTCCAGGGCCTCTCGGGCCTCCTCCGTCCGACCGGACATCCACAGGGAGAGGCCCAGATTGAGGAAGAGGGGGCCCGGCGGGCCGGAGGCATGAAGAGCCTGGCGGTAGGATTTCGCGGCGATGTCCGGGTGGTGGTGGGCTTCGGGATGCGGGTGGTCGGGTTCCATGCAGTGGTGCCCCCAGAGGGTCTGGCGCAGCGGTGGCGTGGTGCCCAGCCGGCGCCGAGCCTGGGTCGTCTCCAGTCGGTCGTAGGCCCACTGGTCCAGCCTCCAGGGGTCGCCCTCGACCCGGAAGGAGTGGAGGGCGGCCTGCAGTCGCTGCTTGTGCTCTTCAAGAGAGCCGGGAAGCGGCAGCAGCTCCTGGTCCACGATGGCCCGGGCCAGGATCTCGCCCATCAGCCGGTGTCCTTCCGAGCGGAAGTGGCACTCATCGCGAAAGAGGTCGAACCCCGGAATTCCGTCCGGCGATCGGGCGGCCAGTTCCCTGGCCACGTCGCAGAGCGGAATCCCCCTTCTGGCGGCCACCCGACGAGCAGCCTCGCGCAGCGCCTCGTTCCCTTGATGGGGTCGGAGGGCCATGGTCTCGGCCTCCAGGAGGAACCGGAAACCCTCTTCCCTGCGACCCGCCCGGTGGAGCGTCAGCCCCAGCGCGGCGACGTCCGCGCGGGTGGACATCCGCGCCCGCGTCTGCGCGATCCGGGCGGAAGCCTGGTCGGGAGGCGTCTGCCGGAGGTCCCGTTCCAGGGCCCTCAAAGCTTCGGCGGCAGGGCCTTCGGACGGAGGGGGGACCTGGAGCAGGTTGTTGGCCACGGTGGTCAGCAACAGGCCCACACCGGCCCTTCGCGTCACCGTGACGATGCGTTCCAGGCCCTCCCTGTAGATGGCCGTGGCCAGGAGGCGGTCCTGTTCGTCCGGGAAGGCGGGGATCGCGTCGACCGAAACGTCGTGGGGATGGTCGAGAAGCTCGGGAGGTGGGATGACGGGTTGGAGGGCGCACCGCAGAAGGCGGTAGAGGTGCAGGCTGGACAGCGCGATTCCAAGCCTCTCCGCTCGGGGGTTGTATCCCCGCCACCAGGCTTTGCGGGCCCGGATGGGGTGGAACTCGTTGTTGCCCGAATAGACGATCACCAGGTTCGGCCGGTTGAGCCGGAGAAAATCCTCCAGGCGCCGGGCGTGCATGGTCAGGTTGGCGCCCGGCACCCCCGAGTTGATCACCTCGATCGGGGTCTTCTGGCCGGCGATCGCCCGGAGATTCCTCTGCAGCCAGTAGGGGAAGCATCCGAAGTAGGGGTGCCAGCCGTCGTAGACCGCCGAGCTGCCGAAGACCGCGATGCGGATCCCCGGGGGGGTGCTCTTCCAGAGGAGACGCTGTCGACCGAAGTCCACGGCCTGCTCGAAGGTGCCGGGGCGGGGGCCGGGACGGAATCCGTCGTCCTGAGGACCTTCCGTCGCCTGGTGGGCCTGCGCGGCCAGGTCCAGGAAGTCGTGGTGCGGGGCCGTTCCCACGGATCGGACCAGGAGCTCCAGCATGACCAGGAGCAGGAGGGCCAGGGCCAGGGCCCGGAGGGCCTGCATGGGGGGCGTGGATGGTCGGGGGGTGCCCACCGGGTTCGATTCGATCGCATCCGAACCCGGACCTTCCCCCAGCTCTCTGGTCCACAGGCGATGAAGTCTGTGGCTCCCAGGACCTGCCCGCCGGCGGGTCCGCCCGCTCCGGGCGCGATTCTTCCGGATTTCCCTGTCTGAGGTGGTGCTGACCTTTGTCTTCGTCCTGGCCATCGTGGGCGTGACGTCCAAGCCGGAGTATGCCGCAGTTGCCGACCTGGTGATCGGTCTGAGCCTGGTCCTGGTTCATATCATGGGGGTGCCTTCTCGGAGAGCCCGTGCGGGGCGTCGCACGGCCCGGGGTACCGCACCGCGCGGTCAGCGCAGACGGACCTGTTGCATCACAGTCTCGGCCTGCTGGACGCCCGCCGGCGTTCGAGCCATCCCCATGCCGACGAAGGTGTAGCCGTTGCCCGGCAGGAAGACCATGGATCCCACTCCGGCCCCCGGCACGTTGGTTTGGTGGTGCCGTCGGAACATCCTGTTCGGGAGCCGGGTGTTTCCCGTCGGGCCCTGGCGACGAGCCTGGCAGTCCCGTCTCCC
>DCTU01000414.1:2588-6079 GCA_002329445.1 bacterium UBP9_UBA1432
TGCCTTCCGGCTCGACTCCGTCCCCCGCCTCGCGCTGGCCTCCGTCCTGGCGGCCGGTCTGGTGGTCTGGCTGGCTCACGGCGCAGCCCTGCTGGGCTTTCCGTTCCAGTTCGACTATGGAGAGGGCGGGACGATGATCGCGTCCTGGCGTCTGGCCCAGGGTCTCTCCGTCTACCCCGACATCCAGGAGGCGCCCTACTTCGTGAACCCCTACACTCCGGTGTATCTGTGGCTGGGGTCGTTGTTCATGGGGGATGGACCGACCTTGTTCGGAGGCCGGCTCCTGTCGCTGGGTTCGGGGCTCGGGGTGGCCTGCCTGCTCTTCGTCTGGCTGCGTCGAGAAGGTGGGTTGGCGGCGGCTCTGGTCGGGACGACGGTCTTCGTGGTCCACCCCCTGGTCCTGGGCTGGACGGTGCTGTACCGCACAGATTCGCTGGCGCTCTTCTTCGGGTTTGCCGGGCTGCTGGTCGCGGAGGCCGCCCTGCGCCAAGAGGATCCTCCTCCGGGGCGCCTGGTTCTCGCAGCCCTCCTGCTGGCCCTGGGCGTCTACACCAAGCAGTCCATGGTGGCGCCGGTCCTGGCCGTCCTCGGGGCGGCATGGCTGGCGGGCTTCCGTCCCGGCGTCCGCCTGACGGGACTCGTGCTCCTGATGCTGGCCTGTCCCGCCCTGGCCCTGGAGGCTTTCAGCCAGGGGCGGTTCCTGGGCACCGTCTTCGGCTACAACGTGATGCCCTTCCAGCCCGAGCAGGCCCGACTCTACCTGGGAGGATACCTCTGCAGCGCGCCGGGCATGGTCTTCCTGGCGGCGCTCTGCGCCGTCCGGGACGGGTTCCGCCGTCATCGCCTGGGGTGGCTCTTCCTGGCGGCGTCCTTGCCCATCGCGCTGGGCAGCGGCCGACAGGGTGGCTTCTACAACTACTGTCTCGAGCTGCACCTGGCCCTCGCGGTCTTGTCCGGACTGGCCTGGCAGCCTGCCGCGCAGGGGCGGCGAGGCTGGGCCTGGGCCGTCGCGGTCCTGCTGACATTGCAGGTGGCTCTGGGTGGGGCCTCCCGGTTGCCTCCCTACCTCCTCTCTCCCTGGGACCATCTCCGCTTCGAGACGGGGTTCGTCCTGCGGGGGGAGGCTCCGCCGTGGCGGAAGGCTTCGCTGGATGCCGGAGGAATCGCGTCCTGGTTGGAGAGGAACCCGGGCCCGATCCTGGCGGAGAACCTGGCCAACCCAACCCTACTGGGACGCACCCCCTGGGTGGTGGATCCCATGATCCTCTTCACCCTGGCCCGGAACGGCCGCTGGGACCCCGAACCCGTGCTTGAACGTGTGGACCGCCAGGAGTTTGCGGTGATCTTCCTGCAGGTCCTGGAAGGAAACATCCGCTTCTCACCCGAGGCCATCGCTCGGATTCGGGCCCGCTATCGGGTCGTGGGAAGGGCCGGAGTCGACCTGGTCCTGCTGCCTCGTCCACGGGCCGGACCCTGAGCCGGGAGGCGGTTCGATTCAGCGGGCCAGGGCCGAATCGGGGTCCATCTCGGCGTCCTGGCGCAGGCGATTCAAGGCGGACCCCAGGCTTCGCCGGACGCGCCGATGCTCTTCCTGATCCAGGGCGCTCTGGAGGTCCCCTTCCAGATCGGGGTTGCGGGCAGCCTCGGCCAGACACGCGGCCTCGCTGCGGACGCGCGCGGACGGATCCCGCAGGCCCTGGCGGATCAGGTCGACCAGGTTGGCCGGGGCCATGTCCAGATGAGTCAAGGATTGGGCCGCAGCCAGACGGACCAGCAGCGGTTGGTCGGGGGCGGCGACGAGGTCCCGCAGCAAGGCCTGCTCGGCCACCTGGCCCTGGCAACCCAGCGAGGCGGCTGCATGGGCGCGGACGGGGATTGCCTGTTCCGGGCTCTTGGCGATGACAATCAGGGCCGAGCGGGCATCCGGTCCGGAGAGCTTGGCCAGTCCGGCGATTGCAGCCTGCCGGAGTCGGATGGGCTGCGTCGGGTCGAGCAGGATCTGCGCCATGAGGGGAGCTTTCGTTTCCGCTCCCAGGCCTCCCAGGGCCCCCAGGGCCTCCTGGCGCAGTCCCAGGGGTTCGGAGGGATCGGTGGCGATTCGGGCCAGCGGTGCCTCGGCGGCGGGTTCTCCCCGCTGCCCCAGGGCGCCGGCCACCTCCACCCGAATCTGCGTCGTCTCATCGCGGTCTTCCAGGCTTCGGAGCAGGGGAGCCGGCGTGCTCCACCCCCGCAGGGTCCGCAGGGCTCGGGCCGCCTGGATGCGCACTCCCTGGTCGGGGTCCGCCAGCAGGGCGGCGGCCTCGTCTGCGCGGGAGGTGACCTGCATGCGAGCCAGGGTCAGGACGGACCGGCTTCGGACCCGGGGCGACGGGTGCTGCATTCCTCGTATCAGCGTCGGACCGATGTCGATCCCCTCCCGCGAGTCTTCCCACAACCGGCGTGAGGCGGCCATGACCACGTCCGGGTCGCGGCTGGCCAGATCGAGGACGAGGTCGCGCTCCGAGCTCTGCCAGTACCACAGACCCCCTCCCGCCAGGAAGGCCGCCATGAGCAGGAACAGTCCCAAGCGCTTCATGCAAACATGCTACCCGTCCGCGCCGGAAGCTGACAAGGTCGTCCCGCTGACCCCGAAATCCGCCGTCTGGTGTGAAAGCCGACATGCCTTGACAGTTGGCGGAGCCAGGGCCGACCGGGGAAGGATGGGAGGTCCGCGCAGGATTCGGGCCCGGTGGGGGACAAGACGCCGGTCCATGGCTCTCGAACTGCTGGATCGGAACGCACCGGGCGGGTGTCCGCGCGGGAACCTGCTGGTGCAGGGGGACAACCTGGAGGTGGCCCGCCTCGTACACCCGGAGTACGCCGGGAGGGTGGATGTCCTCTATCTGGATCCCCCGTTCGCCAGCGGTCAGGACTACCAGGTCTCGACCCTGCGCGAGGGGAGACGGCACCGCCAGCACGCCTATCGGGATCGCTTTCCGGGAGGCCTGGCGGGGTATCGCGAGTGGATGGCTCCGCGCCTGGAGGCCGCCTGTGGATTGCTGGCTCCGGACGGAGCGCTGTACCTCCACTGCGACACTCGGGCCTGCCACGTGCTGCGTTGCCTGTTGGACGAGACCCTCGGAGAGCGCCGTTTCCGCGCGCAGATCGCCTGGCGGCGGACCACGTCGCATCCGGATGCCGGCTTCTATGGGGCGGTCCACGACGTGATCCTCTTCTACGCCGACCGCAGCCACTCCATGACGCCGGTGCGCGCCGAGCGGGACCCCGAGCTGGTGCGCCGCTACTATCGCTATCGGGATCCTGACGGAAGGCGCTTCATGTCCGACAACCTGACCGGGGCAGGGGCGGGCCCGGCTCGAACCTTCGGTGAGAGGGGGATTCTCGAGCCCCCCCACGGCCGGCACTGGCTCCATGACCAGCAGGGGGTGGATCGCCTCCTGGCTGAGGGGCGAATCTTCTGGACCCGCAACGGAGTGCCGCGCCTGAAGAAG
>DCTU01000454.1 GCA_002329445.1 bacterium UBP9_UBA1432
CACACCGGGGACGCCGTGCAGCCTGCGGCCCGCCGATGTGGGCCGGCTGGCCTCGACGCCACCGGGCTTGAGGATCGCCTCACCCAAGGGCAGGTTCTACCTCCTGCCGGACGGGATCCTGGCCTGGAAGCGTCGGGTGGTCTCGTTCGGCCCCTACGAGGCCTGGCACAACCGCTCCGGCCCCATCCAGATGGCCTTCTCCGGATCGGTTCCGGAGGATTCGCCCCAGCGGGGCCAACGCCACCAGCACGTCACGCGCATTGGAAGGCCCGACCCGAAGTTCAGCAAGAACCCCGTCCTGCCGGTGGTCGAGTTGGGGGAACTGGTCTGGGGGCTGGGCCGCTCCGAGATGCACCTCAGGACCTCCCGCCCGGAGGCCGCCGCCGAGGTGGCCGCCGAGTTGCAGGGCCTGGCCGGGCAGCAGGCCATCGAGGTGCCGTCGCGCCCCACGTCGTCAGGAACCCCCGGATAGGCGCACCTGTGGTTCGGGCTGGACGTCGAAGCGCAAAAGGCGCTGGGAGAACTTGAACTCGCCCACCCACAGGTAGGAGCCGTCGAAGGCCAGGGCTCCCGGCATCACCAGTCTGCTCCGGCTGGCCAGAGGCGAGGCCATCGGGTCCTCCTGGCCCAGGATCAGGTCGGCGGGCTGGCCGGCCAGGGCCTGCTGAAGGTCGTTCCAGATCATGACGTTGTGCCCGAAGGTGTTGGCCAGGAAGATGCGCTGGCCGGCCAGGCAGACGTCCTGCGGGTTCTGCAGCACGTGCTCGCGTGCCTTGTTCGTCAGGGTTCGGATTCCCATGGTCGGGCCTTGGGTCTTCAGGTCCTGAAGCCCGAAGACCTGGACCCGTGGAAGGTTGCCCAACTCGTACCCGCTCTGGACGACCACCGCCAGGTGCTCGTCCGAGACCGAGAGCCGCCGCGGATGGCGGACCTCCAGGGTGGCCACCGGAGCCTCGAAGAACCCGGGCTCCGAGCTGGCGAAGACCCAGATTCTTCCGGCCTGTTCGTCGGCCAGGTAGAGCCGACCCTGCCGGTCCAGGGCCACCCCCTTGGCGTCCCGGAAGCGGACGGTCCCGATGCGGCCCCGGTAGACCCGGTCCGGAAGTTCGCCGTTCAGGGGAGGGCGGCGCCAGAGCCAGAGGCCATCGCCTCCGGCAGCCACCAGTCGCCCGTCCCGCAGGTCGGTGTCCCAGGGCCCTTCCGGGAAGCGATAGACCACGTCGGGTCGGGCTGCCGTCTGGCCGGGCAGGGTCCGGTAGACGAACATCTTCTGGTCGAAGTCGGAGGTGACGAAGAGGTGTCGGCCGTCGCTGACCGGGTTCGGATTGACCAGGATGAAGCGTTCGTCGCGGGGGGAGGTGTCCGGGCTCTTCGAGCCGATCACGAAGTCCGCCTCTTGCCGGCGAACCGCTTCCAGGTCCTGGAATCCGAGGATCCGGTTGCCGTTCATCAACGAGAGGTACAGGGTCTCGCCCACGTACACCAGGCCGGAGGTATCGCCCGCCTGGAACTTCAAGCCATCCAGGCCGGCAAAGAGGTCGGGGGCCTCTTCGGGGTGGGAGGGGAGGGCACTCCACCCGTAGAGCAGGCCCTCTTCGCTCAGGGCGAGGAACCTCCCTTGGGGTCCGAAGGCCCCGCGCAGCAGGGCACTGCGGTGGTTGGGGAGCCCCGCAAACCAGGATGGCTTCTGCATGAAGAAGTCGTACTTCTCCGAGTCGGAGCGCGGGACGGACGACCAGAAGAAGGTGGCGTGATCGGGGGAGTGCCGGAACGAGTCGTAACTGGCCACGACCAGGCGGCGCCCGTCGCTGGCCAGGTATCTCGGCCCGCCGAGGTCTCCCGAACCGCTGAAGACCACGTCTGGAGCACGGTCTTCCTGGGGGAAGCCGTGCCAGACGAGCAGCGCCCCGGAACCGCGGTTGGCCACGGCGAGGACCTGTCCGTCGGTCCAGGCCGAGTAGGGCATCCGGACCAGGCTCTCTCCCCCCCGGGCGGCGCGGATCTGGAAATCGGCCGGAGCGCCGTTGCTGGTCGGGAATTTCGACCAGACCAGCAGGCGGTCGTTCCAGCAGTCGGCCACCACCAGGCGGGTGCCATCGGTGGCCACCCCGACCGGCCAGTTCATCCGATCCAGGTCGGTTCCCGGAGCATTTCCGAAGAAGTCGTTCTGGCCCAGCACCAGGTCGGGGGGATCATTCCCACGGGGAGCGCGGTTCCAGATCAGGACGCGGTGGTTTCGGGTGTCGGCCAGCACCAGGTTGTGTCCGTCACTGGTCAGGTTGCCCGGGAACAGGAAGTCCAGGGGGCCTCCCGCGCGGTCGAAGCCCTGGCTGGACAGGACGATCGACGCCTCCTGACCCGCAGTGAACCATCCCGTCGGCAGGGGGGCAGCCGGGGAAGACCGCGAGCTCAAGACCTGGACCTGGAGGGGGTCGATCTGCAGATGCACGCGCTCGGCCAGGTGGTGGAGGATTTCGGCGGGGGTGGTGCTCAAGGCCTGGAGCGCGAGCACCGAGGCCGCCAGGAGCAACAGGGGGACTCGAAGGGCTCGAGTGGACAACGGCTGGGGATCCTTCCCGAAGAGCGATGGCTTCCAGCGTTTCTGTGCTTGCCCCGGGGCTCCTCTCCTGGAGGGACTTCGTGCTCGTCCCGGATCCTGGTATAATGGCGCGGATACCGCAGGGCCCGAAACGGGTCCGGCTGCTTTCCGTCCACATCGGGGGGCTGGAGAGCTTCTGGGAGGACGTGGCTTTGCCGAGGAAGCTCATCTATGGTCTGGCCTTGCTGGCCGTCGGCTTCTTCTGGATGCATCTGGGCTGGGAGAACCACGACGGCCTCAGCTTCCCCGACCAGCATTCCGCCAACTTCATGGTCAATGCCTTCAAGTGCAGCCGCGTCCTGGCGCAGGCGCAGGAGGCGGTGGTGCAGGGCCTCACCGAAGGCTCGATGGAAGGGATGCCGCGCTTTCCCAGGACACAGGACTATCCCCCCCTGGTCTTCATGCTGTCGGGTCTGGTCATGAACCTCTTCGGAACCGACATCCAGGTGGCGCGGATGACGCAGGTGTTGTTCGTCGCCGGCCTGATCATGGTCATGGGGCGGATCGGCTGGCAGGTGGCCGGGTGGCGCGGAGCCGTCTTGTTGGCCCTGGGGATCGCCACCAGCGTCTGGACGGCCCAGTTCACGAGGATCTACAGCATGGCCCCCGGGCAGATGTTCATCCTGGCGGTCTGCCTGAGCTTGCTGCTGGACTCGCAGGGCTTGACCCGGCGCAGCGTCTGTCTGGCCATCGGGGTCGCCTTCGGGGTCGGGATGCTGGTCAAGTACTCGGTGTTGATCCTGGCGCTGCCCGCCGTCCTGGTGGTCGCCCTTCCCCGCCTCTTCGGGTCCTTCCGTTCCGTCCTGGCCCTCTTGATGGTCGTCTTCCAGATCGCGATGGTGGTCCTCTTCGCCTGGTGGGGCATGATCCAGGTCCGTGTTTCCGGGGGCGTGGGTCTTTGGGACCCCCTGGTCCTGGCTGCCGAGGCCCTCTTCCTCCTGGGTCTCCTGGTGGCNNTTGGCCTTGGAGCGGCGGTCCGGGCCCAACTCCGGGGTCGGCCTCCTGCTGGTGGCCTCGGCCTGCGGTCTGGTCTGCTCTCCCTGGTACTTCGCGAACATGGTCTTCTGGGAGCCCCTGATCGAGCTCCAGGTCTATTCGGCTCCGATCGATCTCGAGGCGAGCAGCAGGTTTTTCGGAATCTTCCACGCCCAGGCCCGATCCCTGTGGGTGACCGGGAGCTTCTACTGGGGGGGGCTGGCCTGGCTGGCTGCGGGCACGCTCCTCCTGCTCACCTGGCGCCAGAAGCTCCGGGTCGCCCTGCCGCTCGTCGCGGTCTGCGTGTCGGTGCTGCTGGCCCACTACCTGCTGCTCGTGGCAGATGTCCGCTACCTGTCGACGACGACGCCGGTGCTGGTGATCCTGGCTTTCCTGGGGGCTGCCCGCTGGCGGTTCAGTTTCGTCCTCTGCGTCGCCTTCATGCTGGTGGCCGGTCTTCTCCAGGTGGCCGGTTGGAAGCCTTCGGTTCAAGAGCTGGCGGGGCGCGTGGGGATCGAGGTCTTCCCGTTGTCCAGAGAGTTCATCGGCCCTTCGGACCGCCTCGAGCCCCCCGGCTTCCTCTTCGACCTGGCCCAGGTTCCGGTCGCCGAATCCCCCACCTTCGAGTCGGATGTCCTGGACGAGATTCCGCCAGGGGCTCGGACGGCCGTGATCTGGGTCGATGACCCCCCGGACGGAAGTGGATTCCTGGTCAATCTCCTGCTGGAGCGCAAGCGGTTCTTCATGGCCCGGCACGGCTTGCGCCGACGTCCACCCGAGGTCGAGTTCCTGCTGCTGTGCGCCTGGAAGGAAGTCCCCCGGGAGCTGGCCTCAAGGCTGGGGTTGAAGGAACGGCCCCAGAAGCTGCAGGTGCAGATCTACCACCAGGTCCTGCACGTCGAGATCTTCCGCGCCTTCCCAGGCTTCGATTCAGAAGCCCTGCAGGCACTGGTGCGAGCGCAGTTGGGGAGCTGACCCGGTCATCGGGTCTCGGCGGGGCGGGCTTCCCACACGGCATCCGGCAGGTCGATGGCGCCCGGGAAATCCCTCAGGTTCAGGAGGGCCCCGGCAAAGAGGTGCGCCGCCAGTTCGGCCAGGGGCTCGGGGCAGGCGGGCTCCAGGACGTGGAAGAGTTCGTGCGCCAGGATCCGCTCTCGGGCCGGGCCGGGCAGGCCCCGGCGGGCCAGCCGCCCCGACAGGTCGGCCATGCCTTCGGGATCCAGGAGCACCAGACCCTGCAGGGGCAGGACCCGGGCCCGGACCAGGGCCCCCGGGATGCTCAGGGCCTGCAACCGGATTCGGAAGCCGCGCTTCAAGAGCTCGACCTCCGCGGGGGCCTCTGCGCTCTTCAGGGCCCGGCCCGCCACGGACCAGGCCCGGGCCAGGTCCTCCGGTTGCCTTCGCCGACCGGCCTGCATCCAGGCCTTCATGCCTTCGAAACTGGGGATCCGGTCCTGCATCCGGGTTCAGGAAGAGGTCGGGTGGGGAAGCGGAAGGGTGACGATGAAGCGGGCACCTTCTCCCGGGTGACTCTGGACCGCGATGCTTCCACCGTGGGCCTCGACGATTCTGCGAGAGATGGCCAGGCCCAGGCCGGTGCTCCTCTCGCCCCCCGTCGGTCGGGTGCTGCCCCGCGCGAAGGCCTTGAAGATCCGGCCCAGCTCTTCGCCGCGGATGCCTTGGCCCTGGTCCTGGACGAAGACTTGGACCGCGTGCGGTTCAGTGCGCGCTCCCAGGGTGATGGTGGTGCCCGGATGCGAGAACTTGACCGCGTTGGTCAGCAGGTTGTGCAGGACCTGGTCGAATCGGCGCCGGTCCAGCCGGACCCGAGGCAGGGGTCTGTGGACCTCGGCCAGCAGGTTGATGGACTTCTCGGCGGCCAGCAACGCGCTGGTCTCCAGGACCTCGGCCAGGTAGGGCTGGAGGTCGACCTCTTCCAGGTCCAGGCTCAGCCGGCCGGCCTCGAT
>DCTU01000206.1 GCA_002329445.1 bacterium UBP9_UBA1432
AGGGTCCCGAAATCCTTGATGCCGCGATCCCTCTTGATCGCCGACATCACCAGCCCCCCCGAGAAGCCCAGCAAGGTGATGACCAGCGACATGCCGGCGGCCTGCAGAGGGGAGAAGGGTGTGGCCCACCACAGAGCCGCCCCCAGGAGCGTCGCCGAGAGGATCCCCCCCAGGAACCCCTCCCAGGTCTTGTTGGGGCTGACGTCGGGGGCGATCCGACGGCGCCCCATGATCTTGCCGAAGACGTACTGCAGGACATCGCTGGACTGCACCACCAGCACCAGATAGAACAAGAGCAGGGCATTCTGGCCTTCGAAACCGGGGATCTGCAGCATCAGCAGGGCCGGGGCGTGGCTGACGCAGTAGACCGAGACCATCAACCCCCACTGGATCTTGGCCGTCCGCTCCAGGAACTTCTCGGTCTCCCCCGACCAGGCCGTCCGGGTCGGCAGGAAGAGGAAGGCGTAGATCGGGATCAGGATCGAGAACAACCCGTACCAGTCGACGGCCACCAGCCAGTACTGCAGGGGGATGAAGAAGAAGAAAGCCCAGAAGAGCGCCCGATGGTCCCCCCGCCGGGTCGGGGTCATGGTGACGAACTCGCGGAAGGCCACGAACGACATCAGGCCAAAGAGGACGATCGAGCCCAGCCCTCCGGTGGCGGTGGCCACCGCGAAGACGGCGCACATGACCCACCACGCCCGGATCCGGGCGTTCAGGTTCTCGATGACCGCGCGGGCCTTCTCGCCTCGAGCGGTGCGGTCCAGGGCCCAGCCGATCCCGCTGGCCAGGACCAGCAGGACCAGGACCCCGCCGAAGAGCCAGAGCATTCGGGGCTCGGCAAGGACCTTCATGGTTCCACCAGGCCCAGGAGGGCCTCGCGGGCGCGCCCGAGGAAGTCGGCCTTGGACTCGGATTCTTCGGCGCGGAGCGGCGATCCGAAGCTGACGGAGCTGAAGAGGGGCACGGGAAGGACCTCCCCTTTGGGCAGGATTCGATTCAGGTTCTGCATGAACACGGGAACCAGCTCGACGTCGGGACGCTTCCGTGACAGGTAGTACAGGCCGCTCTTGAAGGGAGCCAGAACCTCCCCGGTTCCCCGGGTTCCCTCTGGGAAGAGGATGATCGAGTCGGCCGGACCCATCGCCTGGGCGAGGTGGTCCACCACCGCCCGGGGGTCCGCCCCCGAGCGGTCCACCAGGATCGAGCGGAAGACCTCCCTGGCCAGGAATCCCTTCAGGCCGCCTCCCCCCCAGTAGTCCAGGGCGGCGACCGGCCGGGTCCGCCTTCGGACGGGCGGAGGCAGACACGACCACAGCACCACGGCGTCCAGGTGACTGCAGTGGTTGGCGAAGTAGATCCGCTGGCGGGTGGAAGGCTCACAACCCACCCATCGGGCCTGCGGTCCACACAGCAGCCTCGTGGTGGCGATCAGGATCCCGCCGGCCAGGTCGGCCAGACTCACCGTTCCTCCAGGACCTTCAGGACCCTCCGGGTGCGCCGGACCACGGTCAGCAGGGTCCCCACGCACAGCACCACCAGGGCCCCGTAGAGAAGCCTCTCGGCCAGACCCCAGGGGCCCAGCGCGGCGGCTCCCAGCAGGGCCGCGGTCGTCAGGGCCATGCGATGCTGCTTGGCCATCGGCCCCATGAAGGACTGCCCGGCTCCGCAGGTGCCTCCCAGCAGACGGACGTAGGCGGTCATGGTGGCCAGAAGACCGGCCAGCCACCCCAGCTCCACCGCGTGAGGGAGCGTGCCGACCGCATAGCCCAGACTGATCAGGATCATCGAATCGGCAAGCCGATCGGGGAGGTCGTTGAAGACCTCTCCGGTCTTGGAGCGCTGCGCGCACTCCACGGCCACCATCCCGTCCAGCATGTTGCACAGCAGGCGCAACTGGATGCCGGCGGCCGCCAGGAAGAAGAGGAGCCCCCTCTGCGAGGGGTGGAACTGGGGGGCCCACAGCAGGGCGGCCCCCGAGCCGGCCGCGAAGAACAGGCTCAAGACCGAGATCTGGTTCGGGGAGACGCCTGTGCCCGCCACCCAGGCAGCCAACTGGTGGGCCCAGCGAGCCTGTCGGGTTGCCAGGGGTCGGCGCAGTTCGGGCGCTTCGGTCACGGTCCCCTCCGGCCCGCCCCAGGCGGGCATCCTGCTCGGGATGGCGCGCCTGGTCGCGGCGTGCGGAAGGAGGGCTTCGCGCAGCCCGGGCTGGCTCCTGGTGACATGCCGCGCCCGGAATGGGGCTTCAGAAGGATTCGGATCCGGCCGAGAGCGACTCCAACCAGATCCGGAGATCCTCGCTGCGCTGCCTGGTGGTGTCCTCCAGGCTGGAGTAGTACAGGAACGGGTACATCGTCCCGCCCTCGAACTCCCAGGCCCGCGCCTCGGCCTCGGCGTCCCGGAAGCGGATCCAGGCCAGTTGGGCATCGATCAGCTTCTCCCGGACCGGACCGGGCAGGCGTGGCAGCAGCTCCTGATAGACCCGGTTCAACTCGACGTCCGCCCGGCGGAAGCCGTCTTCAGCCTCCCGGTTCATCTCCTGCTGACTCTGGGCCAGGACCGGCGTGGGGCAAGCCAGGAGGAGACTGCTCAGGACCAGGGCGAGGAGGGCCAGCGTTCTCATGTTCACCTCCATGATCCGATGGAGGCCCACTTCGCCGGGGCAGGTCCGACTCCCCGCCAGCTCCCCGGCTGGTCGGGCAACACGCAAGGCCGACAAACCCTCCGCCCCTGCGAAACCTCGCTCATGTCCGACCCTCCGAAGCCGCCAGGGCCCGGCGGCTCCTGGGAAGAAACCCGACCGCACCCGGCTCCCGCAGGACCTTTCCGGAATCCTTTCGAACGCCCGATCGCAAAGGAGCCGGACTGCCCTGCCTGCGCCAGACCCCCCGAAATCGAACTTCGCCTTCCTGGAGCCCTTCCAGCCGCTGGCCCGCCTGGGCTTCCTGGCCGAGCGCCTCTATGCCGAGGACCCCTGCAGCACCCTGCTCAGGCTGCGCCAGTTCGGCGAGGTGCTGGCCCGGAAGGTGGCCGAGCGCTACGGGGTCCATTCCGCGCCGCAGGACAACCAGGCCGAGCTTCTGGCCCTCCTGCGCGGCCTGGGGCTCAACCGCGAGGTCCTGGACCTCTTCCACGGTCTGCGCCGGGCCGGGAACGCGGCGGCCCACGAGATGCTGGGCGATGCCCGGACGGCCCTCCAGCAGCTTCGGATGGCCCGGGCCCTGGGCCAGTGGTACGTGCGCCTGGTGGCGGACCGGACCTTCGAGGCCCCCGCGTTCGTCCCGCCCCCGGACCCCCGGGAGGCCTCCGAGGCATTGCTCGGCGAACTGGTGCGCCTGCGCGAAGAGCTGGTCGAGATCCGGGCCGAGTCCTCCGATCTGCAGGAGCGGGCCCTGGCCGAGGCCGCCCGACGCGCCGACGCCGAGGCGCTGGCTGCCCGGCAGGCGGAAGAGGCGGCCTTCTGGCAGTCCACCGCCGAGCAGCGCGAGCAGGAACTGACCTCGGAGCTTCTCGCGCTCCAGGCCACCCTTCCCGGCCTTTCCGGCCAGCCGGACGAGGCCCCTCCCCTCGAGGTGGACACCGAGGCCCTGGCCACCATCCCCCTGAACCTGAGCGAGGCCGACACCCGCCGGCTGATCGACCAGCAACTGCGCGAGGCCGGCTGGGAGGCGGACAGCCAGACCCTGACCTGGGCCTCCGGGGCGCGCCCCCAGAAGGGGAAGAGCGTCGCCATCGCCGAGTGGCCCACCGCGAAGGGCCCGGCGGACTACGTGCTCTTCGCCGACCAGGTGCCCCTGGCCGTGGTGGAAGCCAAGCGGGCCAACAAGAACGCGGCCGGCGCCATCGAGCAGGCCAAGCGCTACAGCCGGGGCTTCACCCTGCAGGGAGACCTCAAGGATCCCGGAGGCCCCTGGGGCGACTACCGGGTGCCCTTCCTCTTCTCGACCAATGGCCGGGCCTTCTTGCGGCAACTCCCCGAGCTGAGCGGGACCTGGTTCCTGGATGCCCGGGAGCCCACCAACCATCCCCGGGCCCTGGACGGATGGTACACCCCGGCGGGCCTGCTGGCCCTGCGCGAGCAGGACCTTCCGGCCGCCCACCGCCGTCTGCGCCGAGAACCCTCAGACCATCTGAACCTGCGCCACTACCAGCGGGAGGCCATCGCGGCCGTCGAGGCCGCCGTGGCCGCCGGTCGCCGCGAAGCCCTGGTGGCGATGGCCACCGGCACGGGCAAGACCCGGACCTGCATCGGGCTGCTCTATCGGCTGCTGAAGGCCGGGCGCTTCCGCCGGGTCCTCTTCCTGGTGGACCGCACCGCCCTGGGCGAGCAGGCGCTCAACGCCCTGCAGGACTTCAAGCTCGAGCAGATGCAGGCCTTCCCCGAGATCTACGAGGTGAAGAATCTCACGGACGTGTCCCCGGGGCCCACGACGCGCCTGCACCTGGCCACGATCCAGGGGATGATGCGGCGGATCCTCTTCCGGGAGGAGGACGCCCCTCCTGTCCCGGTGGACCAGTATGACTGCATCGTGGTGGACGAGTGCCACCGGGGCTACAGTCTGGACCGCGACCTGAGCGAGGCCGAGCTGACCTTCCGCAACGAGCTGGACTACATCTCGAAGTACCGCCGGGTCCTGGACCACTTCGACGCGGTGAAGGTGGGCCTGACCGCCACGCCCGCCCTGCACACCAGCGCGATCTTCGGCGATCCCGTCTACGAGTACGGCTATCGCCAGGCCGTGGTGGACGGCTATCTGGTGGACCACGAGCCGCCCCACCGCATCGTCACCGCCCTGGCCGAGGACGGGATCACCTGGCAGGCCGGCGAGACCATGGAACTCTACCAGGTCAAGAACCAGCAACTCGACCTGTTCCACCTGGAAGACGAGGTCACCCTGGAGCTGGAGGCCTTCAACCGCAAGGTCCTGACCGAGAGCTTCAACCGGACGGTCTGTCGGCTTCTGGCCGAGCACATCGACCCCCAGGACGACGGCAAGACCCTCGTCTTCTGCGTGAACGACACCCATGCCGACATGGCCGTCCGCCTCCTCAAAGAGGCCCTGGACCAGCGCTACGGCGGGGTGGACGACGACGCCGTCATGAAGATCACCGGCGCCACCGACCGCTGCCTGGAGAAGATCCGCTTCTTCAAGAACGAGAAGTTCCCCAGCGTGGCCGTGACGGTGGACCTTCTGACCACCGGCATCGATGTCCCCGAGATCGTGAACCTGGTCTTCCTGCGCCGGGTCCGAAGCCGCATCCTGTACGAGCAGATGCTGGGCCGGGCCACCCGCCTGTGCGACGCCATCGGCAAGGAG
>DCTU01000045.1:0-276 GCA_002329445.1 bacterium UBP9_UBA1432
GACGCAGACCTTGGCCGAGGCGCGGATGTCGTCCTCCTGCAGGAAGCGACCCGAGGCCACGCTCCAGTTTCGGATGATCTGGTAATCCTGGTTCACCCCCAGGATGTTGGTGGCCCAGTTCTGCTCCTGGAAGACCACCTGCGATCCGTTCTGGGTCAGGGGCGTCACGGCCGCCAGGTGGTGGACGTGCTGGGCGATGGCCCGGGCATCCTCGACCGTCAGCCGGGAGCTTCCGAAGGCGCCGGTCCGGACGCCACCCGACGTCACCGACCCGGC
>DCTU01000045.1:313-3224 GCA_002329445.1 bacterium UBP9_UBA1432
CCCAGCATGGTCAGGAAGGAGCGCATCTTGTTGCGCGTCAGGGCGCGCCCGGCAATCCGGACGATCATCCACCAGCCCATGGCTAGAACGGCCTCGGCGGGCCGCGGCGGCGGGAGGTCGAGGCGGAGGCCGAGGAGGAGGTGGAGGCCGAGGGACGGGCCGTCCCGGTCAGGACCTGCTGGCCGGCCTGCAGATCCGATTCCACCAGTTCGGTGTTCACGCCATCGGTCAGTCCTGGGACGACCCGGTGCGGGAGAAGTCGGGTGGGGTCTGCCGGGTCCAGGGTGTAGATCGTGACCCTCCGAGGACCTCTGCGGGACGGCGAGGCTCCGGGTCCCGGGGAAGGGGCCTCGGCCGAAGGAGGGGGGCCTTCGGCCACGTTGGCGTCGTCGGCAGGGCGGAAGCGCAGCGCGGCGTTGGGCACCATCAGGACGTTTTCGCGGCGCTCGATGGCGATGCTGACGGTGGCCGTCATCCCGGGCTTGAGGCGCAGGCCGGGGTTGCTGGTGTGGACGACGACGGGGTAGGTCACCACGTTGTTGGTGGTCACGGCCGACTGACGGACCTCTGCCACCTTCCCCTCAAAGGTCGATTCGGGCCAGGCGTCCACGGTGAAGGTGGCCTGGCTTCCGGTCTGGATGCGGCCGATGTCGGCTTCATCCACCGTGGTCAGCACCTGCATCTCTTCCAGGTTGCGGGCCAGGACGAAGAGGTTGGGCGCCTGGAACTGGGCCGCCACGGTCTGGCCCTCCGAGACCAGTACATCCAACACGATCCCGTCGATCGGCGAGCGGATGCTGGTCTTGCCCAGGTTGACCCGGGCCGCCTCCAGGCTGGCCTGGGCCTGCCCGACATCGGCGCGGGCGCCCGCCACCTGGGCTTGGGCTGAGGCCAGTTGTTCGCGGGCTGCCTCCACCGCGATTCGAGCTGCCTCCAGGTCGGCCTGGGCCCCTTGGATGTCCAGGCCCGTCGAGCGATGGGTGGCCCGAGCGGCCTCCAGCGAGGCCTGGGAGGCGTCCAGGCTGGCCTGGGCAGAGAGGTACTGGGTGTGGGCCTGGTCGCGCTCGTCCTGCGAGACCAGATCCTGGTCTCGCAGCGCCTGAACCCGGTTGTAGCTGCGCCGGGCGTTGTCCAGGTCGGCCTGGGCCTTGCGCAGGTTGGCCTCGCTGCCCAGCAGGGCGGCCCGGGAGTTGGCCTCCTGAGCCCGGGCCTTCTCCAGCCTGGCCTGGACCGAGAGGGCCTGGGCCTGGGCTGACTGGATCCCGGCGCGGGCCCCCGCCTCCTGGGCCTGGGAGTTGGCCAGCGAGGACTGGGCGCGCTGGAAGCTGGCCTGGGCCCTGTCCACCTCGGCCTGGACCGTCTCGGGGTTGAGCTGGGCCAGCAGTTGCCCCTTCTTCACCAGCGAGTTGTGCTCGACGTACAGGGTCTCGATGACGCCGGAGACTTCACTTCCCACGTCGACGGCCGTGACGGCTTCCAGGGTTCCCGTGGCGGTGACGGTGGACTGGAGGTCGCCCTGCTCAACGGGGGCCAGGGTGTACTGGTCGGCGGCGGATGCGCCCCGGACCTTGACCCACCAGAAGGCTCCCGCCGCCAGAACCAGCAGGACCAGCACAGAGATCGACCAGCGCTTCATGGAGCGCTCCTTTCGATTTTGAGTTCGGGGAGCGGGTCCAGACGGACGGGCTCACCCGGCTCCGGCAGGGCGGCCAGGTTCTCGACTCCCACCGCCCGACTCAATTCGGCCCGAGCGGTTCTCAGGACGTTGGCGGCGCTGGCCAGGTCGGTTTGTGCCTGGGCCAGGGCCAGCTCGGCGTCCGAGAGCTCCAGGCTGCTGCCGACTCCCACCTGGTAGCGGGCCGCGGCCAGCCGGTGGCTCTCCCGGGCCGCCTCCAGGGAGGTTCGGGCCGCCTGGATCTGCCCGGCGGCCTGCCGGACCTGGACCAGTCGGGTGGTCACCTCCTGGTAGACGGCGATCCGCTGCTGTTCGAACTGCTCGGCCAGCGAGCGTGCCGTGGCGCGGGCTTCGCCATCCCGGTATTGCCGCAGGAATCCGTCGAAGAGGCTCCAGTTGAGGCTGGCTCCCACCGTCCAGGTCCCGTCCAGCGGTGTCGGCGCGCCGCTTCCCTGGAGGGTCGCATTGGCGGACAGCGTCGGGAGGCTCTCGGCGTTCAGGGCTCGCAGGGCGGCCAACTGGCCGCGCAGCCGGGCCTGCAGGGCCCGCAGCTCGGGGCGTCGAGCCAGGGCGGTCTGGAGAATCCGCTCTCCGTCCAATTCGGGCACGAGGTCCCATTCGGGTTCCAATTCCAGGCGATAGGGGGAAGGACTGGTCCGTCCCATGGCCACGTTGAGGGCCACCCAGTCGACCTGCAACTGGGTCTCGGCCTGCAGAGCGGCCAGTCGGGCCTGGGCCAGATCGGCTTCAGCGGTGGCCACTTCGATGCGAGCCTTGGTCCCTTGCTTGTAGAAGGCCTGGGCCTGAGTCAGCCGAGCCTCGCGGTTGGCCACCGTCTCGCGCCGGATGTCCAGGACGGTCTGGTCGATGAAGGCCGTCAGCCAGGCCTTGCGGACCTCCAGCAGGACGTCCTGGCGGATTCCGTCCAGCTCGGCCAGGGCGACTTCTTCGTTCTGTCGGGCCTGCTCCAACTGGTGGGGGCGGCTGAAGTCCAGCAGCGTCTGACGGGCGGTCAGGCCGGCGTTGAGGCTCTTGCGGGCCCCCCCCCGCTGGCTGTTGCCGGTCACCACCACCGGGACGTTGCTCCCCGCGCCAGGCGTGGTCACCACGGTGGCGCTGTTGGCGTCCGGTCCGAAGACGTCGGTGTGGCTGTAGCTGCTGGTGGCGGTCACCGTGGGATACAGCGCCGAGGCCGATTGCCCCACGCGCTGGGCGGCGGCCTCGGCGTTGTGGCGG
>DCTU01000045.1:3285-3644 GCA_002329445.1 bacterium UBP9_UBA1432
CCGACCAGGCCGGTGAGCCCAGGGCCAGAGCCAGGGCCAAGGCCAGGGCCCATCGCGGTGGAGGACATGAACCAGCAGGACGGCGACGTTGGAAGGGCAGGGTCATCGGCCTCATCATGCCAGATCGTTCTGAAGCGCGGGGGACGCAAAGATTAAGTTCTCGTGAGGAAAGGGTCTTGTGACCCTTTCGACTTGACACGCTCCCAGACACCCCTTCATGTGGAAGGGCGATGTCTCCGACCTTGCGTTTGACCTGCATGGCCATGTTCGTGGCCCTTTCCCTGGCCATCCAGATGATTCCGGTTCCGCCCGTGTCGGGTGGCCTGCTTCGTTTCGCCGCCTTGCCGATCATCCTGTCG
>DCTU01000195.1:0-5807 GCA_002329445.1 bacterium UBP9_UBA1432
GGAGGAGGTCTTCGTCGAGCCACCGGCGCGCCTGCCCAAGAGCTTCCAGCCCGAGGTCGACCTCAAGCGCGTGGCCATCGGCAACCAGGCCGGACTGCTGAAGGTCTTCCACCGCGAGACGGGCAAGGAGGCCTACTTCCGCACCCTGGATGATTGCAACACCGCCCGGTTTACCGCCGAGCAGCGCCAGGCCATCTTCGCCGAACTGGGCCTGGCCGCGGACGAACTCGAGCTGGCAGCCCGTCAGGTGATGGTGGACTATCCCAAGCTGCCCAAGCGGGCCGTGCTGGCCTTCCTGGGGGCGATCGGTTCGGAGCCGGCCCTGGACCCCGAGCTGCAGACCCTCATGCAGCGCTACCTGGCCGAGCGCTTTGCCACCGAGAAGGACAACATCCTGCGCCGTCAGGCCTTGCTGTCGCTGGTCTTGATGCACCGGGTGGACGCCCAGACCGTCGAGATGGTCACCCGGGTCTTCGAGACCGAGAGCAACCTGTGGTTGACCTTCCCGGTCCAGATGTTCTTTCAGCACCATGCCTGTACCATCCGCGAACTGGCCCTCCTGCAGGTCATTCGGGAACGGGCCGGATCGGTGGCCTCGCTCTACACCGAGAACGTCCTGAAGTCCCTGGATGAGGCCTCGGCTGCGCCGGCCCCGAGCGAGGCTTCCGCCCCGCCGGCTGCGACCGGAGCTTCCGCGGAATCCACCCCGGCCACCCCGGATGTCACTCCGGGCTCGCCGACCCCCCAGACCCCTGCGGCCAGCGAGTCGCCCTCGCCGGACTCCGCCCCCCCGGCCCCACGGGTGGAGGTCTCGCCCGCGGCCGAGGCTCCGACTCCGGACGAGCCCGAAGCCGAGAAGCCTCAGGCCGGAAACCCGGCGCCCCCCTCCTCCGGAGGCGCTCCCCTCTGATCCCGCTCGGTTCCGGTCGCCACGACCTGGACTCCTGGTGAGCCAGCCTCATCCCGGACGAGGCATTCCCTCGCTGGATCTGCTGCTGCGCACGCCGGAGGGCCTCGAACTGCTCGAAGCCCACGGCCGGATTCGGGTTTTGGAGGCCCTGCGCGACGGGGCCGCCAGCCTGCGGGGGGCCTCGCGTCTGCCTGCGGACCCGGCGGCTTTCATCCTGGAGCACGCCTCGGCGCAACTCCAGGCGTTGTGCGAACCCTCCCTGCGCCGGGTCCTGAATGCCACCGGCGTGGTCCTCCACACGAACCTGGGGCGATCCACCCTGGCCCGGGCCGCCTTGGAGGCCCTCCAGGAGGCGGCTTCGGGCCCGACCAACCTGGAACTGGACCTGGAGCAGGGGCGGCGAGGCTCCCGCCAGGTCCATGTCCGGGACCTGCTGGCCCTCCTGACGGGGGCTCCCTCGGCCCTGGTGGTCAACAACTGCGCGGCGGCGGTCATGCTGACGGTGGACGCGCTGGCCCGGAATCGCGACGTGGTGGTCTCGCGCGGCGAGCTGGTCGAGATCGGCGACACCTTCCGCCTGCCCGAGCTCCTGCGCCACGCGGGAGCCCGTCTGGTCGAGGTGGGCACCACCAACCGGACCCGACTGGAGGATTACCGGGCAGCCCTAGGCCCCGAAACCGGCCTGGTCATGGTCAGCCACCCCTCCAACTATTCGATCGAGGGCTTCACCGGGCGCCCCGACCCGGCCCGGGTCGCCGCCCTGGCCCGGGAGCACGCCGTCCCCTCCTTCCTGGACCTGGGCTCGGGGCTCCTGCTGGACCCCGAGGAGCACGGGCTTCCCTGCGAGCCCACCATTCCCGACGCCGTGGCGGCGGGCTTCGACCTGGTGGCCTTCTCGGGGGACAAGCTGCTGGGCGGACCGCAGGCGGGGATCCTCCTGGGCCGGGCCGACCTGCTGCGGACCATGTCCCGCACTCCCCTGGCCCGGGCCGTGCGGGTCGGCAAGCTGACCCTGGCCGCCCTGGAGGCCACCCTGCGCCTGTACCTGGATCCCCGGCGGGCCTTGGAGCAGATTCCCACCCTGGCGACCCTGCGCCTTGCTCCCGAAGCCCTTCGGAAGCGCGCCGAGGCCCTGGCCGAGGATCTGCGGGTCCGGCTGGAGGGCCGGGTCCAGGTGGAGGTCGTCTCCAGCCGCTCCACGCCCGGTGGGGGAGGCATGCCCGGGGCGGAGTTGTCGGGGTGGGGTGTGCGCCTGGTCCCCCCGGATGGCGAGCAGGCCTGGGCCGAGCGCCTGCGCCGGGAGCCCCGGCCGGTCCTGGCGACCTGCCGGAGGGGAGGCCTGCACCTGGATCTTCGCACCCTGCCACCCGAAGACGAGTCCGAACTCGTCCGGGCCCTGGAGTCCACCGCACCATGAGCACCAAACACTTCATCCTGGGAACCGCCGGTCACGTGGATCACGGCAAGACCACGCTTCTCAAGGCCCTGACCGGCATCGACACCGACCGGCTTCCCGAAGAGAAGGCCCGGGGACTGTCGATCGACCTGGGCTTCGCGAACCTGGATCTTCCCGGCGGGATCCGCGCGGGGATCGTCGATGTGCCCGGGCACGAGAGGTTCCTCAAGAACATGCTGGCCGGCGTGGGTGGGCTGGACCTGGCCATGCTGGTGGTGGACGCCCGGGAGGGGGCCCGCCCCCAGACCCACGAGCACCTGGAGATCCTGGACCTGCTGGCGACCCGGGCGGGGGTGGTGGTGCTGACCAAGGTGGACCTGGTCGAGCCGGAGGTGGCGGATCTGGCCGAGGAGGCCCTGCGCCGGGAGCTGGCCGGGACCTTCCTGGCCCAGGCTCCGGTGGTGCGCGTCTCGGGTCTGACCGGAGAGGGCCTGGATCGGCTCCGGGAGACCCTGGCCGAGGTCCTTGAAGGCCTTCCCGTCCGTCCGACCGAGGCCCCCTTCCATCTTCCGGTGGACCGGGCCTTCCTGCGCGCGGGCTTCGGGACGGTGGTGACCGGAACGCTGTGGGCGGGGCGACTTCGATCCGGAGACCGGGTCGAGATCCTCCCCGAGAGGCTCGAGGCCCGGATCCGGGGGTTGCAGGTGCACGGAGAGTCCGAGCCCGAGGCCTGCGCGGGGCAGCGGGTGGCCGTGAACCTGGCCGGGGTCGAGCCGGGAAGCCTGCATCGCGGGCAGGTGCTGGCCCCACCCGGGCTGCTGGTGCCCACCCGCAGGCTGGATCTGCGCCTGCGGACGCTCCCGCGCGCCGCCCGCCCGCTGCGCCATCGCGACCAGGTCCGTCTGTACGTCGGCACGGCGGAGGCCCTGGGGCGGGTCTTCCTGCTGGAAGGCGACGAGATCGCTCCCGGGGCCCGCGGCCTGGTCCAGGTAATCCTGGACGAGCCCGTCGCGCTCCGACGCCTGGACCGCGTCATCCTGCGGGACTTCACGGCGCAGCACACCGTGGGCGGAGGCGAGGTCCTGGACCCCGCCGCGCCGCGCCATCGCCGGGGTGACGCCCAGGTCCTGGACGGGCTCCGCCGCCAGCAGGGCAGCGGGGCCGCCGAGCCCTTGCTGGGGGCCCTGGCCCGCGCCAGCGGAGGGGCCCGCACGCCGGGGGCCCTGGCCCAGGACCTCCAGCTCCCCCAGGCCGAGGTCCAGGCCCTGGTCGAGGAGCTGCTCGCCTCGGGAGAGCTGGTCCGCATGGGCCGGCACGTGGCCCTGGCCCGCCAGGTCCTTCCCTTGCGCCAGCAGATCCTCGAGCTTCTGGAACGCCTGGCCCAGGCGGCCCCCTGGAGGGGAGGCTGGCGTCGGGAGGAGATCCTGCGCCTGCTGGCTTCCCCGACCCCCCGCCTGGCCGAGGAGGTGCTCAACGAGGCCTGCCGTCGCGGCGAGGTGGTCGAGCGGCTCGGCCTGCTCGCCCCCCGTGCGCACGTCCCCCGGCTGGAACCGGCCTGGCAGGAGGCCCTGAGGCGGGTCGAGGAGGTCCTGAAGAAGGACCGCTTCACCCCCGTGGACTGGGACGACGTGCCCTTCCTGGCCGAGGTCGAACCCCGGCTGTGGAAGGTGCTGGAGGCCCATCTGCTGGAGACGGGGCGGGCGGTCCGCCTGACCCCCCAGATCGTGTTCCTGGAGAGCCTGCTGGAGGAGGCCCGTGGGATCCTGGCCGAACGGATCCGCGCCGAGGGTCCCCTGACCGCCTCGCGGGCCCGCGAGACCCTCCAGACCACGCGCAAGTACGCCATCCCCCTGCTGGAGCACTTCGACCAGACCCGCTTCACCCGACGCGTCGGAGACCTGCGGGATCTGGCCTGGAATCCCGCGTCGAAAGGAGATCCCTCGCCGTGATCTCTTCCCCGCCCTCGAGAAAGTGGAGTCTTCGGTTCCTGGTCCTGCTGCTGGCCTTGCTGGTCCTGCCGGCCCTGGCCTCGGGGCCGCCGGTCGAGGAGGGGAGCTTCCGGGAATCCGAGCTGGTCGAGTTGAGGCGGCTGGACCCGACCCTGAGGCTGGACCTGCGCTACGCCACGCCGCACAACTTCATGAAGCGGGTCCTCTACCCCGAGGCCCGGGCCTTCCTGCAGAGGCCCGCCGCCCTGGCCCTGGCCGAGGTGAACCGCAAGCTGCGCTCCCGTGGCCTGGGGGTCTCGGTGCTGGATGCCTACCGCCCCTGGCGGGTGACCCGGCAGATGTGGGAGCAGGCCCCCGCCGAGTGGCGGCGGATCGGCTACGTGGCCGACCCGCAGAAGGGCTCGCGCCACAATCGCGGGTGCGCCGTGGATGTCTCGCTGTACGATCTCCAGACGGGGCGCTACCTGGACATGCCTGGCGCCTATGACGAGTTCACCGAGCGGGCTCACGCCGACTTCGCCGGTGGAACGGCCCGGCAACGGGCCAACCGGGATCTCCTGATCGCAGCCATGAAGGCCGAGGGTTTCGAGGTCCTGGACGTCGAGTGGTGGCACTTCGACTTCCGCGACTGGCGGGAGTACCCCATCCTGGACCTGGACTTCCGCGAGGTCCCCGAGCTCCCGCTGCCCTGAGTCTTCCCCTTCGGGGGGCTTCTCTGCGGACAGGGTCTTGGGGAACGCTCAGAGGAGGGCCACCTCCACCTGGAGGGGACCTTGGATCTGGGGCTCCATCCCCGGGAAGAGGACCTCGAAGAGCCGACTGCGGTACAGCACGTGGCGCTCCTCGGCCAGGATCCGGGCCAGGGGATCCTCCTGCAAGCAGCCGATCATCAGGAAGTCCAGGCCCCGGGCCCGCCTGCGCAGTTCGCGCAGGATCCGGCGCGCCTGGTCGGGGTCCGGGCTGAAGATGGCGCCCGTCGCGTATCGGGCCAGGTGTCCGGGCCGGGGCAGGCGCGGGTATCCGGTCAGCCAGGGGGGGATCCACGAGGCCAGCCTCATCCAGCCTCCGTAGGACAGGACCCGATACTGCTTGTGTCCGGGGACCGCCAGGTAGCCCAGCCCCCCGTCGGTCTGCACCCAGCAGGCCTCTTCCAGCCCGCAGGACCGCGGTTCCCAGCGCATCCCGTCCATCCGGCTGCGCAGGGCCTCGTACAGGGAAGGGTCGCTCCATTCCTTCAAGCTCGGGCCCGGGCCCGGGCCCCGGCCTCCGGTGGGGAGGAAGAAGGTGAGATACCCGCCCAGGGGATGGTAGCGGGGCAGGCCCGCCCGGGCTCCGGTCAAGAGGCGCAGGGCCCGGGGATTCTCGGCCAGGATGGCGCTGAGGTACAGGTCCACCCGATCCGCGGTGAGCCGGCGCAGCTCCCGATAGACCTCCCCCAGGCGGCGGAATCGCCCCCGGGCCTCCGCGCGGATCCGCAGGCCACAGAGGTAGCCCAAGGTCCGTCTCTTCCCACCCAAGGCGATGTCCCGGCAGACCACGCCGCCCATCCCCA
>DCTU01000195.1:5822-9500 GCA_002329445.1 bacterium UBP9_UBA1432
AGGGGGGAGGGCTCGCGCAGCGCGCAGACCCGGATCCGCCCTCCGAACCCGTCCTCGGCCAGGATCTCGCGCAGGGCCGGGTCATCCGAGGCGCCGGCCAGGCGCACGGCGAAGCGCCTACTTGGGCCACTCATCCAGGTTCTCTCCCAGGGGGACGTCCATCTTCTGGTCCACCTCCCGGCCCAGGGGCAGGTTCATCGCCCAGAAGAGCGGCCAGGCCACCAGGGTCCCCCGTTTCAGGGCCAGGGCTCCCCGTCGCATCAGGTTCCGCGGGCTGTTGAATTCCTTGCGGGCGTCCCGGCAGGCTCGAGCCAGGGCCGGCCCTTCGATCCCCCGGGGCTTGAAGGGCACCTCGCCGTAGCGATAGGAGCCGTCCAGCCACCAGGCCTGCGAATCCANNAGCAGGCGCTCGTGCAGCCGGGTGCCGGGGAAGGGGAGGAGGTGGTTGAAGGCCGCCGTGTACAGGCCGTGCCGGACGGCGAAGTCCAGGGCCTCGCGGACCGTTCCCAGGTCGTCGGCGTCGTAGCCGAAGACGAAGGTCCCATACAGGTTCAGGCCGGCGGCGTGCAGGTTCCGCACCATCTGGTCCCGGTCGGAAAGCTGCAGGTTCACCGATTTCCCCATCTGGCGCAGGTTGGCCTGGTTCAGGCTCTCGAAGCCCACCAGCAGGATCTCGCAGCCGCTCCTCTTCATGGCCTGGAGCAGCTCCGGGTCCTGGCCCATGGCCAGGGTCGCCTGACCGGCCCACTGCAGCCCCAGCGGCTCCATCCGCCGGAAGAGCTCCAGGGCGTGCTCGCGGTCGGCGCAGAGGTTGTCGTCCACCAGGAAGAAGCGGCGGTGGCGGCTGGCCTCCAGGTCGCGCAGGATCTCGCCGACCTCCCGGGGATGGTAGCGGCTGCGGTAGAAGGCCGAGATGGCGCAGAACTCACAGGCCTGGGGACAGCCCCGGCCCGTCTCCACCAGCGAGACCGGCAGGTAGCGGCGGTTCCCATACAGGGTGGTGTCCGGGGGCGTCCGGCTGAAGCCGGCCGGACCCTGGTAGCGGGGCTGGAGCCGGTTCCCCGCCAGGTCCTCCAGCAGCTCCGGGAAGATCGCCTCGGCGTTGCCCACCACCACGGCGTCGGCGTGCAGGCCGGCCTCGTCGGGCATCAGGCTGGCGTGGTAGCCTCCCAGGATCACCCGGGCCCCCTGCTCGCGGAAGCGCCGGGCCAGGGCGTAGCTGCGCCGGGCGGTGTAGGTCTCGACCGAGATCAGCACGGCGTCGCTGGGGGCCGAGGCGTCGACCTGCTCGAGGCGATCGTCGAAGAAGCGCACGGCGAAGGGCTTCGGAGTCAGCGACTTCAGGACGGCGAAGGTCAAGGGCTCCATCTTCCAGGTGCCGATGTACTTCTGGCCCGGCTTCTTGCCGATGGCCGGCAGGACGAAGGTCAGCCTCATGACCCGGCCCCCGGGATGTCGGAGTTGTCGACCATGACAGCGCGGGTGAAGCGGCGGTAGCGGTCGGCGTAGGTCTTGTAGCCCAGGTTCAGGGGGAAGCCCAGCCAGGGCCTGCGGTTGAAGGGCCACAGGCGCCGGGCGATGTCGCCCAGGCTGTAGGTGGCCTCCCAGGCCCGGGTGATGCCCGCCTCGAGCTCTTCGACGGTCATGCGCAGGGGGCGGAAGACGCAGTGCTCGACATCATACATCGCCCAGTCCCTCTCGAAGATCCGNNCCCTGGGCCTCGAGATCGGCGTAGAGCTTCGTCCGGGGGAAGGGAGTCAGGATGCTGTAGCGGGGGAGGTCGATTCGGGTCCGGGTGACCATCTCGACGGTCCGGTCGAAGACCGAGACGTCCTCGTCGTCGCCCCCGAAGGCGAAGCAGCCTTGGACCAGGATCCCGTGATCGTGAAGCCGGGTCATCAGATCGGCGTACTCGCCCACCTTGTTGACGCCCTTGTTCACGAAGGCCTGCGAGCCCTGGGTGATCGACTCGAAGCCGATCAACAGCCCCTGGCAGCCGCTGGCCTGCAGGAGGGTCAGCATCTCGGGGTCCTGGCCCACGCTGGAGGTGGCCAGCCCCAGCCACCTCTTCTTGAGGGGGACCAGGGCGCGGAAGAACTCAAGTGCGTAGGCCCGGTCGGCCAGCAGGTTCACGTCGGGAAAGGTCAGCAGGGTTCCGCCCATGGCCTCGATCTCGGCGATGACCTCGCAGACGGGGCGCAGGTAGACCTTGCGCCCGAAGGCCGCCGGCCAGGCGCAGAAGGTGCAGGGGAACGAGCAGCCGCGCACGGCCTCCAGGGTGCGGGTGGTGATGTAGCCCCTGCGCTTGAGCAGGTCTCGCCGGGGCAGGGGGCGACCCTCCAGGGTAAAGTCCGGTCCCTGCTGGTAGCGGGGCTGGAGTCGCCCCTGCCGGAAGTCGCGCACCAGTTGCGGGAAGGTGGACTCGGCAAAGCCCGTGACGATCGAATCGGCGTGCGTGCTGGCCTCGTCGGGCAGCATGCTGACGTGGACCCCCCCCAGCACCACGGTCAGCCCGCGCCGGCGGAAGTGGTCGGCATAGCGGTAGCAGCGGGAGGCCGTGCCCGTGATGACGGTCATGCAGACCAGGTCGGCCTGGAGATCCAGGGGGATCGGCTGAACCGTCTCGTCGTGGATCGCCAGTTCGGCGGGGATCTCCTCGGGAACCAGGGCCGCCAGGGTGGTCAGGGTCAAGGGGGCATAGTGCAGGCTATGCCCGAAGTTGCCGTCGTGTCGGTGCATGGCTCCGGCTGGCGCCAGGAACGCGATCTTCAAAGCGGGATCTCCTCGCCGGTGAAGTTCCAGTCCCCCCGCGGGCTCAGCACCGCGGGCTTGAGGTCCCCGGGCTTGCGGCCCTGGGCCCGGGCCGAGGCCAGGTACTCCGCCTCCGGGTCCCCCTTCAGCAGGAAGACCCGGGCCGGCTTGAGCTGGCCCACCCTCCGGGCCACCTCGTAGGAGTGGCTGCGGCTCAGCCGCCGGTCCACCTCGCCCGGCTCCAGGGCGTGGCGGGTGTACAGAAGATAATGGTCCTCCCGCGCGGCCAGCATGAAGAAGCCCGCCAGGTCGGCGAAGGCTGCGGCCACGAAGTCCTCGCTCAGCTTCTCGCCCACCAGGTCCACCACCCGGTCGCGGCCCTCGAAGGCCAGCAGGCCCACCCCCCGCCAGCGCCGGGTGACGCGCACCCGATCCCCCAGCCGGTAGCGGTACAGGCCGCCTCCGGTGGTCACCACCACCTCGTAGACCCCGCCCGGCTCCAGCTCGTGCACGAGCCACGGCTTCCCCGAGGGGTCGAGGAACTCGAAGAAGTGGCTGCGCCAGGCGGGGACGTGGCCTCCGTCCGGTCCCAGGGCCTCCTCCAGGGGCAGGGTCACCACCGCCTCGGTGGCCAGCAAGCCCTTGGGCTGGAGGGCCGCCTGGGGGAAGAGGGCCCCCAGCCTCTGGGCGTCCCCGGCCGCAAGACCGTCGCGCCAGCAACTGATCAGCGCCAGCTCGGGCCAGAGTCCGGCCGGGTCCCCCCGCTCCAGGCAGCCGGCCACCTCCAGGCCGCGCTCGCGGGGCAGGCGGGCCAGGATCGGGTCGGGATCGCGCTGCAGGGTCTCCAGCATGCGCAGGAAGAGCGAGGGGTTCCACAACGAGACCAGGCGCAGATCCCGCGCCCCGAGCAGGGAGCGCAGGGTCTCG
>DCTU01000195.1:9524-14240 GCA_002329445.1 bacterium UBP9_UBA1432
GTGCGCCGGGGGGCCACCAGGCCCGGGGTGACCTGCCAGTAGCTCGGGCCGCCGCGCACCCGGGGATGGTTCGCGTAGAGGTCGGCCAGCCAGGGGTGCAGGGCCCTGCGGAACTCCTCGAGGAGGGTCCGGGTCAGGGGGATGAGCTTCTCGGGCCCCGACGAGCCTCCGGTGGGCTCGAAGAGCAGGACCGGCTCCCGGGTCAGGACCTCCGTTTCGCCCAAAGCCACGCGCTCGACCCAGGGGCGGAGGTCCTCGTAGTCCACCAGGGGGACCCGCTCCTGGAAGGCCCGGATTCCGTCCACCTGCCCGAATCCGCAGGCCCGGCCATAGGCGCTCGCGGCGTTGGCCCGCAGCAGGTGCCGCAGCCGGGCTTCCTGCTCGAGAGGGGCTTCTTCGGGACGCAGGCAGCCTCGGGCAGGGTGCAGGGCTGCCCGGAGCAGGGCATGGAGGAATCGGTGGGACCAGGTCATCGAGATGGGGCGTCTCCGGCGTGGGCCCCCAGCAGCAGTCGCCGGGCACGGGGTTTGAGGTTCTCGGGGTGCAGCCGGGCCAGGCAGACCAGGTCGTGGCCCTGGCGGAAGCCCGGATTGCGCTGCAGGAAGAAGCGCCAGTCCGGATCCTCCGGGCGCTCGGGCAGGTCCTGGAGCTCGGGCCTGAGTCGGTCCTTGGGGCCCCGGTAGTGGACCACCCCGCTTCCCGGGTCATACTCGCCCGGGAAGAACCGGGCCCCGAAGGAGTCGATCAGGGCCTGGGCCTCGGGCGGGGTCTGGACGCCCTGGCGCGGGTGGAAGTCCACGAAGAAGGTGGGCAGGAACTTGTAGGTCTTGTAGCCCTTGGAGATCAGGAACCAGTAGAAGGGCTCGTGCTGGCCGAAAGGCACGAAGAAGCGGGCGAACTGCTGGGAGAGCCGCGGCGAGCCCCAGTGGTCCCGGTGGACGATCGTGTCGCCGCTGAAGACGCCCCGGACCCCCTCGATCTCCACGAGCTGCTGGGTCGAGAAACCTGCGATGTGGCCGCCCTCCTCCAGCAGGATCACGTAGTCCTTGCGCGCCAGGTCCCGGCGGAAGACTGCTGGATCCGTCCCGTCGTAGTGGGCCTGCATCAGGCCGAACATGGCCTGGAGCTGCCCCTCGGAGAGCTCGCGTGGCGCGAGCACCCTGGAGTCCATGCCTTCTGTGCTCCCTCCCTGTCCAGGCGGCTGTCCCGCTCCTGCTCCCGCTCCCGATCCCAGGAACTCCTGGGTCTGGTCTTGTCTGGAGCGCTGTCCACCGGCCTTCTCGGCAGCCCTGGGGAATTCGAGGTCCTTCGCCCGTCGTTCCGCGCCTGCCTGCCCCGTTGCCCGCGGAATCTCTCAGCGTTCTCAGCGGGGCGTCGGCGGCACATCCACCTCCCGCGCCGGGATACCCTGAAGCGGGAGCGTGCCCAGCTCTCGTCGGGGTCTCACTCCATCCGGCGGCCGAACGGGAACAGCGACAGCATCATGAGCTTCAGGTGCTGCTTGGCGAAGGGGAGACCCACGATCGTGATCGCCAGGAGCGCGGCGAAGACCAGGTGGTTCAGCGCCAGGGCCCAGCCCCAGCCGATGATCCAGATGACGTTGAGGATCGTGTTCAGCGTGCTGCCGGCGTCCGGGTCCTCCACGATGGATTTCCCGAAGGGGAGGAACATGGCGACCCCGATCCGGATCGCCTGCAGGCCGAAGGGGATGCCGATCAGGGTCAGGCACAGGGCGACCCCTCCGACGATGGAGCCCAGGGCGGCCGTGAAGCCGCCGAAGACCAGCCAGATCACGTTGCCGAGCGTGCTCATACCTCCATGAATCGCGGCTGGAGAGCCGGCTCCTGCTCTGGGCGGCGCCGAAGCCTGAGCTTCTGTTCGCAATCTGGTCACCTTCTGTTCATCAGCCGGCCACATCGCGGTGGAGAAGCGGGGCGCAGTCTGGGAGCAGGAGGGGATCGCCCTGAGCTACCGGATTCGCAACAACCTGGACCTGGCTTGGAAGGAGGCTCTTGTTGGCTTCCTGCCGGACTTCCTGGCCCTCTTCCAGCCCCACGTCCACCGCCAGATCGACTGGTCGGTGGGCCCCGAGTTCCTGGAGAACGAGGTGCGCCGACTGCGCCGGGCGCTGCCGGGTCAGGTTCGTCCCCCTCGAGGGCAGCGCCAACAGGTCGACCTGGTGCTGAAGGTGCGTCTGCTGGAAGGGCAGGAGGCCTTGGTCCTGGTGCACATCGAGGTCCAGAACCAGAAGGACCCACACTTCGAGTTGCGGATGCGGTTGTACCACGACCGCCTCTTCGATCGTTACGGGCTGCCGGTGTACAGCCTGGCCATATTGGGGGACGCGAACCCCTCCTGGCGCCCGGGCTTCTTCCATACGGACGTGTGGGGATGCAGCACCACGTTCCGGTTCCCGGTGATCAAGCTGCTGGACTGGAAGGACCGCCGGCAGGAGCTGGAGGCCTCGAACAATCCCTTCGCCCTGGTGGTGGCCGCTCACCTGGCCGTCCTGGAGACCCGCCCGGAGGAGCCGGCGCGCCTGCAGCGGGCGCTTCACCTGGTTCGCCTGCTGCTGAGGCGGGGTTTCGGGCAGGACGAGGTGGATGGAATCTTCCGACTGCTGGAGGCTATAATGACCATGTCCGAAGGGTTGGCCGACCGCTTCGACCGGGAGGTGGCCCTACTGGAGGAGGAGCACGCCGTGAAGCTGATAACCCGTTCCGAGTTGCGGGGCATTAAGAAGGGCCGCCTGGAAGGCCATCGCCGAGCGGTCCACCGAGTGGTCCTGGCCCGTTTCGGCGAGGCACCGGCCGGCCTGGAGGAGGCCCTGGAGGCGCTCGGCGACGCTGAGGCATTGATGCGCCTGGTCGATGTGGCCGTCACGGTGCCGAGTGCCGCTGAGTTCCTGACGGCTGTCCGGCAGCAGGCCGGGGCGGCGTAGGTTGGCGGCTGGCCGCCGGTGAGTGGTGGGTGCAGGGAACCCTCCCAGACTCTGGAAACCCCAGAGATGCGGCCTCTGTCGACACACCGGGAGGACTGGGACGAGCGGCGCCGCCTGGAGGCGCAACTGCTCCGGGGCATGACGGTCTTCGAGAGTGTGGCGGAGCTGGAGGCCCTCTACCGCGAGTTCGGCCGCCACCTGGAGGAGGTCGAGCCCGATCTGCAGCAGGAGAGGGCGCGCTACCTGGGCATGCTGCAGGGCCGGTTGGCCCGGTTGGAGCAGGTCCGCCAGGAAGGCGCGGCTTGACGGGGCTGGTCGCTGCCCTGCAGCGCGTCCAGCAGGCCCTGTCCGCGGCGGGCATCGAGTCTGCTGCCATTGGAGCTCTGGCCCTCAGCGTATGGGGGCGGGCCCGGGCGACTTCCGATGTGGACCTGAAGATCCTTCTGCCCCGCGAGCGCGGCGCCTATCTGCTGGATTCCCTGCCCGGGTACACCCCCATGGTCGAGGAACCCGTGGAAACCCTGAGGCGCCTGGGATTCCTGTTCCTGCGGGACCCGGGGGGCTGTCGTGTCGACCTGCTGTTGGCCGATACGGCCTATGATGAGGAGGCCATCCACCGAGCCGTGGAGATGGAGGTCCTGCCCGGCCAGAAGGCTCGGTTGTGCACCGCCGAGGACCTGGTGATCTACAAGCTGATCTACAAGATCGCGCGACCACGAGGACGCTGAAACCGTCGTGCTTCGCCAGGGCAGCACGCTGGATGCCCCCTACGTCGAGGGTTGGCTGCGTCAGTTCGAGCTGGCCTTGGACGATTCGACGCTGGTGGAGACCTTCCGCGGCATGCTCCGGGCGGCCGGTTAGCGCCCCTTCAGCTCCTGCAGGTCTTCCAGCACCCGCCGCAACTGGCGCTCGATGCGGGCCAGGCGGGCCTCGACGCTGGCTTCGGGAGGGAGCGTGTCCTCGACGCGATCCGGGGTGGGGCTCTCTCCGTCGGGGAAGAGGCGGCCGGGCGATACGCCCAGGACCTCGGCCAGGCGGGGGATGCGCTCGAGGAGCGGGCGCTTGTCCCCTCGTTCCCATTCCCTGACCGTCTGCTGCCCGACACCCAATCTATCAGCAAGTGCCTGCTGCGTCAGGTTTGCCTGTCTGCGGAGCGCCTTCAGACGGGGGCCAAACCAATTGTCATCGGTGCTCACGGTCCGCTCATGGTAGCCTTTGCGGTCGGACTTGACGCGTAGCCCGAGGCTACTATCATGGTGGCCTGTGGCTACTATTGTCCGTATCGGGTAGTTCCGGCCACGAGGGAAGGCGGACCACATGCTGGGATTGACCCTCCGCAAGGAGTTCCAGGGCCGCCGGCTCAAGGGCACGGCCATCGAGCTGACCAACTCGAAGAACGAGGGCGCGGTCCAGGTGCCCGCCTCCCAGTTCCTGGAGATCACCTACCCCAGCGGGGACCTGCTGAACGCCCTGGAGGCCCTGGGCCCGGGGCACGGGCGGCCGGTGGTGCTGATGGGCGAGAGGGGGCTGGGCAAATCCCACCTGATGGCGGCGCTCCACCACGCCCTGACGGACGGGAACGCCACCCGGCAGTGGCTGGAGACCTGGGCCATGCGGCTGGGGCGCCCGGAAATCGCCCAGGTGGCTTTGCGCGCCGGGATGCGGGTGGTCAGCGAGGTCCTCAGCCACCAGCGCTACCAGTTCCTGTGGGATCTGCTCTTCAAGCACCATCCGCGGGGGCAGTACTACGAAGGCCGGCACTCAGCCCGAGTGGG
>DCTU01000195.1:14304-14889 GCA_002329445.1 bacterium UBP9_UBA1432
TCCAGACCTGGTACGACGGCCTGATCGAGGAGCCGGCGCGACCCCACCGCTCCTGGGCTTTCAACTTCATCCAGACCCTCTCGGAGATCTCCGAGGTGCACCCCGAGCGCCTCCTGCTGGTGGTGTCGGTCCGCAACGGCCAGACCGAGGCCTACAAGCGGATCCACCGGGTGGCCCCCATCCAGGTCGACTTCAAGGGCCCCTACGCCAGCCGGGATCGCCGGCGACTGTTGCTGCACCGTCTGTTCGAGAACCGGCCCCAGGTGGACTCAGGGCTTGTGGAGGCCCTGGCTCGCGCCCACGTCGACGAGTTCCTCCGCCTGTACGACGTCCCCGCCGACGAGCATCCCTTCAAGCGGGCCGAGTACCTGGAGGCCTGGCCCTACTCGCCGCGCCTGCTGGAGCTTCTGGAGGACCAGGTCCTGATGGCCACCGAGGCCCAGGAGACCCGCGACCTGATCCGCATCCTGGCCGGGCTGTTCAAGAGCCGGGGCCAGCGGTCGCCCGTGCTGACCCCGGCGGACTTCAACCTGGAGGCCGAGCAGAACGAGATCGCGGCGCTGCTGGAGTCGGTGGCCTCGGAGC
>DCTU01000450.1:0-135 GCA_002329445.1 bacterium UBP9_UBA1432
GTCGTGGGGGCGCAAGCGCAGGTTCTCGGGCCGGATGCCGTGATCGAGATACCACGAGTGCCGGGCCTGGACCCACTCTTCGAAGGCCTTCTCGGCCTGCTCGGGATGGACGAAGTACTCGACCTCCATCTGCTC
>DCTU01000450.1:184-7377 GCA_002329445.1 bacterium UBP9_UBA1432
GCCGATCTGGGCGATGCCGAAGGGAAGCTTCTTGCGCGAGGTGGTCTGGACGTTCTTGAAGTTCACGAAGATGCCCTGGGCCGTCTCGGGGCGCAGCCAGACCCGGGAGGTCTCGTCCTGGACCACCCCCATCTGGGTCTCGAACATCAGGTTGAACTGACGCACCTCGGTCAGGTCGTGAGAGCCCCCTTGAGGGCATGGAGCCCCCGGCTCGAGGTCGTCGGCCCGGTAGCGCTGCTTGCACTTGCGGCAATCCACCAGGGGGTCCGAGAAGGCCTCGGCATGCCCGGAGGCCACCCAGGTGCGGGGATGCATCAGGATGGCCGCATCCAGACCCACCATGTCGTCGCGTTCCTGGACGACCGTCCGCCACCACAGGTCCTTGACGTTCTTCTTGAACTGTGAACCCAGGGGGCCGTAGTCCCAACAGTTGGCCAGGCCTCCGTAGATCTCCGAGCCTGGATAGACGAAGCCACGTCGCTTGCACAGCGACACGATCTTGTCGAACAGGTCTTCCTGGACGGCGGTCTTCATGGTGACGACTCCTCTGGGTTGGTCTGGTCGGATTCGGAAGGCCCTAGCGGGCTGTGCGGTTGGCGTGCACTTCGGCGTCGTGGTAGATCCGCGTCACCCGGGGCGAGAGGATCAACATCTCCAGGGACTTCGCCGAGATCTCGGCCGAGAAGGCATTGATGATGTACAGGTCGTCCTTGATCTTGCCTCCCAGGCTGCCCATCGTCCGGCGGTCCTCTTCCTTGAGGCCGTCGATGGTCTGGACGATCACCGAGATCGGCTGATCGGTTCCCTCATCGAGAATGGAGCGCAAGGACGGGTCCAACTTCTGGCTCTTCAAGGCAGCCTGATCCATTCCATCCATGGGTTCACCTCCTGGGCATCCCTTGAGGACGCGCAGGCGACACTATACCACAATTCCCGCTCGGTTCGAAAGGAAGCTCATCAGGATGGGCGGCGGCGGTTCAGGAGTAGAGTTCCTCGATCTCCTGGCGGAAGTGCTGATCGACCACGCGCCGCTTGACCTTCAGGGTCGGCGTCAGCTCGCCCTGGTCCATCGTGAGCTCGCGGCTCAACACCGCGATCTTCTTGACCTTCTCGTAGTTGGAGAAGTCCTGGCACGCCGACTGCACCTCGGCGAAAAGGTGGGCTCGGACCCTTGGCTCGCCGACCAGGGAGGCCCGCTCGCCGGGCAGGCCCTGCTCGCCGGCCCACTCCTCCAACCGGGTGAAGGCCGGTACCACCAGGGCGGCGACAAAGTTGCGACCATCCCCCACCACGACGGCCTGCTCGATCCAGGGACTGGCCTTGATCTGCTGTTCAATGGGCTGCGGTGCCACGTTCTTGCCGTTGGAAAGGACCAGCAGCTCCTTCTTGCGGTCGGTGATCACCAGATAGTCGTCCGCGTCGAAGCGTCCCACGTCCCCCGTGTGGAACCAGCCGTCCGGTTCCAGGGCCTCGGCGGTCGCCTCGGGCAGGTTGAAATAGCCGAGCATGATGTTGGGGCCTCGAGCCAGGATCTCCCCGTCGTCGGCGATCCGCACCTCGACGCCGGGGAGGACCTTGCCCACCGTGCCGATCCGGGGTTCGCACAGCGGGTTGACGGTCAGCACCGGACTGGTTTCGGTCAGGCCATAGCCCTCGGCGATGGCAAACCCGGCGTTCAGGAAGAACTCGCCCACGTCCCGGCGCAGAGGCGCCCCGCCCGAGAAGAAGCAGCGAACCCGCCCCCCCGTCCGGGCGTGGATCTTGCCGAAGACCAGCTTGTGCGCCAGGGCCTGCTTCGCCCGCAGGCCCAACGGAACCGGGCCGGAGAGGGCGGCCTCGCGAGACGCCTTGCCGACCCCGACAGCCCAGCGCAGGACCGCCCCCTTCAGCCCCTGGGCCTGCTGGAAGACCCGGGCGTGGATCTTCTCGAAGAGGCGCGGAACGCTGGGGACGATGGTGGGGCGGAGGCTCAGGAGGTCGTCGGCCACGGTGTCGATGCTGGTGGCGTAGCCGATGGCTCCACCCGCAACGGTCATGACGTAGTAGCCGATCCGTTCAAAGACGTGGGAGAGGGGCAGGAACGAGAGTTCAACATCCTCGCAGGTGGCCTGGATCCAGGGGACCAGGGTGCTGGCGTTGGAGACGAAGTTCCCGTGCATCAGCATGGCGCCCTTGGGATGCCCGGTGGTGCCGGAAGTGTAGACCAGGCTGCAGACGTCCCAGGCCTTCAGGCCGGCCACCCTCCGTTCCATCTCGGGCTCGCGCTCGGAGAGCCTGGCGGCTCCCAGATCCAACAGTTCCCGCCAGCTCCACAGGCGCTTGGAGCAGCTCCCCTCCGCCGGATCGATGGCGACCACGTGCTCGAGTTGGGGACACTCCTTCTCGATGGCCAGAATCTTGCGCAGGTGCTCAGGGGTGGCCGCGATGACGATCCGGGCCCCGGAATCGCGCAGGATGTAGCCCAGGTCGGAAGGATTCAGGGTGGAGTACATCGGCACGTGGACGCACGCCGCGTGGACGGCCCCGAGGTCCGTGATGGGCCACTCGGGGCGATTGTTGGAGAAGTTGGCGACCCGGTCGCCCGGCTCCAGGCCCAATTCGATCAAGGCACAGGCCAGTTGGTGGACCTTCACCTGGACTTCGCTGTAGGTCTGGAAGCGATAGACCCCGTCGACCTTCTGGCCCAGGTAGGGGCGGGAGCCGACCCGGGCCACGGAGCGGCGGAAGACCTCCGGCAGGGTCCTGACCTCGGCGCCCTCGGCCCACTCCCGCAGGGGAGCAGGGATGGAGTACTCGGCAAGAAGGGTCATGTCCGCGTGGACCTCCTGCGCCAGTGGAACAGAAAACGTTCGGCTCCGAATCGGATTTCATCGTTTTCGAAGACCGGCTTCTGGACGCCCTGCACCAGCCGCTCGCCGTTGACGAAGGTGCCGTTGGCGCTGCCCAGATCCTCCAGGAGGACCTCCTCGCCCCCCCTCACCAGGCGCGCGTGGCGGCGGGAGATCGAGCCGGCCAGAGGCAAGGAGCCCAGATCGACCTCGGGCACGATGCCGTCCGCAGGGCTGGCCCGTCCAACCAGGACGATGTCCTTGTCGATGTAGAAGACCGCCTCGCCCGACACCCCCTCCAGCGCAGCGTAGGCGCGTGCCTTCAACTGCTCCAACGGATCCGGCCCCTGGGGTGCAGGTGTTGGGGTGGAAGCCGGAATCGGCGGGACGACGCGTACCGGAGGCGTGGACCGAGGCGGTGGGGCCGGTCGGGGCACGGCGGCCTCCACCGAAGGCCGGGGCGCGGGGGCCGGTCGAGGAGCAACGGGCCCGCCAGCGGGCTGGGGGGGCGGGGCCGGACGAGGAGCAGACGCCCCCCCCCGCCTGCGCGAGCCGACCTTCAGGCTGGTCCCGCACTTCTCGCAGAAACTCGAACCTGCCAGGCTCTCGTGGTCACATCGAGGACACTTCATACGATCTCCGCACTTTGCGCGGCCCCCCTCCTGTTCCTGCAGAGGACCCGGCTTGCGCGTGAAATTCCCTCAAGCCCGAGCCGAACGCTGCGGAGGGACGCCCTTCTCTGCCTCATGAACGCCTCCTTCCGGCGACTCGGCCCGGGGCCCGCTTCCTCTCAGGATCCACGCCAGGAATCCCGGGGTCCAGGCCAGCCTTCCCTGCCTTCGGGACGCATGTTAGAATGCGGCGATGTTGAAACGCAGCGACCTCTCCCTCCTCCTCCTGGAGACCCGTCACGACCCCGCCATGATCGCTCACGAGCGGAGCTGCCTGCTCCGTGCCGGAGTCCTCGAGCCCGATCAGATCGTGATCCACAACCTGCTTGAAGAGCCTTGCGAGCGCTCGATCCTGCAGGGGCGCCACGCCGTGCTGATCGGCGGCACCGGAGACTACTCGGTGGCCCACGACCGGCCCGCCTTCTTCCAGCCCCTGGTCGACCTGACGCAGCACCTGCTGGAGATCGGGATGCCCACCCTGGGCCTGTGCTACGGGCACCACCTGATGGGCCACGCCGTGGGCGGAGAGGTTCAGACCCGACCGGAGATGGGCGAGACCGGGACCTTCGAGATGGAGCTGACCCCCGAGGGGCGCGCCGACGCGATCCTGGGGCACCTTCCCGACCGCTTCCTGGCTCAGCAGGGTCACAACGACGTGGTCCTGTCGCTGCCCGACGAGTTCCTGATCCTGGCCCGCAGCCAGCGCTGTGCCTGCCAGGCCCTGCGCCACCTCAGCAAACCCTTCTACGGCCTGCAGTTCCATCCCGAACTGCACCGCGCGGACCTGATGAAACGGATGCTGGCCTACGCCGACAACTACGCCTCGACGCCCGCGAGACTGCGGGAGATCGAGGCCATCGTGCGCGAGACCACCATCGACGACGTGATCGAGAAGTTCATCGATCGAATCGTCTGGCCCTGGGCCCGCAACCAGGACCTCCCCGACCGGAAGAGCCAGCTTCAGGGAGCCTGAGGAACCGACCTTTCGGGATTCTCAGGTTCCTGCGCCGAGGCGATTCCCACCGGGTCCGGCCCACCCGGACCGACCTGGGCGTCTGGCGCCTCTCCGAACTCCAGGACCTCGCCCACCCGCCGGGCCACGAAGCCCCAGATCTCCTCCACGTCGCTTCCCTGCGGACGCCAGCCTCGCTCCTGCGGCATGAAAGGAGCCTCCTCTCCATGGACTGGATGGGCCCGACCGCCCCCGAGGAGGGGACGACGCCGGGGCCAGTCCAACCCGGCAGGCCCTGGCGCGTCGGCTGCGAAAAGTCGGCCCATGCTTGTTCCCTCCTCCATCTGGCCCGGGTCGGACGCTCCCCTGGGGGCCACCTGGGATGGCCACGGCGTCAACTTCGCCGTCTACTCCGAGAACGCCACCCGCGTCGAATTGTGCCTCTTCGACGACCAGGGCCGCAAGGAGGTCCACCGGGTCGACCTTCGGTGGAACACCGAAGGAGTCTGGCACTGCTACCTGCCTGAAGCACGCCCCGGGCTGGTCTACGGATATCGGGCGCACGGTCCCTACGAACCGGCCCGAGGACACCGCTTCAACCCCAACAAGCTCTTGCTGGATCCCTACGCCCGCGACCTGGTGGGCGCAATCCACTGGACCGATGCCCTGTACGGACACCGCATCGGGTCCCGGGATCCCGAGGCCATGGACACCCGGGACAGCGCCCGGCACGTCCCCAAGGCCCGGGTGGTCGACCCCGCCTTCGACTGGCGTCAGGACCGTCCGTTGCGGATTCCCCTGAAGGACTCGGTCCTGTACGAGCTGCATGTCCGGGGTTTCACCATGCGCCACCCCGACGTGCCCCCGGCTTTGCGGGGAACCTACGCCGGCCTGGCCACCCCCCCGGTGATCGAGCATTTCAAGAGACTGGGCGTGACCGCCCTGGAGCTGCTGCCGGTCCACGCGTTCCTGGACGAGCCTCGCCTGGTCAAGCTGGGCCTGACCAACTACTGGGGCTACAACAGCCTGGCCTTCTTCGCCCCCGAGCCCCGCTATGCGGCCACGGGCAACCCGGTTCGCGAGTTCCAGGCCATGGTGGCCGACCTGCACGATGCCGGCCTGGAAGTCCTGTTGGACGTCGTCTACAACCACACCGCCGAGCAGGGGCCAGACGGCCCCACCCTGAGCTTCCGGGGCCTGGACAACACCACCTGGTACCGGGTCAACCCCGCCACCCCCTCTCAGTATCTGGACTTCACGGGCTGCGGGAACAGCCTGGACACCCGCCACCCCCGGGTCCTGCAGATGATCGCCGACAGCCTGCGCTACTGGGTCGAAGAGATGCACATCGATGGCTTCCGCTTCGATCTGGCCTCCACCCTGGCCCGGGAAGGCCATGACCACTCCTACGACCCCGGCGCCGGCCTGCTGGACATCCTGCGCCAGGACCCTGTGCTCTCGCGCGTCAAGCTGATCTCCGAGCCCTGGGACGTGGGCCCGGGTGGCTACCAGGTCGGAGGATTCCCGCGAGGCTGGAGCGAGTGGAACGGCGCCTATCGCGACGTGGTGCGCAGGTTCTGGAGGGGAGACTCCGGCGTCCTGGGTCAGATGGCCTTCAAGGTCAGTGGCTCGAGCGACCTGTACTGGAACCGCAGCCCCCAGGCCAGCATCAACTTCGTCACCGCCCACGACGGGTTCACCCTTTCCGACCTGGTCAGCTACGAGTCCAAGCACAACCTGGCCAACATGGAGGAGAACCGGGACGGCAGCAACGACAACCTGAGCTGGAACTGCGGCGAAGAGGGGGTCAGCTCGGACCCCGAGGTCCTCGCCCTGCGCGCGCGTCAGCAGCGCAACTTCCTGATGACCTTGTTCCTGTCCCAGGGCGTCCCCATGCTGGTGGCAGGCGACGAGATGGGCCGGACCCAGTCGGGCAACAACAACGCCTATTGCCAGGACAACGAGATCTCGTGGGTGGACTGGAACCTCTCCGCCGAACGCCGGAAGCTGCTGGACTTCGCCCGCCAGGTGGTGGCTTTGCGCCGCACCCACCCCTCCTTCCGGCGAACCAGCTTCTTCCGCGGGCGCTTCCTGGAGAGCGCCCGTCCTTTGAAGGACGTCCTGTGGCTTTCCGAACACGGACGGGAGATGAGCGAAGCCGACTGGAACAACCTCGAGGGGCACAGCCTGGGGATGTACCTGGCGGGGGACTGCCTGGAAGGAACCGACCAGCAGGGACGTCCCATCCTGGACAGCTCCTTCCTGCTGCTGATGAACAGCGGACCGGCCCCCGTCGAGTTCCGCCTCCCCCAGATCCACACCTGGGCCGAGTGGAGCCTGCTGCTGGACACGGCCGGCCGCTCGGCGCTGAGCTGGAGCGACCGCCGCGTCCTGTCCCTGCCCCGGAGCTCCGCGGCCTTGCTGATGGAGGTTCCCCGCGAAGAGGGCCTGGGGCGCTGAGCCGATGGGTTCGCGGCTCTGCGCCCCGGGTCGGCCTGAAGCCTCCTCAGCGCTTCTGCGAATGGTCCACACCGCAGTCCGGGTTCCAGGTCCGGCGGACCACCGTCTCTCCGGTTCCCGAACAGAAGAAGCAGGTGCGCTGGGCTGTCCCTCCGCACATGCCGCAGACCAGACGCCCCGTGCCCTGGCAGTGCTCGCAGACCTGCTCGGAACGCCCCTCTCCGCCGCAGGAGGCGCAGACCTGCTCGGAACGCCCCTCTCCGCCGCAGGAGGCGCAGACCT
>DCTU01000450.1:7414-7554 GCA_002329445.1 bacterium UBP9_UBA1432
GCAGGTGCGGCAGGTCCCGGTCTCCTCCTCCCAGCAGGCCAGGGCCGGAGCGCCCGCCAGCACGCCGAACAGAGCCAGCAAGGCCAGAGTCATCCTCACCCGGAAGGTTGTCCTGAGGTTCATGTCGTCCTCCTGAAGGG
>DCTU01000423.1 GCA_002329445.1 bacterium UBP9_UBA1432
CCTTTGGACTTCTCCATCTTCTTGCGGTCCGGGTCCAGGATCCAGCCGCTGATCACCACGTGCTTCCAGGGGATGGTCCCCTCGTGCATCCAGGCCTTGACGATGGTGTAGAAGGCCCAGGTCCGGATGATCTCGTGCGACTGGGGCCGGATGTCCATCGGGAAGAGCTTGCGGTGGCGCTCGGGGTCCTCTCCCCAACCGCTGACGACCTGGGGTGTGAGCGACGAGGTGGCCCAGGTGTCCATCACGTCCGGGTCGCCTGCAAAGCCTCCGGGCTGATCCCGCTGGCACTCGTCGAAGCCGGGGGCCGGCTGCGAGAGCGGGTCGACCGGAAGCAAGTCGGGGGTGGCGTAGATCGGGTGGGCATGGTCCAGCGTGCCATCCTCCAGGACCGGGTACCACACAGGGAAAGGCACACCGAAGAAGCGCTGGCGGCTGATGCACCAGTCATACTGCAGCCCCTCGATCCAATGCTCGATGCGGGTGCGCATGTGCTCGGGGTGCCACTGGACTTCCCGGGCTTTGGCCAGCAGCGCCTCTTTGTGCTCGAGAAGGCGTACGAACCACTGCCGGGTGGTGACGAACTCCAGGGGATGTTCGCCCTTCTCATAATACTTGACGAACTGGCGGGTCGGCCTCAACTCGCCCACCAGGGCCCCCGCCTCGCGGAGGAGTTCGGCGATCCGGGTCCGCGCCTGCTTGACGTACAGACCGGTAAGCTGGGCATAGGCGAGGTTGGCAGCCTCGGGTTCGAGGCTGGCGAAGGGTGCCGCGCCGAAGTCGACCGGCTGCATCCGCCCGTCGCGCCCGATCAACTGCCGCAGGGGCAACTCCGAGCCCCGCCAGTATTCGACGTCCGCGGTATCCCCGAAGGTACAGACCATCAGGATGCCGGTGCCCTTCTCAGGGTCGGCGTGGGAGGCCGGCAGGATGGGGACCGGAGCCCGGAAAAGCGGCGTGATCGCGGTCTGACCAAAGAGGTGCTGGTAGCGCTCGTCGTCGGGATGAGCGACGACCGCGATGCAGGCGCCCAGCAGCTCGGGGCGGGTGGTGGAGATGATGAACTCCCCGCCTCCCTGAACCTCAAAGCGCAGGTCGTGGAAACGTCCCTCCCCTTCCCGGTCGACCATCTCGGCCTGGGCCACGGCCGTGCCGAAGCCGGTGTCCCAGGCACTGGGGAGCTCGGCATGGTAGACCAGGCCCTTGGCCACCAGGTCCAGGAAAGAGAACTGGGAGGTGCGTCGGCAGTGGTCGTCGATGGTGGTATAGGCCAGCGACCAGTCGACCGAGAGACCCAGGTGTCTCCAGAGGTCCTCGAAGGCCTTCTCGTCTTCCTCGGTCAGGGTCTTGCATGCCTGGATGAAATTGGGCCGGGAGACCTCCGTCTGCTCCTTGGACTCGGCCTTCCGCGGCTCCCAGGAGGGGTCAAAGGGCAAATGGGGGTTGCAGCGGATCCCGAAGACGTTCTGGACCCTGCGCTCGGTCGGCAGTCCATTGTCGTCCCACCCCATGGGATAGGCGATGTTCTTGCCCAGCATGCGCTGATAGCGCACCAGCAGGTCCTGGTGGGTGTAGGAGAAGACGTGCCCGACGTGCAGAGAACCCGAGACGGTTGGCGGAGGGCTGTCCACGACGAAGGTCTCTTCGCGCCCACGGGTGGGGTCCCAGGAGTGCAGCCCCCATGCCTCCCACTGACGCGCCCAGCGCTGCTCGGCCTCGCCATGCTGATACTTCCTGGGGATGTCCTTCATCTCAACGGCCTCCGAATACGATGGGCCTCCCCCGCTCTCGCAGAGGACGACGCGCCCCCGGCGGGCCGGGGGACAGGCCAGTAGGTTTTTCGTCGACGCCCAGAGTCCTGTTCTTCACGGCCCCGGCAAAGCAGGCTGTCAGCCACGAGGGCCGAACCCACCCAAGGTCATGCCGGACCTTCCCTCGCTGGCGCCTCTCCTCGCGGAAGACCTCGAGAAGGTCTCACGCAGTACGGGGCTTCCTCGCAAGACACTGGAACGTGCCCGCGCTGCCTGGGACCTGGCCGGCCGCGTCGGCCTTCAGGCCTTGGGTCCCGTGCGCTCCACCCCGGCCCTGGAGAACTTTCATCTCGAGCGGATCCGCCAGTGGTTGGACCGCGAGCTGAGAAGTCTGGCCATGGAGATCCATGCCCGGCGCAACCGCTTCACCCTGCGGGTGCGCGGCCGGGACTGCTTCCAACTGCGATTCGTCCCGGATTCCTGTGTCTGGCTCCTCTTCGAACGGCGCCAAGGCGCCTGGTGGCCATGCCCCCCCAACCGGCCCTGCCTCTCGCTGACCGACTGGCTGGGTCAGATCCGCAGGCGGCTGACTCTGGGCCCGAAATCCCGCTAGATCGGGCTTTGTTTGACACCCCCGGGGGCGTGTGATATCCTGGCCGCGCCGGTGAGTCCGGCACGCCGCCCGCCCGCCTCCGGCGGCCCCGCAGCCCAATCCCCCAGGGAGCGACCGCCTCCCGAAGCGAGAGAAGCATGAACCACAAGGCAAAGCTCCTCCGCACCTTCCTCGAACGTCACCAAGACCAGGGCACGTACCTGTGCTTCGACTACGTCGAAGGTCGGATCATCGACTTCGACAGCGACTACGTCCTGGTCCGCTCCTGTGGCGAGGAGTCCGAACAGCCCTTCGACGTGCTGATCCGCCTGGACCAGGTGACCTGCATCTATCCCGCCGAAGACAAGCTGGTCGAGGACGAAAAACTGCGCAAGCTCGGAGAGATCTACGGCAAACGCCCGGAGCCCAATCCGGGCGAACCCGAGCCTCGCAGCGAGGGATAGTCCTCCGGGACGAGAGGTCCGCAAGTCCGGGGACCCGGTGACTGCGGGCCTCTTGTCATGTTCGTGAGGAGAAGGGGTTGGGCTTGAACGTCGAAAGGCCCCGGGATCATCCAGGCAGCGTGACGGAGGCCCAGAAGTCCTGTGAGCTCCTTTGATTTGTGGCGTTGGGGCCTTTTCCATGTCTTCATCCTGGGCATGCTGGCCCTGGACCTGGGGGTCTTCAACCGCAAGGCCCACGCCGTCAAGGTCCGCGAGGCCCTGACCTGGAGCGCCGTCTGGATCTCCCTGGCCCTGGTGTTCTGCGCCGGAATCTACCACTTCGAGGGTCCGGACCACGGCATGAAGTGGCTGACCGCCTACGTGGTCGAGAAGTCCTTGTCGGTGGACAACATCTTCGTCTTCGTCCTGATCTTCAGTTTCTTCCGCGTGCCTGCCGAGTACCAGCACCGGGTGCTCTACTGGGGCATCCTGGGTGCGGTCCTCATGCGGGCCTTCCTGATCGCCTTCAGCGTCACCCTGGTGCACATGTTCTCCTGGATGATGTACCTCTTCGGTCTCTTCCTGGTGGTGTCAGGTCTGAAGTTCGCCTTTCAGGACGAGGAGGGGGTCCACCCTGAACGCAACCCGATCTTCCGGGCCGCTCGGCGTTATCTTCGGGTCACTCCGGACTACGTGGGAGCTTCCTTCCTGGCTCGAATCGACTCCCGCTGGTATGCCACGCCGCTCTTCCTGGTACTGGTGGTCGTCGAGTCCACCGATCTGCTCTTCGCCATCGACTCCATCCCGGCGGTCATCGCCGTGACGAGGGACCCCTTCATCGTCTACACCTCCAACATCATGGCCATCCTGGGCCTTCGCGCGTTGTACTTCGCCTTGGCCGGGGTGATGGATCGATTCCATTACCTGAAGTTCGGCCTGTCGCTGATCCTG
>DCTU01000299.1 GCA_002329445.1 bacterium UBP9_UBA1432
GGGCCGCGAACCCACCAGCCCGGCGGCAGGAAGACCCGCCGCAGGGCCACGTCCAGGGGCAGGAGCAGCAGGGCCAAGGCCAGGAGCGAACTCCACGCCTGACGACCGACCGCAAGCGGGTGCTGGGGTGGGCGGAAGGAGGTGGAGGCGGGGGCTTGGGCCAGCCCATCTCCCGCCGTAGCCAGACGGGCCATGAATGCCGGGTCCGGCTGAAGGCGGGAGAGTTCGGGCGAGTCGGGGATGCTCCATGTCGCCAGGGCGGCTTGGGCGTTTGCCTGGTCGGAAACGCGGATGAGCCAGGCCCCGGGGCGTAGCGAAGTCGGCGGCGACTCGAAGCGACCTGGACCGGTCTGGACCAGGTCCAGGTCCACACTCGCCCCGTCGGGTCCCACGGCACGGCCCTGGAGGACCAGCGGGGTCTCCAGGTCGGCGGCCTGGACCACCACGCGGGCTTGCGCGGCCGAGTCCTCTTCGAGGCGGATCTGGAAGCTCGCCTGGCCATCGGTCGCCATCGTCCAGCGCAGGACGCGGGCCAGGACTCGCCCCAGGTCACCAGAGGCCTTCCAGGAAGCGGCCCATCGATGCCCTGCGTCGCTGGTCCAGGCCGCGGTCCGGCCCAGTCCGGCCCGCCCCACGGCCAGGAGGGGGTCGTCCTCGGGTCCGCGCAGCAGCATCCGGGCCGGCGCCGGACGCAAGGTCGTGAGGTTGTATCCCCGCAGTTCTGGAGCCCCTTCCACCGTGAGGTTCCGGAGCGCCGGGTGAGACGCGCCGAGGCGGGCCTGGAAGGCCTTTTCGCCGAAAGCGGCCCGAGAGGCCAGGATGGTTTCGCGGGTGAAGATTCGAGGCAGCAGGGTTGCCTGGTCGGCCAGGTAGGAGCGACCACCGGTCTGTTCCGCCAGATCGCGCAGGAATTGGAGGTCGGCATCCCCGCCGATGGCCACGGTGGAGAGGGAGATCCGGGCCTGGTGGGCGCGCTTCGCCAGCGAGGTGAAGTCGCCGGGCTCCGTGCGCCCGTCCGACAGGACGATCGCGTGCTTGAGAGGCACGTCGAGGGGCTCCAGGGCCTCCAGAGCCTGCTTGAGCGCCGGGAAGAGGTCGGTGCCTCCCCCGGCTTCCAGGCTGGCCAGCTCCGCCGCAGCCTGGGCAGGATTGTCGTGGCGCTGCATCGGAACCACCCAGCGGGCGGCCGAGTCGAAGGCCACGGCCCCCACCTGGTCCTGTTCGCCGAGCAGCGACGAGGCGGCCAGCGCCGCTTCTCGGGCCATGGCCAGGCGAGTGACCGAGCCTTCCCGTTCGCCCATGCTTCCCGATTTGTCCAATACCAGGGCCAGGGCCAGGACGGCTCCGCGCCGGTTCCGGCGCAGATCCATGTCGACCGGCAGGATCGACTCGATGGGGGTGCGGTACCAGCCTCCGGCTCCAAAGGACGAGGCCCCCCCCAGCATGGCAAATCCCACTCCGGCCTCGGTGACCACCTGCCGGAGGGTCTCCATCCGGCTCTCCGAGACCTCCAGGGCGGGGACGTCGGAGAAGATGATTCCGGAGTAGCCGGCAAACTCCGCGGCGCTGCGGGGAAGGGCTCCGGAAGCTGCCACGCGGACCTCCATCCCGGCGGCGCGCAGAAGGTCGGGCAGGGGCCCGGGGCGGGCCTGTTCGGCCGTGACGAAGAGCACGCGCGACCGTCCCCCCACCAGGGCGAGGGCCGACGCCCGGTTGTTGCCGGCGTGGGGATCCCCCCGGCTCTGGATCCGCACTTCGTAGCGCACGGGTCCGGGGCGATCCCGGCGTTGGGGGACCAGGAAGACGTTGGGTCCCGGCCGCAGATCCACCTCCCGGCGGGCCACTTCCCGCTCGTCGGCAGTCAGGCTCAGCACGGCGGTCGCCTCCTGGTCGGACTGAACGGTGATCCGGACGTCGAAGGGCTGGCCCAGGGTGGGCTGATTCGGAACCTCCAGAGATCGGACCAGGACTTCCTGGCCGGCGCGGGCCGGGGGAATGGCCGTCCAGACCTCCGTGCCATGGGCAGCGGCCAGGCGGGCCTCGGTCAGGGCATCACCGGCCGTGGGGCGCCCGTCCGAGAGGACGACGATGCGACGTGAGCAGTCCGCGGGGAAGCTGGCCTGGGCCAGGCGCAGCGCGGAGGCCAGGTCCGTTCCCTGGGGATCCACCACCGAGGTCATGCGTTCGTCCTGCTGCCCCCGGGCCGGGCGGACCGAGCGCTCGACGACGGCGTCCAGGCCGAAGACCACCACGCCGGCCTGGTCCTTGGGACCGGCCTGGCGCAGCGCCTCGCGGACCCAACCCTCCTGCCATTCTCGTGCCGGGGCGTCCATGGATTCCGAGCGGTCCAGCAGGAACACGACGGCCAGTTGCTCCGCGGGTCGCGTCAGTCGCAGGTCGGCCAGGGCCAGGATCACCAGGCTGAAGAGGAGGAGCCGGGTTCCCAGCGACAGCCGGGATCGCCACATCGGCAGGGTGTGCCGGGAGGCGCTCCAGGTCCGCACGACCGGGATCACCAGCAGGAACAGGACCAGGGCGACCGGCCACCCCACCTCGATCACGGCGTTCGGTCCTGGGGGCGTTCGGGTCGCCGCCGCCGCTGGTCCACCAGCCAC
>DCTU01000371.1 GCA_002329445.1 bacterium UBP9_UBA1432
GAAGAAGGCTGCGGTCTCCCCAGGGCTTCCCCTCGAAGCCCGCCAGGTCCGAGCCGACCAGCCACTGCCACAAGGGGACCATGAAACCCCGGTAGTTCATGACCCCGTCGAGCTCGTCCCCCTGCAGGTGAGCGGTGCCGTCGAAGAAGTGCTCGCCCAGGATCCAGGCGTGTGGATTCTCGGCCTTGACCGCGCGGCGAATGGCCCGCCCGACCTTGTGCCCCAACTGACTGGCCCCCTGCCGAGCCAGCATGTTGGCGACATCGAGCCGCCAGCCATCCAGACTGAAGGGCGCACGCAGCCAACGGCGCAGCACCGAATCCTGGCCCGAGACCATGGCCTCGACCAGGAGCGGATCTCGATAGTTCAGGCGCGGCAGGGAACGGTGCCCCAGCCAGCAGGCGTAGTCATGAGGATGCGAGTGGAAGGTGAAGAAGCCCGCCTCCGGCGAGTCGGGGTCGGCCTGGGCCTTCCTGAACCAGGGGTGTTCCACCCCGCAGTGGTTGGGCACCACGTCCAGGACCAGGCGCATCCCTCGGTCGTCAAGAGCCCGACGCAGGTCGATCAGGGCCTGGTCGCCCCCCAGGTGGGGGTCCACGTGCTCGTAATCGGCCACGTCGTACTTGTGGCTGCTGGGGGCCGTGAAGACGGGGTTGAGGTACAGGGCGTCGATCCCCAGGTCCTGCAGGTGATCCAGGTGGTCCACGATCCCGGGCAGGTCCCCCCCGTAGAACTCGCGCGCGCCGGCGCCAGGGGTGGGCGCGTCCTCCCAGCGACGGGCCATGACGGGCCTGCCCTCCAGCAGGTACTCGCCGTCGCGCACGTTGCTGGCGGGGTCGCCATCCGCGAAGCGATCCGGAAAGATCTGATAGAAGACCGCCTCCGGCACCCAGTCGGGTCCGGGATGAGCCGGCAGCAGCTTGAAGTCCGTGGCATCGGTGGGAGTGTGCCGAGTGAGTCCGGCCGCCGAGAGCCACCAGGCCCCCTGGTCGGTCTGGACCAGGAAGCGGTAGGCCAGGCGGGGCACGGTCAATTCCACCTCGACCTCCCACCACTGGCAGCACCCCTCCTGGCCCGCCCGACGCGCGGGGGTCATGACCTGCTCCCCCTCCGGGGCGGTCCTCAGGAAGATCCCCAGCAGGTCCAGATCGCGATCCGCGCGCAGGCGCAGGGCCACGGTCTGGCCGAGAGCAACCTGCCCCTGCAGGTAGGGAGGTGCGGAGGCGTGGAAGAGGGAGCCCAGCATGGCCGCCACCTTCTCGCCGCCTCCAGGGGCTCCTGGCACCTGCGATAGGGAACCGGCCCGCCTTCCCGAAGAGGTCCCCGTGCACGAACCTTCCATCCGCCGCGCCACCATCACCTCCGCCCCTCCCGAGCGGGCCTTCGACGCCTGGACCGAACCCGAGCACCTGTCGCGCTGGTTCTGCGACAAGGTGACCGGCTGGCCGGGCTCGGGCAGCAAGCTCCAGATGACCTGGGAGCGCTTCGGTTTCTCGGTGGAGTACTCGCTGCCCGAGGTCCAGCCCCCCAGGAAGGTGGTCCTGAAGGCCGCCGTCCCGGGGATGGGCACCCAGACCCTGACCATCTCGATTCGCCCCTACGGGGTCGGCTCGCAGGTCGAGGTGGTCGAGACCGGCCCGGGCGCCGAAGGGCAGGAGGGCGCGGGCGATGCCGAGTCCGGCTGGGAGATGTCGCTCTCGATCCTCAAGCTGTACGTCGAGAACTACTGGGGCCGGGACCGGACCGGGTTCTTCGCCCTCCTGGCGGCACCCTACCACAACGAGCAGTTGATGCACCACTACCAGCAGGCCGAGGGGCTGTCCCGCTGGCTGACCCGGGAAGGGTCGATCGGCAAGGTCGGCGACCCGGTCCGGCTGGTCCTGTGGGAAGGCGACGTGCTGACCGGCCAGGTCCTGGCCGTCACCTCGCACGAGCTGGCGATCAGTTGGGACGAGATCGGCGGCTACCTGGAGCTGAAATCCTTCGAGGTCAACCCCGAGCGCAAGGCCATCTGCGTCCGCGGCTCGGGGTACGGGGGTCGACTGACCCGAGACCGGGCCGAGGAGCTGGAGAAGAAGATGGAAGCCTCGCTCATCCGCCTCTTCGCCGCACTGACCGGCCAGCCGATTCCCTAGGAGCCTGTGTGAATACCGCGTCGGTCGCCTCGCCGGGTCTCTTGCACTCCCGCTGTGTTGCAAAAAGTCTCATTTGCCTCCAGCAAACCACGACTTTTTGCGCCTTGCGGGGTGCACAAGATCCCTCGGCGATGCTCGGTCCGGATACTCACACAGACTCCTGGTAGCGCCCGGGACGAAGGCGCCTGCCCACCAGGGAATCGCCTCGAGGTGCCGGAACCTTCCTCCATGCTGCTTCGAACGCGCCTGGTCCTGATCGTCCTGGCCGCCTGGCTGGTGCTGACCGCTGCCGGTTCGGCCTCCCCCCGCGAGGCCCTGGACCCCACCCGGATCCCGGGCATGCCGGCCCAACCTCCCCCGCTGCTGACGAGATTGCCCCAGGCGCCGGACCCGGAGGCCTCCCGCTGGCCCGTGCAGCAGGTGCAGACCAGCGCCGGCTGGCAGTTGATCAACTTTCCGGTGGGCCGCTTGGAGGCTGTGCGTGGCCTGGACCGGATGCTGCTGCACCGGGGTCCGGGCGGGCTCGAGCCGATCGATCCGGTGAACCAGCCCCAGCAGGTGGACCCGGGCCAGGCCTACCTGGCCTACTGCGATCGCCCGGGCCTGGTGGAGTTCTCCGGCCCCCCTGCGGAAAACCTGGTCCGCACCACCCGGCTGTATGCCGGCTGGAACCTCGTGGCCTCCCCCTTCCAAGGCTCGGTCCAGCGCCAGAACATCACGCTGACCCGGCCGGGGGGCACCACCGCCCGTCCGGCCGAGGTGGCCAGCCCGGAGACCTCGCCCGGACGCGCCTGGATCTTCTCCACCCTGTACGCCTCCCGAGGCTCCCAGTGGGTGGCGGCCGACCTGCGCTCCCCAGGTGAGGTCTTCGGTCCCAGCCAGATCGGGGCGGTCTTCTGCTGGTCGGAGATGGACCTGAACTGGAACCAGTCGCCTCCTTCGGGCGGGTCTCCCACGCTCCAGAGAATCACCCCCCCCCGGGCCACCCCCGGACAGGTCGTGACCCTGACCGGCCAGGGCCTGGGTTCCCCCGGCCGCGGCGTCCTGACGCTCGCCGGGCTTCCGGTGCAGCCGGAGGACATCGTGGAGTGGAGTCCGACCCGGGTCAAGTTCCGGGTTCCCCCAGGAGCCTCTTCGGGTGCCCTTCGGGTCATGGTCGACCGCTACCCCGGGAACAACCTGGCCCTGGAGGTGGGCTCCCCCNNGCCCGCCCCGCCGGCGCCGACCACCGGCTCCCTGGTGGGGCAGGTGGTCTCCTCCGACGGACGCCTGCTGGCCAACGCCCAGATCCACCTCGACGACGGCCAGGAGGCCCTCAGCGACCTGAACGGGGCCTTCCGGATCGACCATCTGCCGGCCGGCCCGATGAAGGCCTACATCACGCTTCCTGGATTCAAGAGCGCCAGCGGCCAGGTCCAGATCTCGGCCGGCGCCATCCGAACCCTGCAGGTCTCGCTCTCCCCCACCTCGGGACCGGAGGTGGGAGCCCGCTCGGTCGAAGAGTCCGGCAGCTTCACCGTCCTGGCCTACCCCTTCACCGTCGGCCAGGAGCAGGAGGACCGCTACTGGGTCTACCGGATCGAGGCCTGGGAATACGGCAACTACAACCGGCGCTGGGAGAAGACCTGGTGGACCGACGTCGGCGACGCCAGTTTCGAACTGAGCTGTCCTGGCGCCCCCCTGGGCCGCAGCTACGCCGTGGTGGTCACCTGGCACAACCGGGCCGGGGATGAACGGACCTGCCGCTGGACCCCTGAAGTCCACCGGGATGGGGAGAAGTTCCGCTACTACAATCCCCTGGGCAGCCAGGGCCTGGCGCCCGGTCCACGACTGGCGTTCAGGGATGGGCTCAGGGGCAGCGCACCACCACGTCCGCGCGCCAGGTGACCCCGTTGAGGTCCTGCTCCACCGTCAGCACATGGGGAGGCTGGGTCTGGCGGAGTCCTGGCCGTTGCGGCAGTTCCAGGGTCCCCGAGAAGGCGTCCCTCCCGGGCGGCTCGACGGTGTAGAGGAGCCGACGGTCCTGGCTTCCCGGAAGCACCGAGTAGAGGGTGACGCGCCCGTCCGGGCCCGTCCGAGCGTTCTTGGCGCTCTTGGCGCTCTTGGATCCAGAGGCTGGATTCTCCAGATGGATCCGCGCCTCGGAGACCGGTTCATCCTGGCGATCGTAGACCGCGAAGTAGAGGACCAGGGGAGTCCCGGCCGAGCTGGAGGGGTCGGGCTCCGGAGGCCCTCCCATCCGGGAGATCACCAGCAGGGCCAGGGCCACGATGCCCAGCTCCAACCACCACAGACGCCGCATTCGGTCCAGCATCAGGCGCTCCCGGAATCACCGGATACCCCGATTGTAGCATGCGGTTTGGCTGGCCTTCGTGATCCCGACCACGATTTTTAGATTGAATTCAAATCAAGCCCACCTGCACCAGACCAGTGCTCCATGAGCCGCTGACTCGCGCGATTTCTCCCGGCCCCGGATGATGGAAGAGTCGAGGGCAGTCATCCTCGAAAACAATTCAATTCCAGCCGATGTTGCCGGTTCAACCGTGCAGGTACATGAAGACCTTCTCGGGGGTCAGGGGGAGCGAGGGCAGCTCCTTGTCCCGGCGCACGCTGCGCAGGGCGTCCAGAATCGCCAACCAGGCCCCCAGCCCGTGGATCAGGGGGGGTTCCCCGACAGCCTTGGAGTTGCACACCGCGTTGGGGTTCTGCGAGTTCTCCAGCAGCGTCACGGCGAAGTGGGGCGCCAGGGACTTCAAGTCAGGGATCTTGTAGGCATTGGCCCCCGTCAGGACCCGACCGTCGGGTGCATATCGAAGCTGCTCGACGGTGGCCCAGCCGATCCCCTGCACGACCCCTCCTGCCACCTGGCCCCGATCGATGACCTCGGACAACGAGCGGCCCACGTCATGGACCACCTCGACCGACTCCAGTCGATAGGTGCCCCGCACGCAGTCCAGCCAGACCTCGGTCAGAGATGTCCCGCAACTGTAGTAGGCGAAGGGGCGCCCTCGCTCGGTCCTGGGATCGAGATGCAGGTTGGGGGTGGCGTAGAAGGCGTGGCTGGACAAATCCACCCGAGCCCACTGGGCCGCCGCCACCAGCTTCTCCCAGGACAACTCGGTGGGCTTGCCGGCCAGATGGACGACCCCCTCGCGAATCGTGATCTGCTCGGGATCGTCATGGCCCAGGTGCTGCCCGGCGAAGCGACGCAGCCGGGAGAGGAGCTCCTCACAGGCGTACTTCGTGGCCATCCCGTTGAGGTCGGCGCCCGTGCTGGCCGAAGTCGGCGAGGCGTTGGGAACCCTCGAGGTGTTGGTCGTGTGCACCCGCACCCGGTCCGAGGCGATCCCCAGGGTCCGGGCTGCCACCAACTGGATCTTGGTGTTGACCCCCTGGCCCATCTCCACGGCCCCGGTGCTGACCTCGACGCTGCCGTCCACGAAGATGTTGACCAGCGCCCCGGCCTGGTTGAGGGCCGTCTGGGCAAAAGAGATGCCGAAGCACACCGGGACCACGGCCAGCCCTCGTTTGGAGTCGGTGTGGGTGCGGTTGTACTCGGCCACGGCCGCGTGGCGGGCGGCCAGATCCACCCGGGCGTCCAGGGTCTCCCAGCAGCGCACGGAATTGGTGTTCTCCAGCACCATGCCGAAGGGCAGGACATCCCCGTCCCCCGCCAGGTTCGTGCGCTTGATCTGTGCGGCCGGCACGCCCATGACCTCCGCGGCGTGGGTCACGGCGGCCTCGATGGCAAAGGTGCCCTGGGGCACGCCGAAGCCCCGGAAGGCGTTGTTGGGCGGGATGTTGGTCCGGCAACTCACGGCGCGGACCCGGATGTTGGGGATCCGATAGGCACCCGAGGCGTGCAGGAACGAGCGACCCAGGACCGCCAGCGAGATGTCAGCGCAGGCCCCGGCATGCTGATACAGGTCGACCTCGTAGGCCAGGATCCGGCCCTCCTCGTCCAGGCCGATGCGATAGTCATACTCGTAGGGATGCCGTTTGCCGCTGGTGGCGATGTCGTGGTTCCGGGGCAGCACCAGCTTGACCGGGCGCTTGAGCAGGAAGGCCGCCAGGGCGGGCGCGACGACCCAGACAGCCGTCGACTCCTTGCCTCCGAAGCCTCCTCCCAGCCGGCGGATGTCCAGCTCGACCTTGTGCATGGGAAGCCCCAGCACCTCGGCCAGGTGGCGATGGTAGGCCCCCGGGGACTGGGTGGAGGCGTGGACTTTGAGGGTGTCGTGCTCGGTGGGCACGGCCAGGGCCCGCTGGGTCTCGAAGTAGAAGTGTTCCTGGGGTCCGCTGGACAGGCTCCCCTGCACGACGTGATGACACTTCTCGAAGGCGGCGTCAGGGTCCCCGCTGACCAGGATCCGCTTCTGGCCGTGGATCATCCCCTGGGCCAGGGCCTCCCGCGGGTCGAAGACGGCGGGGAGCTCCTCGATGTCGGCCCGCCCCCGGGCCGCCGCCTGCCAGGCCTGCAGGTGGCTCTCGGCCACGACCAGGGCCAGGGGTTGCCCGATGTACTCCACCCGGTCGACCGCCAGCAAGGGCTGGTCCTTCAAGACGTGCCCCACCTCGTTCAGGCCAGGAACGTCCCGGTGGGTGTACACGGCCACCACCCCGGGAGCGGCCAGCACCTCACCCAGGTCCAGCGAGCGGATCCGCCCGCGGGCCACGCGGGAGGTGACCAGGGCCGCGTGCAGGCAACCCGCCGGAGCGGCCAGGTCGTCGACGAACTGGGAGGTCCCCCGCACGTGCATCTGCATGTCCACGTTCTTCACGACAGCACCTCCGCGGAGAAATGGGCCCGCACCAGTTGCCCCAGCAGCAACCTCTTGTAGGTGGCCGATCCGCGGATGTCGCTGATCGGCGAGACCGCCTCGACCACGTGCCGGGCCAGGAGGCCCACCGTCTCGCCCTCAGGTTTCAGCCCACGGAACTTCTCCAGACCGGTGACGAAGAGGGGGACCGGGGCCACCCCCCCCGCCGAGAGGCGCAGGTCCTGGATGGTGCCATCGGGGGCCAGGACCAGCCGCAGGGCCGTGCTGACCGCGGCGATGTCGAGAATCTCGCGGTTGGACACCTTCTCGAAGTTGAAGCGGGTCCCCGGCGCAGGTTCAGGGATGCGGATCTCGGTGATCAGCTCTCCGGGGGTCAGGTCGAACTCCTTGTAGCCACGGTAGAACTCCGAGAGGGGCACCCGTCGGGTCTGTCCTGCGGCGGTGCCGATCTCCAGGGTGGCGTCCAGGGCCAGCAGCATGATGGTCACGTCGCCCACCGGCGAGGCGTTCACGATGTTTCCGGTCAGCGTCGCCCGATTGCGCAGGATCGTCGAGGAGTGCAGCAGCAGATCGTCGCGCAGGGTCGGGAAGACGCGGTTCACGACCTCCGAGAGCCGGAAGGACTCCAAGGTCACCGCGCCCCCCACCCGCAGGACGCCGTCCTCCAGCCGGATGAAGTCCAGATCCCGGCGCCGGGACAGGAACTCGAGGGGTGCTTCCCGCAGTTCTTCGGGCTTCTGGACGAAGAGATCGGTGCCGCCGGCCACCAGAACCGGGTTGACGGCCTCCGATGTGCCAGGTGGCTCCGGGGTCTGGAGCTGGCTCACCAGGCCTGGCGCCTCCAGGAACCCTCGCGGCAGGACCCCCAACTCCACCAGGGTGGCGACCCGGACCTCCGGGTCGAGCTGCACCCCCTCCAGGCGCTCGCACAGCGCCCGGGCGGCGTCGCGAATGGCCACGTAGCCCGTGCAGCGGCACAGGTTGCCGTCCAGGGCGTCCAGCGCCTCCGGGAAAGAGAAGGTCGTCGAGGCCAGGCAGAATCCCGTCAGGGACATCACGATCCCAGGCGTGCAGAACCCGCACTGCGACGCGCTGTGCTCGAGAATCATCTCCTGGACCAGGGTCAGGGGGCCCTCCGAGAGGCCCTCCACGGTGACGACGTGGCAGCCCTGGACGTCACCCAGCGGCAGCAGGCACGAGGCCACGGCCCGATAGACCAGGCCCTGGGGCCCCGGAGAACCGAGCAGCACGGTGCAGGCCCCGCACTCGCCCTCGCGGCAGGCCTCCTTGGTGCCCGTCAGCCCGGAGGACAGGCGGATGAAGTCCAGCAGGATCGTGCCGGGAGGCTGGTCGGTCTGCACGACGCGGGAGTTGAGGACGAAACGGGTCATGGGCTTGGGACGACTCCTTGAAGTGCCGAAGGTGGCCGGGTCCCTGGCTTCTGTGTCGCCGCCGCCCACCCTGCCCGCGGCTTGCGGGTCGCGGTCACGAAATCTCGAGCCATGGCCCAAAACCCCATCCTCTCGCAGCAGTTGCCGATACTCCTGGGGAGTGTCGACGTTGCGCAGGACTCCGGGGTCCTCGACGGGGACCTCCACCCGGAGGTTTCGATGGCGGGCCACCACCCAACGGGCCCCCTCCCCTGGGGGAACCGACATCAGGTCCTCATAGCAGGCCTGGGAGAAGACCACGGGATGCCCCCGTCTTCCCCGATGGGAAGGAACCCACAGGTGCCCCCCCCCAGCCTCGGCGGCGCGAACCAAGGCTTGCAGGGTCTCCAGGGTGACAGCCGGATGGTCCACCGGGACCGCCAGGAGCCAGGGAAAGCCTCGGGCCCCCGCCTTCAGCCCCGCCTGGATCGAGCCGATGGGCCCCGTCTCGGGGTCGGGATTCACCAGCACCGGCAGCCCGGCCAGCACCTCCTCGGGAAGGAGCAGGTCCGGACCGCGCACCACCGCCATGAAGGGCAGACCCAGGGCTCGCAGGCGGTCGAGGATCACGCTGAGGAAGGTGCCCCCCTGGAAGGGAAGCAGGGCCTTGGGGCGGCCCATCCTGGCCGAGCGCCCCGCACACAGGACCAGGGCTGCCCCCTTCGGCGCAGGCTTGGTGGTGCGGGTCTCCAGCGTCTGCGGGCCGGCCAGGCTACTTGACCGCCCCGGCGGTGATGCCTCGGATGAACTGCTTCTGGACCAGGAGGAAGAGGATCAGGATCGGCAGCATGCCCGCCACCGAGCCGGCCGCCACCAGCCGGAAGTCCGAGTCGAAGGTCTCGGCCATGTAGGCCATGCCGACGCTCAGAGGGTAGAGTTCGGCGGACTTCAGGACCACCAGGGGCCACAGGAAGGAATTCCAATGGGAGACAAAGGCAAACAGGGCCAGCGTCCCCAGGGCAGCCCGGCTCAGAGGCAGCATGACGTGCCAGAAGATGCCCAGCTCGCCGCAGCCGTCGATCCGGGCGGCGTCCTCCAGCTCGCGGGGCACCACCAGGAAGGCCTGGCGCATCAGGAAGATGCCGAAGACGCTGGTGGCTGCGGGCAGAACCACGGCGGAGAGGGTGTTGAAGAGTCCCAGCCAGCGGATGGTGACGAAGTTGACGATCATGTTGGCCTGGGTGGGCAGCATCAAGGTGGACAGAAGCAGGGCGAAGACCAGGGTCTTGCCCTTGAACTCCATGCGGGCCAGGGGATAGGCCGCCAGCGCCGCCAGGCTGACCTCCAGGACGACCCCCCAGACGCAGATCAGCGCGGTGTTCCAGAAGAAGCGGAGCAAGGGGAGCTGCTCGCTCATGCCCAGCAGGCGGACGTAGTATTCCAGGGTCGGTTCCCGGGGGATCAGGTCCAGCAGGCCCCGCGACGTGAAGACGTCCCCCGACTTCAAGGAGGTCGACAGCAACCACAGGAAGGGGACCGTGGCGAAGAGGGCCAGGCCTGCCAGCAGCAGGTAGAGGCCTAGTGTCCGCAGGTTCCGGAGCAGCCGGGGTCCAGACATGGGCTCGGGCCCTTCGCAGCCGGAGAGGTCGCCTCCTGTCCGGTCTGGCGACCACACCCGGCACAGCGCCCATACAGCACGATCATGTGGCTCTCCACCTGGAACTCGGGAGGAGCCAGGGGGCACAGGTTGCCGGGACACCCCCAGACCTCGAAGACCTTCCCGCACTCGCGGCAGTGGAAGTGGTGGTGGTGGTGCTTGCCCGCCACCTCGTAGCGCAGGCCCTGACCAGGCAGTTCCACGGCCTGCAGGAGACCGTCTTCCAGCAGGGCCTTGACGTTGCGGTACACCGTGGCCAGCCCCAGGCCGGGCAGGCGATCCTGGGCGGCGTCCAGGATCTCCTGGGGCGAAAGCGGGCGTTCCGCCTCCCGGAGGACCTGGCGAAGAATCTTGCGCTGGCGGGTCTCGCGACGCATGGCGTCAGGGTACACCAGGGCGACGGGGGGTGCAAGGCGGAGGGGGTTGCCGGGGTTCCCTGAATCCGCCGCCTACCGTGGCATTCGGCCGCCGATCCGGGCCCGTCTGCGTCGTCAGGCGCACCTCTACGGTGCTCACGTAGTTTCCAACTACGCTCCGCTCCTCGACGCACGCCTTCCTTGCATCCAGACCC
>DCTU01000400.1 GCA_002329445.1 bacterium UBP9_UBA1432
GCCTGATCGCCCTCCCTGAATGGCCTCCGAGGCCCCCAGGACCTGCCCTCCGGGGAGGTCCTGGGGGCCTCTCGCTCGGATCCGCCCGGCCCATTGCCGTGCCCCTGGGATTCCGGGCCGGGATTTTCCGGGCCGACAGGAAGGAATCCCCGCCCACCACCCGAACCCGCCGGCGTCCCCGGGGCCCCGGCCCAGGAGCACAGAAGGCCGACCATGGGGGAATGAGGCGCCCGGGTGTGCCANNNCGGGTCTGGATGCAAGGAAGGCGCGCCTTGAGGAGCGGAGCGTAGTTGGAGGCTACGTGAGCACCGCAGAGGTGCACCTGACGACCCAGACGGGCCCGGATCGGCGGCCGAATGCCACGGNNACGGTAGGTGGCGGATTCAGGGAGAGAAACCAGACATGTCAAATCTCCAGGAAGGCTCGCCAGAAAGCCATGCTTGAGCTCGCTTCCGCCCTCGACGCCATGATGTCCCCCGAGACCGCCGTGCTGGTGGCCCTGATCTCGGTCGTGGTGGTCTCGCTGTTCTTCGACTTCACCAACGGCTGGAACGACTCAGCCAACGCCATCGCCACGGTGGTCTCCACCCGCGTCCTGAAACCCGCGCACGCCGTGGTGATGAACGCGGGGATGAACTTCGTGGGCGCCCTGGTCAGCACCACGGTGGCCCAGACCATCGCCAGCAAGTGGGTGGACGAGGGCGCGATCACCCAGTGGAGCGTGGTCGCGGCCATGTTTGCGGCCGCTGCCTGGGTCACGGCCTGCACCCGGGCGGGGCTTCCCTGCAGCGGTTCGCACTCGCTGATGGGCGGCATCATCGGGGCCGCGCTGGGCACCTCCTTTGCCCGCGGCGGAGGGGCCGAGGTCGTGAAGTGGGACGGGATCACCCCCGCCGTCATCGCCTTGTTCCTCTCGCCCCTGCTGGGCCTCCTCGTCAGCTACGTCGTCCTGGTGGGGTGCATCTGGTTTGCCAGCGGCGACCGCATCTCGGCCCGCGCCGGGAAGAAGCTCTTCGGCTCGTTGCAGATCCTCTCGGCCTCCTTCATGGCCTTCCAGCACGGCAAGAACGACGCCCAGAAGGTCATGGGCGTGATCACCCTCTCGTTGCTGACCATCAGCGCGCACACCGCCATCCACCTGCCGGACTGGGTCCTGCCCCAGACCGACGCCAAGGGGATGCCCACGATCCCTTTGTGGGTCATCCTGAGCTGCGCCACGGCCATGGCCATCGGCACGGCGGCGGGAGGCTGGAAGGTCATCCGAACCCTGGGCATGAAACTGGCCCACATCCGCCCCATGGAGGGTTTCTCGGCCGAGATGGGCGCCGCCCTGACGCTGGAGGTGGCCTCCGAAATGGGCATCCCGGTCAGCACCACCCACACCATCACCGGCAGCATCCTGGGTGTCGGCAGCGTGCGCAACCCCAAGGCCGTCAAGTGGGGACTGGGCGGCAAGATCATGGTGGCCTGGCTTCTGACCTTCCCGGCCACCATCGCAGTGGGCTGGGCCCTGGGCTGGTTGTTGAACCGCTGAATCTCCGGTCCGACCGGCATCAACCCTTGCCATGAAGCCCCCGTGCGTTGCCCGGGGGCTTTCCTTCGGGCAGGGGAACCGCCTCGAATGGAACAAGGGTCTTTCCGAGGCTGCCGACAGGCGCCCCGATCCGTGAGGGAGCCCTGACCATCACCGAGTCCATCCGACCAAGGATCCGCCAACTGGTGAACCACCGCCTCTTCGGCGGACTGGTCTTCACCCTGATCCTGGTCTCGGTCACTCTTCTGGCGTGGGAACTCTCCATCCCGGAAGGCTCTTCCACCCACCGCCTCCTGGGCGAGGTGCAGGCGGGCATCACCCTCTTCTTCCTGGTCGAGCTGGCCTTGCGCTGGATCGCCGCGCCCGGCTCCGGGGCCTTCTTCCGGGAATACTGGATCGACATCCTGGCCGTACTGCCCCTGCTGCGGGTCTTCCGCCTGGGCCGGGCCTTCCGCCTGATGAGGCTGTTGCGCCTGCTGCGCCTGCCCAACCTGATGGACCAGCACCTGCGGGTGCTGGGTTTCCTCTTCCAGCGCCGGAGCGCGGAGTACCTGCTGTACTTCTTCCTGGTCGGCTTCGCGGTGGTGGCGGGGACCCTGGCCCTGGCCACCTTCGAATACCGCTCGGGGGAGGGAACCTCCCTGGAGAGGCCCTTCTGGTCGGCCCTCTTTTCGCTGTTTGCGGGAGAATACATCACCGAACTGCCCAGGACCCTCGGGGGGAAGGTCGCAGCTTTGATGATCATGTTCTCGGGCCTGGGCTTCTTCGCCGTCATCACCGGCACCATCTCCGCCATCATGATCGAGAAGTTGAAGGAGGGCACCGTCTTGAAGGGCAAGAGACTGTCCGAACTGGAGGACCATCTGGTGGTCTGCGGCTGGAACTCCGGCGTCGAGACCATGCTCAAGGAGTTCCAGAACACCCGCGATTTCCGCGAGAAGGACGTCGTGGTGATCTGCAACCGCGAGGAACTGCCCGGCAGGGAGGCCCTGCGCCGCTCGGACCTGGTCCACCACCTTCGCGACGACTTCACGCGCTCGGAGGTCCTCAAGAAGGCCAACGTCGACAAGGCCAGGGCGGCCGTGATCGTCTCGGATCTGGGGGACGGGCGCACCCGCCAGGACGCCGACGCCCGGACGGTCCTGGCGGCCCTGACCATCGAGAAGATCAACCCCCGGGTCCGCACCTGCGCCGAGCTGTCCAACGCCATGAACGAGGACCATCTGCGCATGGGGAAGGTCGACCAGGTGATCCTCACCCGCGACCTGGCCGGACACATGCTGGCCCAAGCGGCCATGCACACCGGGGCGGTGTCGGTGATCAAAGACCTGCTGCACTCCTCGGTCGGCTCGCGCCTGGAGAGTCTGCCGGTGGAGGGCGACCTGGTCGGCCTGCGCTTCGAGGAGGCCCTGGGACGGGTTCTGGGTGAGCGAGGCCTGTTGCCGGTCGCCGTCGAACGCCCACCGGAGCCGGGCGGGCAGCCGAAGCAAGGCACGAATCCGGAGATGCGGCTCAACCCCCGCGGACTGGAGCTGCGCGCGGGCGACACCCTGGTCTGCGTCTCGGGGGAGAAGGACGGACCGGGATGAAGTCGGCCAGGGTGGTTGTACCCCAAAAACACAAAGGGTGATATATTAGTGCCAGACCCTTTCCCCCGCACCAGGCCCGTGGTCCAACCATGCCGGTCGGGGAAGGACCAGACATGAGGAGACCGTGAATGCCTGAAATCGAGTTCCAGGTGGGAAAGACCTACAGCAACCGCATCGGGGAATACAAGGTCCTGGAGATCGACCGGTCGGCCGGTCGGATGGAGGTCTGCTTCCTTGAAGGCGGGGAACACAAGAGCCTGGACATGACCATCCAGTCGCGCATCTGCCAGAACATGGTCCTGGACGCCCGACGGGCCGAGAACGCCCGCCTGGAAGAGGAAGCCAGCCAGGCCAAGGCCACCAAGGCGACCACCAAGGCCAAGGCGGCCTCCAAAAAGACCACCGCCAAGAAGCCCGCTGCCAAGAAGACGACGCCCAGGAAGACCTCCGCCAAGAAGACCGCCGAGCCTGCCACGCCTGCCGTCTGACCCTCCCGACCGTCCTCACGCCTTGAGCCGTCGCCGCTGCACGGCGCCAGGGGGCGGCGACGGCGCAGCGCTCCCGGCCGGGGAAGGGGCGACTTGCGTCAGAGAGGGTCGGGGCCCTGCAGGGAATCCTTCCGGCCCGGTGCCTCCTGCAGAAAAAACCGTCTAGTCCGGGTCCCCCAGCAGGGTGAAGGCGGCCCAGTAGAAGGGATGCGCGCGTTCGGGGCGGGCCAGCAGGGTCCAGCGGGCCTGGCGGAGGGCCTCGGCCCGACCGCTCCCCCCGGCCAGTCGGGCGTAGAACTCGTCGAAGAGTTCGGCCGTTGCGGCGTCGTCTACCGACCACAGCGAAGCCACCACCGTCGAGGCCCCCGCGGTGGCCAGGCCCTGGGCCAGGCTGGCCAGGTCCCGGCCGGGAACCTCGCCGGCCAGGCCCGTCTGACAGGCGCTCAGCACGGCCAGGGAACCAGGCGCCAGACGAAGGCCATACAGATCGGCCAGCCGCAGGGTGCCGTCGGCCAGGTGCAGGCCGCTGGCGTTGGGGTCCTGAGCGTCCACCGTGCCGTGGGTCCCCAGGTGCAGGACATCGGCGCCGTTGGCCGCCTCCATCACTCTGCGCAGCCCCGCCTGGCTCCCCGTCAGCAGCCGGGCGTGGGGCCAGGCCCGCTGAAGCGCCTTCAGCTCCGCCAGGGTCCCGGGCAGATCGACCCCCTCGGGAGCCCCCACCCCGACCACGTGCAGGTCCTCAGGCCGCTCTCGGGAGAGGAGCAGGTTCAGGACGTTGGCCGAGGCCAGCGTGCTGGTCTGCCAGTCCTGCACCAGGAACCCTCCCTGAGGCCGAGGCAGGGCGTCGAAGGGCAGATACCACAAGGCTCCTCCCGGAACCAGCCGCAAAGCCCGCCGACCCTCCGCCAGATCCCGGACCGGTTCGATCAGGAAGCCGTACAGCAACCGGCCGGCCTCCAGGTCCAGGGCACGGGAAGGATCTTGCAGGCTCTCCCGATAGCGACCGACCAGCTCTTCCAGGCGCCGTCGGTCCACCCCCACGCGCCGCACGGCGTAGCGCTCGCGGGTCAGGGCCATCACGTACAGGGCGTCTGATCCCGGGTAGTACTGCAACAGCAGGCATTCGGGTTCCAGACGCGCCTGCAAGGCCTCCAGGTCGCCGGGACGGACCGAGAGCAGGCGGTCGAAGTCGGTGTCCCGGGTCTTCAACGAGTTCAGCGAGGCGAAGAACTCCTGACGCGTCGAGGCCAGCTCCTGGGCCACCTCGGCCCGGCGCCGCGCCGAGGAGGTCTGGCTCAACTCGGCCTGCAGAGCCTGAAGGCGAGAACGCAGCGCGTCCATCCCGGGCCCCAGGACCTCGACGTCCAGGGCCGCGGCCACCTCGGCCGAGCCCGATCGGGCCAGCAGGGTCAACGCCCCCTCCTGGTCGCCCCGAGCCAGGCGCAAGGCCACGGCGCGCTCGAAAAGCCTTCGGCCGGCCTCGTCCAGGGGTGGGTGCTCGGCGATCTGCACCGTCCAGTCCAGCAGGCTCTCGACGGCGTCCTCATACAAGGTCAGGGCCTCCTCGACCCGGCCCGCGGCCTCCAG